>JAGWMT010000440.1 GCA_028871595.1 Elusimicrobiota bacterium
TCCGCGACGATCACAAGTCGGTACGACGACGTGGACACGAAGGCAGCACGACTTTTCACCGCGGCCGAACGAACCTCGTCCCATGAACCTAATGTCTTCAGCGATTCGACCCGTGACGAGAGCTCCGTCGTCGTTTTGGCCGACACTGAGATGATCTCGACATCGGCATCCCAATCCGTTTCCGTTTTCGCGGACCCGTGCTCCTCGAGCACCGCATGGAAATTGGTTCCACCGAAACCCAATGCCGAGCACGCCGCCCGGCGCGGATGCCCTTCGGGCGCGGCCCAGGGGCGTTTCTCCAGGCTCAGGTACAGCGGGGAATTCTCCAATACCTTCAAAGGTTCGGTGACTTTAATGGTCGGCGGCAGCACCTTGTGATGAAGGGCCATGACGGCCTTGACCAAGGCCGCGGATCCGGCGGCGGCCTTCGTATGGCCGATCTGGGATTTCACCGACCCGAGCGCGGCCCACGTCCCCTCTTTCTTGGCCTCGCGATAAACCCCGCTGAGCGCGGTCACTTCGATCCCGTCGCCGACCGTGGTCCCGGTGCCGTGGGCCTCAACGAGTCCGATCGTGTCGGGAGTCACCCCGGCGACACGGTAGGCTTCCTTCAGAGCCCGCGTCTGGCCGTCCGCGCTGGGCGCGTAAATCGATTTGCCCCGTCCGTCGGAGGACGAGCCAATGCCGCGGATCACGGCGTAGATCCGGTCGCCGTCCCTCTCCGCGTCGGCCAGGCGCTTCAGGACGACCATGCCCACGCCCTCGCCCAAGGTGGTGCCGTCGGCGGACGAATCGAACGGCTTGGCGCTGCCGCCCACGGACAAGGCGGGCGTCTTGGTGAAGCAGGTGTACATGAAGATGTCGTTGAAGGTGTCCACTCCGCCGGTGATCACCATGCTGGCGCGGCCGGCCTGCAGTTCCAGGCAGGCCATGTGCGCGGCGGACAGCGAGGAGCCGCATGCCGCGTCCACGACGCAGTTCGTGCCCCCCAGGTTGAAGCGGTTGGCGATGCGGCCCGCGACCACGTTGCCCAGCAGGCCCGGGAAGGAGTTCTCCTGCCACGGCACGTAGCCGTCGGCGATGCGCTCCACCACGTCGTCGGCCACGTCTTTCGGCACGCCGGCGTCGGCCAGGGCCTTGCGCCAGATCGGGTGGCCCAGGCGCGCGCCCAGCGGCACGACCAGCTCCAGCGCCCCGGTGATGCCCAAAATGACGGACACGCGGCTCTTGTCCCAGTCCTTGTCCACGGGATAGCCGGCGTCGGCCAGGGCCATCTTCGCGGCCACCAGGCTGAAGAGCTGGGCCGGATCGGTGGCCTCCAAGGTGTTCGGGGCCAGGCCGAACTCCGAGCAGTCGAAGTCGTAGGGCTCCAGAAAGCCGCCCTTGTACGCGTACACGTGGTCGGGCTTTTTCGGGTCCTTGTCGAAATAGTCCTCATGGCGCCAGTGGCTGGGCGGGACGTCGCGGATGGCGTCCACCCTGTTCTTGACGTTGGCCCAGTATTCGCGCAAGGTCTTGGCCTTCGGGAAGAGACAGCCGACTCCGACGACGGCGAGCGGGACGGACTTCGGATCCTGGTTCATGGACTCTCTTGCGTTAATTCAAGTGGCGGTCGAGTTCTTCGTGCGTCAGCGGCGCGGTCCGGACGGTCTCGGCGTCGAGCGCGACGCCCTGGCAGCGGAGGAAATGGGCGCGTGTCAGCACGGCGGCGCCGTAGAGCAGATTGCGCGCGACCAAGGCCGCGCGGCGGTTCTCGGGCGCCTGCAGGAAGCTGCCCTGCGCCCACTCGTTGAACGCTCCCATCGCGGGGCCGCACCAGACCTGGTAATCGAGCACGCGGTCGGCGACGCCGGCGTTGGCCCAGCG
>JAGWMT010000441.1 GCA_028871595.1 Elusimicrobiota bacterium
CGATTTCGTGCTGGGCACGGGCCGCTGCGCGGAGTGCCGCGGCCCCGAGCAGGGCAAGTGGTATTTTCTCGACGAGGTCATCGCGACGCCGAAGGCCGGGACCCCCGCCATCGTTTGGATCGGCTCGCACGAGATGCTGGAAGGCGTGGCGCTTTCCGCCGACGGGCGCTCGGCGACCTTGAAGGACGGAACGGTGGTGGCGTTCCAAACCACCGACAAAATTCCCTCGAACCGTTCCTTCTATGACGCCTCCAGCCTGGATTACCTGCGCCGCGGCACGGTCCGCGTCCGCGGCGAATTCGCCGACGTGGGCGGAGTGCGCACCTTGGTCGCCCGGACGATCTGGCCGGAGGATTTCCGCATCGATTCGTCGAAGCTGGGCGACGCGGATGTGAAGAGCGCGCAGGATGTGGACGCGCTCGTGGCCGCCGACAAAGGCGGCGCGACGGCCCCCTTCGAGACGAAGCTGCTATGGGAGAAGCCGGGCGCGGGCCGCGAGTGGGACGGCAAGCCCGTGATGGGCTTCATGCTCAACGGCGCGCAGGGCGACGACGACGAGTCCCTGGCCGGCCACTCCAGCCTGTTCACGGGACGCTATGGACCCGGCGGGAGCATGGCCGACTGGATGTTCGACAATTTCTACGACATGAACACGGTCAGCGAGAAAGGGATCGTGGCCAGCATGGTCCCCATGGACAAGTACATGGCCGATCTGAACAGCGGTCAGAGCTGGTACCGGCCGTCGTACCTGCTGGTCATGATCATGAAAGATCCCCGTGTTCCGCTTCAGGTTCAGGAGATGTTCAAGGACCAATACGCGAAATATTACGCTCAGGACATCAAGTACGAGCACACGCACATGAACTGCACCGCGCTGATCGCCGACCCGGTCCGAGCCGAAGGCTGGAAATTCCCGGAGAACGGCAAGACCCCCGCGCTCATCGCCAAGGCGATCTCGGCGCTCGTCTCGACCGCGGCGCATGATCCGAAGGCCGGCGAGCAGGTCTACGAATCGCTGCGCGAGGAGCCGACGCGCAGCTTCCCGCGCGCGTCCTTCGACAGCGTCGGGGGGGACCTGATGAGCCTGTCGGGCTCCTTCGGCGCGGAGCCCTTGGGCCGGGAGTTGACCCCCTTCGAAAAGAACCTTCAGGAGGATCTCGTCGCGGTGCTGTTCGTCCGCCTCCCTCAGATTCCGTCCAGCCGCAAATTCGGCCGCGATCCCGCCGGGTCGGTGACCGACTATTTCCTGCGCACGCCGATGGACCGCTCCAAGTGGCAGACGGTCCCGTCGCACCCGCGCCCTTTCCCGCCGCCGCACTGACGTCGGGAACTCAGTAGGCCAGCGCGTGAAGTATGCTGGCGTGGGCGTCGGTCCAGGCGACGGCGGCGGGGGTGTTCCCGTCGAACGTTCTCCAGCCCTTTTCCCGCGCGAGACGTTCAATGCGCGTCCCGTCGGGGCTCAATGCGACCCAGACCGACGCGGTGAGGCCGTCTTCCACGCGGCCGGCGAAGACCTGGCGTTTCGACGCGCCGGAAAGACCGAGGTCCCGGGCCGCGGCCGCCAACACCGGGCGAAGGTCGAGATAACGGTTCGACACGTGCACCAGGATCACGCCGCCGGGCTTGAGGCGGCGGACGTAGAGGGCGACGGCGTTCTTGGTCAACAGGTGGAGGGGCACGGCCCCGCTGCTGAAGGCGTCCAGTATGACCGCGTCGTACGCGGCGCCATCGGCGCTCTTCAGTGAAAGCCGGCCGTCACCGGTGACGATGCGGATGTCGGCCCGGCTGAGGCGGAGGTTCGTGAACCAGCGCCGCGCGATGGCGACGACGTCCGGATCCAATTCATAGAAATCCATCGCCAT
>JAGWMT010000095.1 GCA_028871595.1 Elusimicrobiota bacterium
GGTGGCGAGGTATATCTCGCCGAAGCCCAGCTCGTGAATCCGCCGCGACTCCTCCTCGCCCTTCTCGCCGTCGGCGAGGCTTGAGTCCACGTAGACGGGCGTCTTCCGGTCGAACGCCTCCGAATCCTTGAAGAAGTCCGCCGCGGAGCCGAACGCCCGCACTTTCTTGCCGGCGCGCGCGGCCGCCATTTCCCAGGTCCGGCGCACCAGGGGGTCGTCGTCGATCAGCACCGCGTCCCAGCGCTCCAGCCCGGCCGACCGCCTCTCCAAGACGCGGATCGGCACGTAGGCCGCCAGGCCCTTCGGGATCACGCGGACCTGGAGCTTTCGACATTCTTCGAGGAGGCCAGTCTCCTCGAACCGGCTCGTTACGAGGACCGTCCGCGCCGCGAGCCCCAGTTCTTCCGCGAGGCTCAAACCCGTCTCCTCGTGTCCCAGCAGCTCGTAGTCGAGGAGGTAGAGAGCTTCGTCCGCAACGCCCGGGTGCTTTCGCGTCCAGGCCGTCAACTGCTCCGGGGCCGAGAACATCTGTAGCTCGATGCCGCGAGCCTCCAGGTTCATGCCGCTCACCCTACCCTGCCAGACTTTGTGGATGCTGGAGTCGTCGTCCAAGATAACGACCGCTTTGCCCGGAACGAGGAGAAGTTCCGATATGAACCAGCCCGGAGGGGCCGCCTGTGGTAACGACAGCGTCACGGTCGTCCCTTGGCCGGACTGAGACACAAGCTCCAAGCGGCCGCCCCAGGACTCGGCGCAAGTCCGCGCGTGATGGAGGCCCAACCCGGAACCTTCTGCTTTCCCGTGGCTCGCTCCACGCTCTCCGAGCTTCGCGAGGATCTCGGGGGGAATGCCCTTCCCGTTGTCTTCCACGGAAACGAGGACTCGCCCTTCCCGAGCGGAAAGACCCACGCGCACCACGCCCGCGCTCTCCTCCAGGACTTCGACGGCGTTGTTGATGAGATTGGAGAGGACCCGCTTGAACTCCGCGGGCTGGACCTGCGCGAAGAGGCCGTAGCCGGCGGCGCTGGGCACCGCCTCGATCTCGATGCCGGGCCGGGAACGGAACTGGAGTCGCTTCTCGCTGACGACCGGATCGATCAAGCTGGAAAGCAGCTGCGCGGAGACGCTGTCCCGGCCGGTTTCGCCGTCCGGGCTCCCGGCCGCTGCCCGACGATGCCGGTCCAAGAGATCGTTGGCGATGTCCCGAATGCGCCCCGCGGCGCTGCGGATCAAGACGCGCTTGTCCTCGGGGAGCTGGGCAACGTCTCCCGAGGCGGCTTCGAGCGCCGCGAGGGGCGAGCGGATATCATGCGCCACTTGGACGCTCATCTGCGCGAGAGCCTGGGACGCGGAGGCTTTCTCGATCTTCTTCAGCAGTTCGTAGATATGGGTCCGTATCGCCTCGACCTCTAGGATGCCGGACTGTCCGCTCCCGGCGGCGCTCTCGCGTTTCGCGTTGAGCGCCGGAATCCTGCCCAGTTCGTCCGACACTTTCTTCATGAAGAATCGCATCTTCGTCTGAAAGAACCGCAACGCGACGAGGAACACACCGCCGGAAAAGACGAGAAAGAACGCCAGCGTGTAGACTTCCGTGGCCCCGAGGACGCGCATGCAGCCCGTAAGGCTGGATTGGCCGTCCACGTTTTCTTCGGCGCACAGCGCTCCGACGCCGAACGGCTTGCTCCCAAACGGCCCCGAGAGGTCGGTCCCGCGAGCCTTGTTTTTCAGCGTGATCTGGAACGCGTGTCCGCTCCTTTCCAGGGAGCGCAGGTGCCCCAAGGCCAGAGGCCAGTCCCCGGCCTGGAGGGATTCGTGAACCGTCTCCGCCGCGATCTTCAGGCTCGCATGGAGCTGCCTGCTCTTCAAGACGATAAGGATGCCGGAGTAGGCGAGGATCGAGACCGCGACGATCATCGCCCAGGACAGCAGCACGCTGGAGCGCGTGTTCCGCCAGAGATAGTCCGTGAAGCCCTCTTGGCCGGCGGGCGGGATCAGTTCCGGCATCGGATGAAATCCGTGGCGAAGATGTCCCCAAGCCCCAGCACGTTCGGCCGGAGGTCGCAGACATGCTGACCGTCGACCGTCACGAGAGACTGGCCGATGCCGACCCGGTAAAAGAGAGCGTCGGGGCTGGGGTACTCGTAGGTCAGGCTGTCGGGAGAGTCTTTCGAGAAATACTGGAGCTTGAGAGAATCCCTTCCCGGGTCGGCGGGGGAAAGTCCCACGAGAAACCCGGACCAACTTCCGCGCTTCTCGCGCACCCTGCGCTGAATGTAGGTCACGATGTTGGTGCAGCTCGCCTTCGCGCGGCCTTGGCCTTTCCAGCCCGCAGTAAGCGCCGCGGCGAGTTCCTGGCAGCCGGGCAAGTAATCGGGGAGCACGAACTCGAGCGGCATGCGCGGCGGGGCGTTCTTGCCGCCGGAATCAAGCGCCGCTCCTCCCGGCACGAGCTTCTCTATGCCGGTGGTCTGCGGGAAAAAGACGCCGGTGCGGATGAAATGAGCGCTGATCGCGTCCCGAGTCGCCTCGTCGTTCCATGGAAGGCGCGCCGTCGCCAGGGCCGGGTTGGTGACCACATAGTAAGCCAGCGGCGTGTGCGCTTGCATGTTGAGCCTGGACCCCTTCAACAAGTCCCGGGTGCCATAGAGGGCGACGTCGAAGTCGGAGTCCTTGCTCCCGCCCACGGCGAACTCGACGCGGGGAAGCGGCGGGTCCGCTTCCATCGGCTCCAAGCTGCCGGTCTCGATGGCTTTCTTCGCGTTGAACCTCGCCTTGAGGCAATAGGGCCCGGCTCCGAAGACTGTGTCTTCCGCTCTTTGCTTCGACCAGCCGAATCGGAAGTTCAGGTTCTTCAGCCTGCGCCGGATGTCCCCGGTGTTCTTGCCGGTGACGCAGACCTCGCCCGCGTCTCCGTCGCAGCGCCGCCAGCCGGGAATGGACCAGGACTTCGCCGCCAAGAGCGCCTCGAACTCCTTTCGGATGTCGCCGGCCTCATAACGGCGCCCGGCGCAGTCGGCGAAGCCGCGAGGGGCGAACGCGACCCGAAGCTTCCTGCAAGCCGGTCCGATGTCGTCCCCTGCCGGCTCCACGCACTTCACGTCGATCTCCTTCGTGAGGTATGGAACGGAGGGCTTGTCGTCCTCGGGCAACAGCCTGACGTAAATATGGTTGCCGATGAACACCGTCTCCCAATCGTCGTAGAGGACCGGGCTCAGGTAGGTGATCGGATAGGTGAAGAGCATGCGCAGCGGCGCTGCCGACTCCATTTTTCGGCCGCGGCCGAACAAGACGGCAAGGACGATCGCGGCGCACAAGACGACGCCGGCCAAGACGGCCTTAGACCGTCGTCTTTTAGGCACCGACCACTCCGAGCCCGCGGATGAAGTCGGCCATCGCCGACAAAGTGGGCTCGGGCTTTTCGATCATGACGAAGTGGCCCGCCTCGGGAACCTCACGGAATCTGGCGGCCGGTATGACGCGCTTGAGTGCCTCAGTGTTGCGGTCCGGCACGACGGGGTCGGCGCTCCCCTGAAGGATCAGTACCCGCGTCGCGGCCGCGGGCTGGGCGTTGATTATCGCGGCGACGCTCTCCAGGCTTGGCGGCGCCTCGATCATCGCGTCGTTTCCGGCCCACCGAGTGCCGGACGCCAGCTGCTCGAAGACCTCTGTCGCCAGCGGTTGGGCCGTGTAGTGCGGAATCAGCTTCCGCCAGTTCCGCGCGAACACTTCTTCGTCCTTCGGGCTTCCGGTAAACGCTTCTAGCTCCAGGCTTCCCAGCTTCCGCAGGAGCGCCTTTGAGATTTCGAACTGGTAGGGGAACCCGGTCAGAACGGCGCCGCGGAACTTGATGCCGGAAGTCGCCAGCAGATCGAACGCCAGGCGGGCGCCGAAGGATTGTCCGAACAGGACGATGCCTCCGCATTTGCCGCTGATCTCGTGGAGAGCGGAATCCAGCAGCTTGAGGCAGCCGGAATAAGTGAGCGGCATCGCCTCGGGCTTGATCACCGAGCGCCCGTGGTTCGGAAGGTCCAGCAGCGCGGTGTTCAGCGCCGTGGCTTCGGATAATTTTGCCAGGAAGGGCTGAAGATAATCCCCGCTGAGCCCGGGCCCGCCGGGGATGGTCACCACGACCGATTCGCCGCGGGAAAACGGACGTCGTGCCGCGCAGAACATCTGCCCATCGACGAGGGGATAATGCTCGCGGAGGGGGCTTATCGCCTGAGACATAGTGTCACATTATAGGAAATAAGTTCTCAAACGAGAATCTTCAAGGCGGCACAATACCGTCGGAGGAATAACCGGGAGCGTCTTTTGATTTGGCATCGAAATTGCTCACCGAAATACGTAATGCCGTGTAGCCTCGCGGATTGGCGCGAGGGTATCCACGATCCCGCCGAAACGGGATGAGACCACGGGAAACGAGTAGCCGAGCTCGTTTCCCATTTTTATTTGCCGTCTCGCATGACGGCAGGTAAAGAACGGAAACGCGCGGGAGAGTGCAAGATGGAAGGCGCGTTCAGTCTCAAAGACGTCCAGCGAGAGCATATGCCGGCGATTGCCGGACTCCCCACGAGCGACGACGGACGGTGGGCGGGGATGCTGATGCTCGTCGCCTCAGAATATCCCTACTGCACCATGCATGGGGTCCATGTCGTGGAAGGCGGAATAGTGGCGTGCGAGGGCATCCAAAGGAGCTTCGTCTTCGGCCAAGCGGAGGCCGCGACGGTCGATGCCGGACCCAGCTTCGACGCCCACTGGCAGGCCCTCCGAGCGCTTTGCGCCCGGATCGGGTCCGGCCGATTGGCCGAGGTCCGGTTCAGCCGCGGGCGGCCGGTGATCGCCCGCGTGACCGAGGGCGGGCGCCGGTTCCGGCGCCTCGTGGCCAAGGCTTCGAGGGAGGGGACGGGGCGTTCAACCATGAGCTGAAGTTTCCAAGACTGACCGATTTCCAGGCGTCGCGTTTCGGGCCAAGGGCCCGATTAGAGCGGAGGTAAAGTCCCCGGCTCTCGCACAGAGAGACGCCTTACGCCCGCCGGACTCCCGTCCGGCCCTGGCGCGAGGCCACAGGCGCGACCCTGAAAAGGCGGACGGGCAGAGCCCGACGCCTCAATAGAATCGCCGACCCACCGAGAACCGGAGGCTGGTGAAGGGATGGTGCCTTCATGGCCCCGCACAACGTAGTCATCGTCGCCGTCGCCGAAAATCCGGACGCCGCGCTCGCCCGCAGAGCGGCGAAGTCCTTGCTGCAGCCGCACAAGACCCCGAAGCAGATCGTCGAAGACCTGCTCGCCCGCCTCGACAACGTCAGACGCAGGCGCGAGCTTCGCGGCCTCAACCACTGGGAAGAGTTCGCTCCCAGCTACCTCCAGAAGATCCTGAGCCGCCACGAGGCTTTGCGGCGGCGCGCGGTCGCGGAGTTCTTCCAGGAGGAGCAGGACCGCGCCCAAGCCTGGGCTCAGCGCATGCTCGGAAACCGCTCGGACGCGGAGGACGCGGTCGCCCAAGCCTGCGTGCTGCTGCTGAAGGGGAAGACCGGGCCGTCGCTCTTCTACCGAAAGCTCTGGCAGGTCTGCATGGACATGCTCCGCGCGCGCAAGAGCGCCGCCAAGCTGTTCAGCAGGGAGAGGACTCCCGCCCCCTGGAGCGAGGAGCGGCCTTCCCCGGAGCCGGCGTGCCCCTCCATCTTCGACGGCGACCCGCTGGAGATTCTGCTGCGCGAAGAGGCGATCAAGGAAGGCATCCGCGAGGTGCGGACCGATTGGAAGCACCGCCAAACCCGCGAGTACCAGTGGTGGGACGAGCTGCTCTCCCATCACCTTCCCGAGGCGAACGTCGGAAACGGCCCGGCTCAAACGCATATGTAAGTGAGGGCCGCTTTCGCGGGCAGCCGGGTCTCCAGTCCGGAACAAACTTGGGAGGACTTCTCCCACCTGCCGCGCGGATCAAGGATTCACACGGAGGAATCAACGATGGACAAGGAAGGGTTGCAGCAGGAGGAGGGAAGCTTGAGCACGCTGGAGGAGACGGAGGGCCAGCCGCCGCGCGCGGACGGCCGCAGCTCGAAGCTCTCGCGCTTCATCAAGGTCCAGCTCTATCTGTCGCTCAAGGACGTCGTCCTGGTCGATGAGCAGAAGCTGAAGTTCATGAAGCAGGGCACGGATATCAGCCGCAGCCGGCTCGTGTCCGAAGCGATCCGGCTTCTCGCCAAGGAGGTCGCGGAGGGGAAATTCGAGCTCAAGGGGTGACCAACCCCAACGGAAAACTCCTTCTGGCAATTCTTCTGGCAGGCCAGAAGAACTCTCAAAAGAACTGAACGATGAAAAATCCAATCCCTCACTGCCCTTTCCGCCCCCCTCTGCGCCGCGCAAGCGCGGCTTTTCCTCCTGACCACCCTCCCACAACGACAAAAGAGTGTGAGGGTGGTCAGGAGGGAGGGGGGGTCAAGGGCAGTGAGGGAAGGAAGTGGGAATGATGGTGATTCAAACTGAAAAAGGACCAGTGGTTTGGTTGACAGAAGGGAATTTGAAGATTCTATCTGCATTAGAAAAGTGGGGGGTTTTGGGATTAGGACAAGTGGATGGATTGATGTTTCACAGAGAACTGAACAAAGAAAAAAGGATGGAACTGTTCTTTAACTCGGTGACAAGAGAGGACTATAGCGGAACGGCTTATAAGGGAATGGATCGACTGAAAAAGGCGGGATTTGTGCGGGGACATAGCTATACGAACCTGCCGACGGTTTACACGCTGACGAGCATTGGGCACGGGGTGCTTCGGAAAAATCAGCGGAGCAAGCTGACGACTTTCTGCGGAGAAGTGGCGGAGACTTTGGTGCGGCACGAGCTGACGGTGAGCGCGGCGGGCTTGGTGATGACGGAGCTGCTGGGGCTTCGGGTCTGGACGGAGATGGAGCGCTATCTGATGAGTTCCGTGGGGAACAGGACCGCGGGGCGCAAGGACTTCGGGCTTTCCGATCTCTGGATTCAAGACGCGGCCCAGCCGAAGGCCGTCGAAGTCGAGCGGACGCAGAAATCGGCCGGGCGCTACGCCGAGCTGTGGGACAACTACCGGCTTCAAATGCCGCCGAACGGCGTCGTGCTCTACATCGTTTGCTTCCCGGGCGGGACGGAACGGCTTCTCCGCCGAGCCGAGCAACTGCGCGCGGACCACGTCTATTTCTGCGGACTCGAGGACTTCAAGGAGTCGCTGGGAGCCGGACCGTTCGTCGGCTTCCGCGGCGGACGGATCACTTTGGGAGAAAGAGCGTGAGCGCGCCTCATTTCCTCGCCGTAACGGCGGTCGTACTGGCCGGACTCGCCCTGCTCGCCAGGGGACACAAGCGGCTGGGGGCGACGCTCCTGGGCGCCGGGCTTGCGGTTCTCATGGCGGTGATGCCCCTTCGGGGCTTCGATCTCCTCTTAAAGGAGCGCACGGCCTTCAGCGGCTGGGCGAAGCCGCGGATCAGGCAACTCCGCCTCGGCTGGTTCGGCTTCTGCGGCGGCTTCGGCTTCCTCATGGCCGCGGGGATCGTCCGCGCCAAGCCGGCCGGCGGCCGGAGCGCCGGCTGGGAGGAACCCGCGGAGTTGGCCGGCCTCGACGCCGCGGTCTCCGCGTCCTTCGCTCCGGAGTCCCACGAGGAAGACACGCTGCTTGGAATGGCCGCGGACGGCCGCAAGGTGCTGCTCGGCGCGAAATCCCGCGAGGCCCACATGCAGATCGTGGGGCCGACACGCTCGGGAAAGTCGCAGCTCCTTTTTTCCTTGGCCGCGCAGGACATGCGCCGCGGCATGCCCGTGTTCTTCATGGAAGCCAAAGGAGACCACGGCGACTTCGACCAGTTCCTAAGCCTCGCCCAGCGCTGTGGTCGGGGGGCTCAGGTGCGCTACTTCAACCCGCAGGACGCGCGCTCGATGACCTTCAATCCGATTCGGGCGCTGCCCGGCCAAGACGCGACGGCCATCGCCAACCAGATCGCCCGCGTGATCGGGCGCGAGCCGACCTCCTCGGGCGAGGGCCAGGACTATTACCGCTCCGTGGACTACTCGAAGATCCAGAACATGGCCGAGGTGTTCTGGAGCACCGGCCTCGACTACACGCTGAAGGATTGCTTCCTCTACTTCGCCTACGGCGAGTGCCGCGAGAAAGCTCTCAGGCTCTGCAAGGACGAGAAGGTCGCGCAAGCCGCGCGTCATGAGTTCGAGCAGAACCCGGAAAGCACGGCGCTCACCTCGGCGATCCGTCCTTGGACGACCGGCTCGCTGGGCGCCCTGCTGAACACCTACGCTCCGCAGATTCGGCTCGAAGACGTGTTCGCCGACGGCCAGCTCGCGTACTTCGCCATCCCCATCGGCCATCTTCAGGTCCTCGCGAATCCGCTGGGCCGGATGCTCATCTCCGCGCTGCTCTCCATCGCCTCGTGGCGCCAGCAATCGGCGGAGAAGCCCGGCGCGGCCTCAGTGGTCCTGGATGAGTTCGCCGAGTTCGCGACGCCCGCTTTCGCCTCGTTCATCGCCACCGTCGGCTCCGCCCGGCTCTGGACGACGCTCTCCCATCAGGACCTCGGCCAGCTCAAGAAGGTCCAGGGCATGGACGCCGAGGCCTTCCACTCGGCCGTCTTCAACAACACCTCCGGCTGCAAGGTCTGCTTCCGGACGCCGAGCCCGGACGACGCCGAGTTCTGGTCCTCGATCCTCGGGACCTACGCGACGACCGAGGACACCGAGCAGATGGTCCGATGGATCTTCGGCGCGCGCCGGACGGGAGTGATGTCGCGCCGGAGCGTCGACCACTTCAAGATCCATCCCAACAAGCTCAAGAACCTAGCCCCGGGCTCGGCTCTCGTCTTCGCGCCCGGCCATCAGGACTGCCTGGTGAGGACGGCCCGCGTCTACAAGACCCTCAGCGGCCCGGCCGGCGAGCTGACGCGCGTCCAGGCCGAGGCCCGGCCGGGCTTGAACTTGGAATCGGCACTCAAGCCGCCGCAAAAGAAGGCCGCATTCGACGACCGGGGTGTCCGTCTCTCATGAAAGCCTTTACGACCATTCCACTGCTACTCCTCTTGCCCGCTGCGGCGACGGCCGGGACCTACCTGCCTCAAACCTCGTTCAGCGTTCCGGTCTCGACCGTGGCCGGCCTCGGCACCGACGCGGTGGGCAACCTCTACGTCCTCGGCCTGACGAGCGGCACCACGATCTACGGTGTGTCGGGCTTTCGCACGCCGAATCTGGAGCCGCAGTTCACATTCGACACGGGCGTCTCGACTCCCGTCGCCTTCGCCGTGGAGCCCTCGGGAATCGTGGACGTGCTCAACGGGGATGGGGGAACTTTCACGTTGCGCCGCTTCCAGAACCCCGGCGGCTTCAGCGGCGGCGCCACTTACGCGATCGGCACGAGCGTGAACATGGTTTCCACCGTCATCGACAGGACCAACGCCCGCGTTTACATAGCCTACCAATACACCTATCACCCGATCTATCTGCAGTGCCTCGGCTGCGGGGGACCATCTTCCATCACCAAGGCGACCATCAATCAATACGACCTCCAGGGCAACCTTCTCAAGTCCACGTCCATGCCCGGGTCCGACGCGACGCCGGGCAGCTGCTACACGCCCTCAAAACTGGCGGCCGACCCGCAAGGGAACCTGTTCGTCGCCGACCAGTGGTGCGGAAAGCTGCTCAAGTTCTCGGCCGATCAGACGCTAGCGGCGACCTATACGGCGTCGAGCTGGAACTACAACTTCATCCCGCGCGCAATGTGGACCGACTCCGGCTCTTCCCTTTATATCAGCCAGCCCGTCTGCGGGCCTTCCGGCTGCCCACAGGGAATCATCAAGCTCTCTGGTGACGGCGCGCTGCAGGCTTCCTTCATTTCAGACTCCCCGGTCGGCTGCGCCTGGGATCAGCGAATCCTCTACTTGAGCCCCGCCGCCACTTCGCCGCTCCAGCGTTTCATCTTCGCGAGCCCTCTCTCCGTGCCCGCCGAGACGGGGCCCATCGGCACGGTCGTCCAGCACTCCTCGGCGGGCTCCTTCGGCTGGCAGGCGTCAAGCAGCGCCGACGGCGACCCCGTGACCTACTCCGTCTACCTGGCGACCAGGGCGACGAACCTTCAGCAGATCGGCAGCGCCAGCCAAGCGTCGTTTACCAGCGCGCCTCTGGTCTTCGGGGCGACCTATTTCTGGCAGGTCGTCGCGCAGGCCTCGTACCTTGGGCTGCCGCTCCAGGCGACTCAGGCGCCCGTCGTCAGCTTCAACCAGAACCTGATCAACCGCCCGCCCGGCGCGTTTTCCGCGGCGGGGGGGACGGGAACCGTCATGACGCGCGCGACCTCCGCCACGCTCGCTTGGCAAGCGCCGGTCGATCCCGACAACGACTCGCTCGTCTACGATGTCTTCT
>JAGWMT010000096.1 GCA_028871595.1 Elusimicrobiota bacterium
GGGGCGTCGGAGGGATCGAACTCGAACACCGGCAGAAGTTCGACGGCCGTGACGCCGAGATCTTTCAGGTAGGGGATCTTGTCGATCACGCCGGCGAAGGTTCCGCGCCGCCCCGGCGCGACGCCGGAATTGGGGTTCCGGGTAAAGCCCCCGACGTGCATCTCGTAGATCACCGTGCTTTCATAAGGGCGGTCGAGCGGGCGGTCTCCCTCCCAGTCGTAGCCGCGGGCGTCCGCCACCACGCTTTTCAGCGCCGTCGCGGTGTTGTCTCCGGGCGCGCAGGCCGCCGCGCGCGAATATTTTCTCGGTCGCGCGATCGCCCGACCGTAAGGGTCGAAGAGGACCTTGTCGCCGTCGAAGCGAAGCCCCCGGCGCGGGTCGTTGGGACCGTGCGCCCGGTAGGCGTACACCTGCCCCTCGGCGAGGCCCGCGACGTGGGCGTGCCAGTAGTGGTAGGTCCGGTGGTGGGGCGGCTCGAGGGCGATCGTTCGCGACGGCCGTTCCGCGTCGGGTTCGTCGAACAGAAGCAGTTCGATCGCCCGGGCGTTCTTGGAGTACACCGAGAAATTCACGCCCGTCGCGTCCACCCGCGCCCCGAGGGGAAAGCTGGCGCCGAGTTCGACGCCCGGGACCGGGGTCCTCACCGCGGGCCGGTCCCGTAGGACATGACGTCCAGGCAGTAAACGAACCGTCCGCCGGAGGATGGAGCGCGGACCGCCACCCAGCCGGCGTCACCCTGCCGGAACAGGAACGCGTTCAAAACGGCGCGCGGCGTGGCCCCGTCCAAGGTGAACGCCAGCGGCTTCAAAGCGGGCGCGGGTCCCGGATCGGCGCGGTGCGGGGAGGCGCAGAAGCCGGCGGGAGGACCGAACTCCGCGCGCAACGTCTCCAGGGATTCGCGGAACGAGGAGCGTCCGAGCGCGCGGTCCAGGGGCGTGGAGGGGTCCGGCGCGTTCGGCGTGACGTAGAGAATCCCTTGTCGGAACCGCCAGCGGTGTCCGGGGTAGCGGCGGATGGCGCGGTTCATCGCCTCCGAGACCGTCGCGCCTTGCTCCCGGAACGCGCCGCGCGCGCCGGGCTCCCCCGCGGCGGCGAGGTCCAATTCGATCGCGCAGGGGATTCTTGCCGCCTTGCAGATCGCGTGAAATTCCAGGCCGGCGGGGACGGAGACGGTCACCACGTTCTGCGTGGGGCTGATCGCGAAGGCGGACGAGATCAGCAGGAGGGAAAGGGCCGTCGTCGGGAGCATATGGCGATTTTAGGATATCAGCGGCCCATCGAGGGTAAGCCACTTGCGCGGGGCGCGATTGACGACTACACTCCCGCGTGGCGCAATCGATCCAGGGATATCTGCACGGTTTGCCGAGCGAGCAAAAGCGGATCGCGGCCGCCCTGATGGCCTTGATCCGCCAGGCCGCGCCGTCGGCTTCGGCGGCGGTGACGGGGGACCTGATCGTTTTCGATCTCAAAGGGCCGGTTTGCTTCATCCGCAGCGAGCCGGCCTGCGTCGTCTTCGGATTTTGTCGCGGCGCGGAACTGGATTCGGCGAAGGGCCGCCTGGAAGCGGACGGCGCCGGGGCGGCGCGGATCCGGCTGGTCGCCGAAGGCGACGTGCGCAAGGGGCCGTTCCTGGTCTGGATCAAGGAAGCGTTCCGGCTCAACGTCTCGCGGCCGTTGCCGAAAAGATGACAATTATTTAATAAATTATCACCCCCATGAAAAACAAATTGCGCCCCTCGCGCTGGTTGCTGTCGGCCGGACTCCTGCTCCTCGCCGGCCTGCCGGCGCGCGCAACGGATGATGGCGTCACCCAGGTGGATTCCGGCCCCCAATTCGCTCGCTGGGAACACGGCCGCTGGGAGTTTGGCCTGGACCTGGGCATGATTTATCCCACGAAGGCGACGACCTTCAGCCACGTGATCGACAACCAGCGCGCCTACGATTTGCTCGTGGCCGAATCCGTCGGCGACGAGGTCGGCGAGGGCTGGGTGGCGCCGCCTCTTCCCGGGAGCTCCGTGATCTCCGGTAAGATGAACCAACTGCCGGACGTGGGCGTCCACGTTTACTATCGCAGGAATTCTTGGCTCTCCTACGGGCTGGACGGCGGTTACGGAGTGCGTTCCTCGCTGCGCGTGCAGAATAGAGGCATCTACATGGCCAGCAATTTTCTGACCTTGTCGTATTTGGGGAACATCATCCATCTCTCGGCGCCGTTGAAGCTGGGTCCGGCGTTCGGGCCTTTCCGGCCTTACGTTCTCATCGGTCCGGGGGCGTACCTGGTCCAAGAGCGCGCGTCGATCATCTTCAACGATGCCGACGATCCGCAACTGAAGCCTTTGGAAATCGTCCGCCGCAACGCGGTCTATGCGGGGATTCATTCCGGCGTCGGCTTCGAGTGGCGCGCGGAACGCGGCTTGGTCGGCCTGGACGTTTCGTACCATAAGGTGTTCGCGGGCGGCGTCGGGGCGGACTTCATCGAGCCGAAGCTCCGCTTCGCGGTTCTTTTCTGAGCGGCCAATGACCAATGCCGAGTCGGCCCAGCTGGCGGAGGTCGCCGAACGCGCGATGACCCAAGGGGGCTTCATCCCGCATCCGCCGGAGAAGGCGCTGGCTGAGGCGCAGGCTTCCCGGCCCGTCGCGGATGCGGCCGGGACGCGCGACCTGACCGCGCTTCCGTGGACCTCCATCGACAATCCCGAATCCCGGGACCTTGATCAGATCGAGGCCGTGGAGAAGGCGGACGGCGGCATCAGACTTTACGTCGGCATCGCCGACGTCGAGCATCGCGTTCCGTACGGCGGGGCCAACGACCAGTTCGCCGCTCACAACACCGTGACCGTGTACACCGGCGTGCGCACCTTCCCCATGCTTCCGGAACGGTTCTCCTTTGATCTGACGTCGCTGGTGGCCGGCCAATCAAGGCTCACCGTGGTCGTGGAGACCTTGATCGCGCCGGACGGCCGGGTCCAATCGGGAGCCGTCTATCCGGCCATGACGGTCAACAAAGCCAAATTGGCCTATCCTTCCGTTTCGGATTGGTTGGACGGAAAAGCGCCGCCTCCTCCGGGACTGGAAGGGCGCCCCGACCTGCAGGACCAGGTCCGTCTCCAGGACGCGCTGGCCAAGTCTTTGGCCTCCTCGCGCAAGCGCTTGGGGGCGTTGGACATCGAGACGAAGGAGGTGCAGGCGGTCACCGGCGCGGACGGGATGGTCTCCGCCCTGGTTCCGCACGCGCAGACGCGCGCGGGCGATATCATCGAGGAGTTGATGATCGCCTCGAACACCGCGCTGGCCAAGGAGCTGGACGCGCGGGGACAAGTTTCGATCCGCCGCGTCGTCAAGGAACCCGAGCGTTGGGCGAAGATCGTCGCCTATGCCGCGGGCTTCCACGCCGCGCTTCCGGCGGAGCCCAGCGCGCTGGAGTTGTCGCGCTTCACCGACAGGATGCGGCGCGAGAAGCCGGAACGCTTCTCCGAGATCTCCCTGGCGCTCGTGAAATTGATCGGCCGCGGCGAGTACGAGGCGCACCGCCCCGGCGACGAGGAGACCGGGCATTTCGGCTTGGCCGCCGAGGCGTACGCCCATTCCACCGCTCCGAACCGCCGCTACGTGGATTTGGTGGCCCAACGGCTGGTCAAACGGACGCGCGATTATTCATTCGAGGAGTTGTCCGCCGTCGCGCGCCGCTGCACCGACCAGGAGGTCGCGGCGAAGAAGGTGGAGCGTCAAGTCCAAAAGTCCATCGGAGCGATGCTGCTCAAGCACCGGATCGGCGAGACGTTCTCCGGCGTCGTGACGGGCGCCGGCCCGAAGGGGACCTACGCCCGGATCTTCGCGGTGCCCGTCGAAGGTCGGATCTGCGCGGGCGAGAAAGGGCTGAAGGTCGGCGACCCGGTGCGGGTCCGTCTCGATGACGTGCGCGTCGAGAAGGGCTACATCGACTTCACCGTCGCGTCCTAGGCGCCCGGACGCGGGGCGGGGCGCCGCGCGCGGCGCCCCTCGGAGAATGCCACGAAGGTCAGCGCCAGGCGCGCGGCCATCGCGTTGATGGGCATGATGTTCAACCGCATGATCGGGCGCAGGAAGGACAAACGCCCCACCAGGTCGCGGTTCAAGGCGTCCACCATAAGTCCCCGGGATCTGGGGCTGCCGCGGCGCAGGGTTTCGAAGGCGATCTCTCGAGCGTCGGCGTCGCCTTGAAGGCTGCGCTGGGTGACGAGGGACGTCTTGAGAAGCTCGTCGTTAACGCCGTCGAGGAGGTCCCCGGTCGTGACCTCGGGGGCGTCCAACCGACGCGCGGCGTGCACGGCGCCGAAGAGCGTGTCCGTCAGCAGCGGGATCGCGCGGCTCGTGTCGGCGAAGGCGGGGGCGACCGATTCCAGTTCCCCGGCGCGTTCGAGCTTGAGGTGACGGTAGACGTCCTCGATCAGCGCGCGCTTCTCCTTCGGGGCGCGCATCGCGAGACGGTCCGAATAGACCTTGAGGTTCTCCTCGTTCCACGGGACGCGCGTCATGACGAACGGGCGCCCTAGGCCCACCGCGGCGCTCATCGCCCCGTCGCCGGCCAGAAGGGGCGGCGGGCGCGAGTAGGCCATCAGGCCGACGAAGAGGCGGTGCGGGAGGGTGCCGGTCTTCAGGATATAGATGGTCCCCGGTTGGGTGATCTCCGGGATCGGAACGTCGCCGTCGAAGACGACGACGCGGCGGCGCAACTGCTCGTTCTTGATGTCCCTGATGTCGAAAGCGGAGGGCGTCACGATGAGCAGGCTGCCGCGTTCCTTCACCGCGCGCGCGGCCAGTCCGCTCACGTAGCGTTCGAACTGCGGCTTCACCTCCGCCATGCCGATCCCGTACGCCAATCCGACCTCGACGCCCGAGAGAACCTCCTTCTTGAGCACCGCGGCGATCGCGGCCGATCCCTTGACGTCGGCCGCCTCGGCCGCTTCCAGAGTGAAGGAGCGGATGTCCTCGCGCGATCGGCCGCGCAAGGCTCGCGCGACCGGGTCGGCGTAGATTCCGGAGTCTTTCTTGGCCAAGCCGGCGGGGCTCAACTCCAGGCGTTTGCCGCCGACCAGCATGGTGGCCGGGCCCTTCGCCGCGGATTCGGTGTTGCCGAACACCGTCTGGGTCAAGATCACGCCGCGGGCCTTCACCGGGATATGGCCCTGACGGTCGAATTCCCCGTCGTGCGCGGCCAGGTTCATCAGGACGTCCGCGGGGGCGTGCTGGGCGGGCAAAGTGGCCTCGACGACGCGGGCGCCGCCGTCGAAGAGGGCTCCTCCGTCCCCGACTTCATGGCCGGCCAAGCGCGAAAGAATGCGCCGCTCGATCTCTCCCGCGACGAAGGTCACGGCGGGAACAATGGCGTCGTCGCGTCCGCGCGTCCGGGAGAAGAGGTCGTAGGCCGTCAGGTACGCGGCGGCCACGTCCCCGTTGCCTCCGCGGCTGCCGCGCACGTCGAAGACGATGTGCGGGGCCGCCTGCGGCGGCGCGGCGCGCGCCGGGGACGGCGCCGGCGCCGGCAGAATCGCAAGCGGGAGACCGCTCGCCGCGGCGGCCGCCGGGGCCGGTTGGCCGACGGCCGCCGGGGGGAGCGGGGCCATCTGCGACAACGGCGCCGAAAGCGCCGGCGCGGCTGGAGCGAACTGACCCGGGCTGACGGCCGCGCCGCCGGAGGCCGAGGCGCCGGAGCCGCCGCTGCCTTCCGGCGTGACGAGGATATCCGGGACCGAGGTCACGCCCGCGGCGGCTCCGGACGCGGCGAGGATCAGGGCGAAAAGGGCCGGCGGAATTCGCGAGCGCATCTCCCCGAAGTATAACCGCCATCGGCGGAATTTCAAGATGGAAATCCTTCCCCGAGGACCCACGGACCGTCTAGGACGAAGGCCCCTCCCTGACGAGCGCCATCCGGAGGCATACTGACGTCATGAGGCGCATCCTCCTTATCGTCGTCGTCGCGGCCCTCGCCGCCGTTCCCTCCGGCGCGGCGCTGCTGGAATTGGCCGCGCCCGAAGCCGTTCCCGCCTCCCCGTCGGCCATGGCGGCCGCGGGAGTCTTCGCCGCCTCGCTGTCCGCGGCGCCGGCGGGCTTCCCCGCCGCGCTGGCGGCCGCCGTCCCGGCGCCCGCCCCGCTTTCTTCGCCCGCGATTCTCGCCGCCCTCTCCCCGGTCGCCCCGGCTCTGCCGCCGGCCCCTGCTCCGGCGCGCCGCGCCGACGCCCGGCCGACGTTATTGCGGACGGCGACGGCTCCCCTTCCCGATCTGAGCGGCCTGGGCGAAGGGGACTCGTCGGCCGCGGCCGCGGCGGATTTCGAGCGCCGCGCGCAATTGGACGGAGACGCGGCCGCTCCGGCGTCCGTGCCCGCGCCGAGCGAGAGCTCTTGGTCGCGCTTCCGCGCGCGTCTGGCCGGACGTCCGGCGGCCGCCGAGCGGGCAATGGCGGAGACCGTCATTCCTCGTTGGATGGAGACGGAGCTTCCCGTCGCTTCGGGAAAACTGGGCCAGGAACTGACGGACGGGCAGAAGTCCTCGATCCTGAAGCGGAGCAAGGTCTGGGTTTACGCCTGGCATTCGGGCTGGACCTACGAAATCTCCGGCGGCCTGCCCGACGGCCACTACGATCCGAAGTTCGGCATCCGCGTCATGCTCAAGAACAATTGGCGCCGGCTCAAGGACCCCGAGAACCATTTCCGCGTGCTGTACGCCCACGAGTACACGCATTGGCTTCAGGAAGAGGGAAAGGTCACGCGCCGGATGGGAGGCGAGATTCCGGCCGTGGCCGCGGAACTTCTCCGCGCGATGGAACTGGTCGGCTGGGAGGGGATGAAGGCCGGCCGGATCGGCTTCATCGCCGAAGGCACCTTGGGCGCGTTCGAGGACGGCCGCCGCTGGGCGCGGGGGGACATGGCCGACGCGACCGCGTTGATGTTCCGCGGCGTTCTGGGCGGGGCCGCTTACGAGGTCGGCGTCCAGGCCGGGCGGCCGGAGGCGGCGTGGGAGTTCCTGAACCTGGTGATCGCGGAGAAGGGCGGCATGAAGCCGCGCGAGGCGCGGGCCTTCGTGCTCAGCGGCGCGACGCGAGCTGCGGAGCGATAAGCTCCGCGGTCTCCGGCGTCGGATCGACGCGCCGCGCGTCCAAGTCCACGTCGAATTCGTAATCGGGCTGGTCGTCCGTCGATTGATAGCGGACGCGGTACGTGCGGTCGCCGGTGCGCTCCGCGGTCCAGGCGGGTCGCGAGCCGGGAGGATTTGCTCCCGCGTTCAGCCGCTCGGCGAGGGGGCGCTCGTCTCCGGGAAGGCGGAAATCGTGCGCCAGCAAGAGCGCTTGGTCGGCGCCCGGATCTTCGAACGCGGCCTCCGGCGCGGGGGGGACGAACGCCGTCTCGATCGGAACGACGGGATCGGCCGGAACGGCCTCTCGGCGGAGCGAGGCGTTGCGCTGCAGAAGGACGGCGGCCGCCAGAAGGGCCGCGTACGGAAGAGCGCTCCAGGTCCGCTTTCCTCCGTCCGTCCGGGAGGGAGCCGCCGCGGGCGCCGAGTCCGCGGCGGCGACCATCGAGACGGACGGAATCTTGACGGGGATCGGAACGGCGAAGGCGCGGGCCGGAACGGGGGTGGGGGCGGACGTCGACGCCGGAGCGGCGCCGGTCGGCGGCGTCGCGGCCAGGGCGCGCAGCGCCGAGAGCTCCGCGCGCAGGCGCGTCAACTGCTCCCTCTGGGCATACAGTCTGGCGCGCGAGGAATTCACGGATTCACGCAGATTCAAAGCTTGATCACGCAGCGCGGCAGGGTCGGCGGAGGTTTCGGGTTCCTGATTCATGACCCCCACATCGTAGCGGCGCGCGGTTAAGGACTTGTGTCGCGCCCGTTAAGCGGTTGTTACGGAATCCGGGTCAGGGTTGGACGTCGGGAGCCGGGCGGCCCTTGCATGTCCGCAAGTGGGACAAGAGGCTGGTCGCTTTCTCTCCGCAGAGCTTGCAGTTCCCGGGTTTGTTGAGGCGCTGGTGGCCGGAGGTGTTCTTGGGCTTGTAGCGCTTGAGCATCCGGTCGATGTTCTCGCGCTCGGCGGCCTTGCGCTTCACCAATTGGCACGCGGGGGCGTGGTCGGCCAGCGACTTGGGCGCGACGGCGTTGCAGGACAGGCAGATGTCGGGATGAGCGATGCGATAGTCTACTACATCCCGCGACGGGCCCACGTCCGGTAGGGTTTCTTGAATAGGTTGGCGTTGAGGTAGCGGGCATCATGGGTCACCTCTTTCCCGACCCAAGGCGGGAGGGCGACCCGTTGTCCCGCGCGCGCCAATTCCACCTCGGCCACGACAAGCCCCTTGTTGGCGCCCTCGAATTCGTCGATCTCCCAAACAAGGCGGCCTGCGCGCACCCGGGTGCGGGTCTTCTTGATGAGAGGCTGTTCGCACAAGCGGTCGAGCAGTTCCGCGGCGTCGCGGGCGGGAATCCGGTATTCGAATTCGGCGCGGACGTTCCAGCGCGCGGGTCCCTTGATGGTGATCGTCCCGATGCCGTTCTCCAGGCGCACTCGCGCCGAGCGCTCCTTCGTCGCGCAGAGGTAGCCCTGGCGCAGACGGGAGCGCCGGCCGCCCTTGCGCCAGCCGTCACCGGTCACCAGGAACTTCCGTTCGATCTCTTTTCCCATGAATACGACTTTACCAGATCGCGGCGGCTCTTGACATTATTGAACGAACAGTCCATAATAAAGTCATGGGCCGACCGAGATCGTTCGACGCCGACGTCGTCCTCGACCGAGCCGTGGAGACGTTCCGCGCCAGGGGCTTCGACGGGACGTCCGTCGAGGATCTGGAAAAGGCCACGGGCCTTCGCCGTGCCAGCCTTTACGGCGCCTACGGGGACAAGCGGGCGCTGTACCTGGCCGCCTTGCGGCGCTACGATGGGACCCGCGCGGTAAGGATGCTGGAGCGTCTCAACGGTGAAAAGACCGGGCGTGCCGCGCTGGAACGGCTGTTCGCGATCGTGATCGGGGAGGCGTCCGCGGATCCGGGCGGGTGCCTGATCGGAAACGCGGCGACGGAGCGCGCCTCCCATGACGACGGCGTGGCCCGCTGCGTGGCCGACAACCGCCGACGCATCGAGGGCGGCCTCACGGCGGCGGTTTTGCGCGGCCGCGCGGACAGGAGCTTGCGGGGTGCGGGAGACGCGCGGGAGACCGGACGTTTCTTGTTCGCCGCGGTGCTGGGTATCCGCGCTCTGGCGAAGTCCGGTTCTTCGCGCGCGGAGTTGTCGGGCGTCGCGCGGCGCGCGTTGGCGGCCGCCGGCGGATGATTTTTTTGCGGTTAATTATTGACTGTATGTTCAAATAAAGGAGATCGAACATGAGCGCACGCAAGCTGGAGGGCAAGGTGGCGGTGGCGACGGGGCAGACGATCCAGACGGCCGGTGGAATGAGGGCGTGAATAGAGGAGGAATTATGACCGAACTTCAATTGACGGACGCGACCTTCAAGAAGGAGGTGCTGGGAGCGGACAAGCCGGTCCTGGTGGACCTCTGGGCGCCGTGGTGCGGCCCGTGCCGCACGCTGTCGCCCGTGGTGGACGAACTGGCCGCGGAGTACGCGGGCAAGGTCGTGGTCGGCAAGCTGAACACTGATGAGAATTCAGGGACCATGACCGCCTACCGCGTCTCCGCCATCCCGACCTTGCTGTACTTCAAGGGCGGCAAACTGATCGACCAGTCGGTCGGCGTCCAATCCAAGGCCGCCATCAAAGCCCGCCTCGACGCGCTGTTATCCTGAGGTAAGGACGGGTGTCAGGCCTATGGTTATAACGGTTATTCGGAAATAACCATAATAACCATAGGCCTGACCCCGCCGTTTCGCGTCGTTTCTTGTTATTATCGGGGCATGAACGCCCGATTCGTCGTGCCCACGCCCGTTAACGAGCCGATCCTCGGCTACGCGCCCGGAAGCCCGGAGCGAGCGAAGCTCTTCGCCCGCTTGAACGCGATGAAGGCCAAGGTTCTGGACGTCCCCATGGTGATCGGGGGCGAAGAACTCCGGAGCGGCCGGAAGGCCGAGATCCGTTCTCCGTACGACCACGCGCAGTTGATCGGTCGCGCGCACCTGGGCGGGCCCTCCGAGGCGGCGAAGGCGATCAAGGCCGCCCTCAAGGCGCGCAAGGATTGGGCCGCGATGCCGTTCGAGTCCCGCGCGGCGATTTTCCTGAAGGCCGCCGATCTCCTGGCGGGCGACTGGCGCTGGACCTTGAACGCCGCGACCATGCTCAATCAGTCGAAGAACATGCACCAGGCCGAGATCGACTCCGCCTGCGAGTTGATCGACTTCCTGCGCTTCAACCCGGCGTACGCCGAGAGAATCTACGCCGAGCAGCCGTTCAGCCCGCGCGGCGCGTGGAA
>JAGWMT010000097.1 GCA_028871595.1 Elusimicrobiota bacterium
CGCGCGCAGGTCGAGGGCCGCACGAAGCGTTTTGGCGAGCTTCGAGAGATCGATCGGCTTGCGCAGGAGGTCGAAGGCGCCGGAGCATTTTCCGGCGGAGGCGAGGAGGTCGGCTCCCGAGCGGCCGGTGATGAGGATCGTCGGGATCGTCCGCGCTCGCGGGTCCGAACGCAGAGCGCGGAACACGTCGAAGCCGTTGATGTCGCCGAGCGCGAGGTCCAGGAGGACCACGTCCGGACTCCGCTGGAGCGTCAAATTGAGAGCCGCGGCGCCGCTGGCCGCGGCGATGCACTCGTAGCCGGCGATCTCCTGGAGATAGTGGAAAACGGCCGTGCGGACCTCATGGTCGTCGTCCACGATCAGAACACGTGCGCGGCGCATCGAAGGGATTCTACTACACCCTTTCGTGCATTTACCCAGCGCGCCGCACGCCTACGCCGCCAGTTCCCACTGCCCCCAGGCGACGCGTCTGAACAGGCCCCGGTTGGCGTACAGGATCGAACTGACGGAGCCCGCCTTGTAGCCTTTCTCCTGAGCGGCCGACAGCAGGTCCCCGCGCGACGCCCTCCCGCCCTTCTGACGCATGAAGTCGGACAGAAAGTCCTTGAGGTTGTCCACGGCACGGACCGGCCACGCGGACAGTCCGTAGACGCCGCCGTGCTTCGCCAGGACGAACTCGTCTTTATGGACCACGAGCGCATGGTACACGCTCTGCGGATTGACCGGCGCGCGCTCGGGGTAGAGGCGTTCGATCTCCCGGGCGATCCGCTCGAAATGCGCGGGCTCGCGCAGCGAGGACAGTGCTACGCGAGCCATCTCGCGCAGGCTGTGCGCGTCGAAGTACGAGGAGGACCGCAGTCCGATCATCCCGGACTTCATGAAGCCCAGCTCGCGCGAGACCGCGACGCAGCGCCGCAGGAACTCCTCCGAAGTTTCGATGCGCCTCAGCCAGCCGCGCATCTGCTCGAAGGAGACCGGGCGCTCCGCGTTGACGAGAGCCGTCTTCATCGCGTCCACGACCTCGTCGTGGCGGCGATTGGTGAGAGGACCATCGAAACAGACCCCGTTGAGCCCCATCGCGACGAGTCGCTCCGGGACGACGCTGCCGACGCGGCACAGCAACGCGAAACCGAGGCAGGCCTCGGCCTGTCCTTCATAAAGAGCGGAGCCCGGGTCCTCCCATTCGTGGACGCCGGCCATGCCCTGCTTGGCCGCAAGCAGACGGCGATACAGGGAGCGCAGGGCGGTCTGGAACTCTTCTGAACGAACGCGCAGAAGGCTCCGGAGTTCCCCCTGCGCCGCGGAGACCTCGCGGGTCGAGGATCGGTAATCGAGGGAAACAGCCGCGGGAATCTGGTAGTGGTCGAGCCGATGCCCATCCCACAGGCCGTATTTTCGGCGGATGATGGTCCGCCGCGGCTCGTCGAGCCGCGCGAGCAGCCCGTCGATGCGGACCGGCAGTTCGGCCAAAGTCGCGTCGCCCAGCCTGGCCGGCGAGAACTCCCCGACGAGGGCGCTCAGGATCGCCTGCCGGATGCGCCGCCCGCGTACCGGGCCGAAGGACCCTGCAGATGAAGCGGCCCGAATCAAGTCGGCCACGGTCGTATATCCCCTCTCGGCGAACGCGATCAGGAGCGTCCGCGACAGGGGCAAGGAGTGGACCGACGTGGTCGCCGCGAGGGCGGCCTCGGCGGGCGTGAGCGCGCGCCCCAGGAGCGGGATGACGGCGCCTTCAATTTCTTCGGGAGCGGATTCCATGTCCGAAACCGACCTTGAACCGAGGCGTCCAGTGCCGGGTGTCTCGATGAGGGTCACGATGGAGTGTAATCGATATCGGTTTTCTGTCAAGAGCGGCTTGAGAAAATAGTAGCGGTCACGCGGATTCAACGCCCCAAGGGCGCGCGTCCGCCCTCCGACGGAACGCTTCAATCTTCATCAAGGAGCATTTATGTTGCGAGAGCGATGGCGATTCGAGGAAGGCGGCACAGCAGGACGCAACATAACAAAGGTCTCGGTATTGGCATGCCGCCAAGACGACAGCTATAATGGCACGTGTAGTCTCCTCGACCCCGCCTGATGGCTTTGATCGGTATCGTGTTTCTCGTGCCGATTCGGGCGGTCGCTGGCGGTCCTGACACGCGATACTTCTAAGCGTGAAAAAGCCGGAATTCGCCGCGGCGGAGGAGGTCGCCGACGAACTCTCTCACGTCCTCAAAAAATCAGAACGGAACGCAGGTCCCGAGCGGCGATGAAGCGCCTAAGGCGGCTGCTATGGCGCCCTGCTCACCTCTGTGGGATGACGGGAATACTCTGGTGAACGGTAACCTTTCCTTAGTCGTCGGGGTATTACATGAACGCAACCCAAGGGAGAGGCCATGACGGGCGATGACCTTGCGCGGGAGTGGGTGCTTAAGGCTCGCGAAGGGGATACCGAGGCCTTCGCTGAACTCGTCAAGGCGTTCGGTCCGGCGGTATACCGGCTCGCTTTGAGTATCACGGGCGATCCGGCAGACGCGGCGGATGCAGCGCAGGAGTCTTTTCTGAGGGCGTATTGGGCGCTTAGCCGTTTCGATCCAGACCGCCCCTTCCGCCCCTGGATACTCAAGATCGTCTGGCGCCGCGCCATGACGCGGGCTGGACGGCGGCGGGACGCGCCGCTCGAGGAGGCGGAGGCGATGCCGGAGAGAGTCGAGGCGCAGACTGAAACGCCGCCCGTGCGCGAAGGGTTGGCCCGGCTTAGCCCAGAGGATCGGTCGGTCTTGGCCTTCAAGTACGAGGAAGGGATGTCCATCGCGGAGATCGCAGGACTCTGGGGCTTGAGCGAGACCGCGGTCAAGGTGAGGCTGTTCCGCGCGCGGGAGCGGTTGCTGAAGAACATGCGGGAGGAATCGTGACCTGCGAATCTATGCGATGTCTGGTGTGGGACCGGATCGACGGTGCCATCGAAGCTCGGGCACAGGCGGCTCTGAGCGACCATCTGGCCTCATGCGCCGGCTGCGCCGCCTACGCGTCCCGCGCCGAACGCCTCCACGCCAGCTTGCCCCGAGCGTTCGGCGCGACCAAAGTTCCGGATCTCGCGCCGGAGATCCTTGCCAGGCTCCCCCGCCCGCATTCCGAGGCCAACCCCTTTGCGGCGTGGATTTGGCCGGCAGCGGGAGTGATCCTGGCTGCCGTCCTGTGGACGATCCAGACCTGGGGCTTAGCGACGCCGCGCGAGGGCTTGGCGGTGCTGGACTCCATGCGGTCGCTTTTGCGGTGGCGCGAGTGGGCTGGGCTGGGTTCCGGGTGGGAGACGAGCCTTCAGCATGCCATAGCCTGGGCCGGGATTGTTCCCTTACGGTGGCTGGCTGCGGCCTTCGCCGCGGCCCTCGCCACGACGTTCGCGGATCATTTCTCAAGCCGGATCAATGGAGACGCAGGGAGGCAGGGACATGGATAACATATTCAAGCTGTTGGCTCTCGAAATGTCGCTCGGCTTGGGGGCTCTGGCGTTCGTGGTGTGGGGGCGGGCCACGTTTCCCGCGCTCGCGGCCGCGTCGGATAGGGTCGCTCAGAGGCATTCGGCCGCGAAGGCTTTCGGGATAGGCCTCGCCATTGCCGTCGTGGCACTGCTGCTACTGAAAATCCTGGGGCCGGCTGCGGAAGCAGTTCCTCCGCTGCGCGTGGGCGTGCTTCTACTTCTGGCGGCCGTCGCGGTGACAGCTTACCGGGGTGCCTTGGCTTTGTGGGCGGACTATGGGCGCCGCATTCTCAATGACGAGGGCGCTTCGGAACTGCAGGCCAGTCTGGCGGGCGGGACGCTTCTTACCGGCCTCCTCCTTCTTTTCCCGGCGGGACCGATCTTTTTCGCCTATGTGGGGGTCCGTGCTCTGGGCACCGGAGTCCTCTTAATGGTTGAGCCAAGGACTCAAGGCCACTCGTGACAGGTCCAAAATGGAGCCCTTCGTCTCGCCCGACGGCCGCTTTCTCTTTTTCAATAATGAGCAAAGCGTCGACACCAATATCCATTTCGCCGAGCGCGCCGGGCCGCTCTCGTTCAAGTATCTTGGCGAACTGCTCGGGGCCAACTCTAAGGCAGTTGACGCCGTCCCCAGCATGGACGCCGCCGGCCATTTTTACTTCTCGACGACCCGCGAGTACGCCAAGACTCTCAAGTCGACCTTCGTCGGCGATTTCGACGGCAAGCGCCTGACCAACGTCCGCCCGGCGCCGGGCGACATCTGGCCGCGCCATCTCGGGGCAGTCAACGGGGACGTCGGCGTCAGCCCGGACGGCGCGACGCTCTACATCTCGCCCGACGGCCGGGAACTCTACTTCACACGCTCAAGCCACCGCGGCCGTATGCGCACCATGGTCGCCGTCCGACCTGCGCCGGACGTCCCGTTCGAGGAGCCGCGGGTTCTCACGGCGTTTTCCGGCTTCGTCGAGGCGCCGAGCGTTTCGACCGACCTCAAGGAGCTGTTCTTCCATAAGAAAGTGGGCGACAAGTTCGTGATCTATCGTGCTCTCAGGAAAGAGGCCGGACGCTGAAATGACCCGTGTCACTCTAATCATCGCGGCGGCAGCCTCAGCGGGCCTGTTTCTCTCTCCCGGTTCGATCAGCGAAGCGGCTCCTGCGCTGGAGCCCCAAGGGCCCCCGACGCCGAAAGACCCGCCTTATGTCATTTTCACCTTGATGGGTCCAGATGCCATGGGCGTCCAAGAAGACGGACCGAATTCTTCCACGAATCTCATCGAACGAACCATTCGCGAAGGGGTCGAGGACTTAAACGCCGCCGTCATGCCGAGATCCTGGAATTGCTCGGCGCTTCCGACCGGGATAACGACGCCCTGCGAGAACCCCCTGATCCTCAAGGCTTCTTCCGTTGTCTTGGTGCTGATGTCGTTCTCGGGCCCATAAATGAGAATGGCCGAGTCGGGCCGCAGCTGCTTTAGTCGCGAATCGGCCGACGGCTTCCGCATGCGGAGAGTCCGAGCCTGGCATCGATGCCCGCGGCACGGCGGGGAATACGGCCTTCCACCCGCCATAGCCTAGCCCCCCTTCCGCGCCAAAGCAAGAGCTTGCGGCTCACGGCGAGGGCTCGATTTCCGGCACGATCCGTCTTCTGGGGCTCGTCACAATCCCGAGACCGGGCGCGGCCAGCTCCATCCGCTCACGCGGGCCGCTCGCTCGGGAACTCCTGCTGGCCGTCGTCTGCCGTCGCGCGCGGGTTCGATCCGGAGGCGTTCGACCTTTCGGTCGTCAATAAGCGTCTGGGGAAGCTGCGGGGACTGACGCGGGTCTGTAAAACCGTTTCATAAAACGGTGGCGGATTATTACGAAACCCGTTATAATTTGATACTGAAATGAAAGGGTCCCATTCGTTGAAGGCCAGCCGTTTCGTGGAGGAGCTCCTCGGGCAGGGTCGCTATACGTTCGCCCGCGAGGAGGCCGCCCGGCGCCTGGGGGGCTCGGCGGCGGCCACCTACATGTCCTTGCATCGCCTGGTGCGCGCCCACGGCCTGACTATGCCGAGGTCCGGGTTCTACGTGATCGTCGATGCGCAGCATCGAGCCGGCGGCACCTTGCCGGCCGAATGGTTCATCCACGAACTGATGACGGACATGGCCCGGCCCTACTACGTGGGCCTTCTTTCCGCCGCGCAGGTGCACGGCGCGGCGCACCATCGCCCGCAGGAGTTCCAAGTCGTCATCCCCGAGCGGGCGTCCCGTCCCGTCCGTTCCGGCAACGTGCTGATCCGGTTCCATGGGAAGGGGCTGTTCGACCGTTCCCAGACCCAGGAGGTCAAGACCCCGACCGGCCTCATGAAGGTTTCGACGCCCGAGACGACCGCCTGGGACCTCGTCCGTTATTTCAAGGCCGCGGGAGGGCTGGAGAACGTCGTCACCGTCCTTTCCGAGCTGGCGGAGAAGCTGGACGCCGCCAAGCTCCGGCAGACCGTGAAGCGGCACGGCGAGGTCCTCGTGGCCCAGCGGCTGGGATACCTCCTGGATAAGGTTGGCCGCCGGGACCTGTCCCAGGGCTTCGCAGGATGGGCCCGGGGGGCTCCGTGGCGGCCTCTGGACCCTGCGGCGCCCTTCCCCGCCCCCGAGAGCCGCAAATGGGGCCTGTGGATCAACGCCAGGTTGGAGCCGGAAGCATGATCCCCGAGGCCGCGATCACCCATTGGCGCAACGTCGCGCCTTGGCCGCAGGACGCCCAGGTCGAGCAGGACCTGATCCTGTGCCGTGCCTTGACCGAGATCTTTCAGGAGCCGGCGCTTTCGAAGGCGCTGCTCCTGCGCGGCGGGACCGCCTTGCTCAAGCTTCTCGTCAAGTCGCCGCACCGCTATTCCGAGGATATCGACCTCGTCCAGGTGGCGGCGGGCCCCATCGGCCCGGTCATGAGCGCCATCCGCGCCAGGCTCGATCCGATCTTGGGCCAGCCGCGCCGGGAGAACAACCCCGACAACGTGACGCTGCGCTACCGGATGGAGTCGGAGATCGCGCCGGTGGTGCCGTTGCGCCTCAAGATCGAGATCAACAGCCGCGAGCATTTCTCGGTCTTCGACCCCGAGTACCAGCGCCGCAAGGGCCGGGACCTCTTCGATCTGTGGCTGGGACTGGATGCGATGGGCGCCGATCCGCGGCGCGTCACGGCGGCCTTCCGCAGGTATCTGGACGCCAAAGGCCACAAGATCACGCGGAAGCTGTTCGAGCGGAACCTGGAGGAGAAGGCGGCCTCGCGGCAGTTCAGCGAGGACTTGCGGCCCCTGCTGGCGGCGGGCGTTCGTTACGACGCGGCCGAGGCGGCGCGGGTCGTGACCGAGAAACTGCTGTCCATCCTGTAGGCCGTCCTTTCACGCCGATCTGGGCGCGCGACCGCGTTGGTGTACATATGGTGTCCAGCGCGCTTCAGAATCCGCCAAAGGACCGCAAAGCGGAGCAAAGTCGCGGGGCGGTTTCTTGACGAGAAATCCGAGAAAAACAGAATTCCTCAAAGCCCCGCGAAAAGGCGCAAAACCGCGTTTTTCCCCTTAGGACGGAGTAGCTCTATCCATTGAGCTATCGAGGCGACAAGAGATCAGTAGCTGACGAGCGAGTGGATCTTGCGGCCGGGGAGCTTCGTCCGGCCGTTCAGGAAGCCCAGCTCGATCAGGAAGGCCGTGCCGGCCAAGGTCCCCCCGATGGCCTCGATCAGCGAGATGGCGGCCGCGGCCGTGCCGCCGGTGGCCAGCACGTCGTCCACCAGCAGGACCTTCACGCCCTTGGGAAACGCGTCGGCGTGCGCCTCGATGGAATCCGTGCCGTATTCGAGCGCGTAGCTGGCGGACTTCACCGCGCGGGGCAGCTTGCCCTTTTTGCGGATCGGCACCACGCCCGCGCCCAGCCGGTAGGCGATGGGAGTGGCGAGCAGGAAGCCGCGCGACTCGATCCCGGCCACGATCCCGATGCCCGCCCCGATGAACGGCTCCGCCAACCGGTCGATGGCGGCGGCGAACACCTTCGCGTCCGACAGCAGGGGCGTGATGTCCTTGAACCCGACCCCCTTCTTGGGAAAGTCGGGCACGTCGTGGATGAATTTTTTGAAGTCGGTCATTTTTTCTTCTTGCCGCCGTTCTTGACCGGCGCCATGAACATCAGCTTGCGCGGCTGGCGGCGGATCATCTGCGGGCCCGTGGGCGCGGTCTTGCGGCCGGCCGGGATGGTCTGGCCCAGGATGTCGGTCTTCAGCTTCGGGGTGTCGAAGCCGGGCTGCAGGTTCGTGTGGCCGCGGCGGCCGCCCTCCTCCAGTTCGATCAGGCCCATGCGGTTGGCCACGCGGCGCAGGCGCAGAAGCGCGCGCTCCTCGATCTGGCGGATGCGCTCGCGCGACAGGCGCAGGCGGCGGCCCACTTCTTCCAGGGTCATCGGCGTCTGGCCGGTGAGGCCGTGGCGGAATTCCAGGATCATGCGCTCGCGGTCGCCGATCTCGCGCAGGGCCTGGTGCAGCTCATCGTGGAGCTTGAGCACGCCGATCACGTTTTCCGGCGACTGCGCCGTGGTCTCCGCGATCATGTCCTCGACGGTGATGTTGTCGTCCTCGGAGTCGATCGGCGCGTCGAAGGAGCCCATGCCCTTGGCGGCCTCGGCCGCGTCCAGCACGCCGCGGACCTGGCGGGCCGTCCAGTGCATGGCGCGCGCCATCTCGGCCAAGGACGGGTCGCGGCCCAGCTTCACGTGCATCTTCTCCCACATCTTCAGCCATTTGCGCAGGGCTTCCCAGGCGTGGGGCGGGATGCGGATGGTCTTGGACTGCTCCTCGACCGCGCGGCGGATGGACTGCTCGATCCAGTAGGAGGCGTAGGTGGAGAAGCGGTAGCCCTTGGAGGGCTCGAACTTGTCGATGGAGTGCATCAGGCCCAGGTTGCCCTCTTCCACCAAGTCCATGAAATCGATGCCCTGGCGGTGGTACTTCTTGGCGATGGGCACCACGAGGCGCAGGTTGGCCTCCATGATGCGGGTCTTGGAGACCTGGTCGCCCTTCTTGGCCTTCTTCCAGAGCTCGTGCATCTCCTCGCGCGTGACGAGGGCCAGCTTCTGGATGCCCTTGAAGTACTGGCTTATCGTGTCGGTGGACGGTTCCATCGTTATCCCCTTATGATCGGATCTCGAATCCATGTCCGCCCCGAGAGGCGGCCGGCGTCACGTCAATCGCGTCCACTCGCGCCGAGGGATTTCCCGTCCGCAGACGAACGACGTAATCGTCCAGCGTGACGGCGCGTCCCTCCGCCTCCAACTCCACCGAGCCGTCTTCCCGGTTGCGCACCCATCCGGTCAGGCCCAGCGAGTCGGCCAATTCCTTGGCATACCAACGAAAACCGACTCCCTGGACCTGCCCGCGAACGGAAACGTGTAGACGCGTCAAGGGGTCGGCTTCGCTCATTCTAGTGATTTGTCAAGACCCGGCGCAAGGCCTACGCAAAAGAACGGGACGCCCCCGCGCGAGGGCGTCCCGTCTTTCCGTCCGTCATCGATAACTGGTCGGGGTACTCAGGCTTGAACTGAGAACCTCTTGGTCCCGAACCAAGCGCTCTGCCAATTGAGCTATACCCCGGTGTCCGGCTGCGTCTTTCCGCGCCTATGGTCGGGGACACAGGAATCGAACCTGTAGCCTCTCCCACCCCAAGGGAGCGCTCTACCATTGAGCCAGTCCCCGGCCGTAGGCGCGGAAGGAACGTCGGCTCAACGGCCGAACTCGTCCACCAGCATTTTAATTTCTTTTTTGACTTCGCGCAAGAGCTTCAGCGCCGGACCGCCGTCGGCGGCGGCCTTTCCCGCGGGGCCTTCCTCGGCCCCGCCGCGCTTTTTCTCGATCAGCGCCCGGCGCGCGCCGGCCACCGTCAGCTTGCGGCGGTGCACCAGGTCGCGGATTTCCAGGATCAGGGTCAGGTCCGCGCGCGTGTAGCGCCGGTGCCCCCCCGCCAGCCGCGTCGGCCGGAGGTCGCCGAAGCGCGTCTCCCAGTAGCGCAGGGTGTGCGGCGGGACGGCCGCCAGACGGGCGGCCTCGCGCATGGTGAAGTAGTCCCGGTCGGGAAGAAACGGCAGTTCCATTCGATTTTTATCCTGACCGAATGGTCGAACTGACCCGGAGTCAGTCGGACCGTCGGCCGCCGATTACTCGAGAAGATTCTTCGAGGCCTTGAACCGCACGCCGCGCCGCGCGGGCACGCTGACCTGCTCCCCGGTCTTCGGGTTGCGGCCGGTGCGCGGCTGGCGCGACTTCACGCGGAACGTGCCGAAGTTCGAGATGACCACCTTCTCCCCGCGGCTGAGGGCGCCGCGGACGGTTTCGAACGTGGTTTCGACCGCGAGGGCGGCCTCGCCCTTCGTGGTCAGGACTTTCGAGACGGCTTTGATGATGTCGAGGCGGTTCATTTCGCGCCCTCCCCCTTCGGCTTCGGCGGCGGTTCGTCGCCGGGCTTGCCCTTCAGATCCTTGAAGATGTCCTCGGGCTTGAGACTCTTCAGCTCTTCCTTGAATTTCGAGACTTCGTCCTCGCTGATCGGCTTGTGCAAGGTCTGGCAGCGCTCGAACACCGACTCATCCACCAGGATGGGGCAGCCGGCGCGCACGGCCATGGCGATGGCGTCGGATGGGCGGCTGTCGAGGACCTCCACGCGCTTGCCGTCGCCCACGTGGACGCGCGCGTAGAAGGTGTTCTCCTTGATGTCGGAGACCACCACCTTCTGCACCTCCCAGCCCAGCTGCTTGATCGCCGCCAGCAGCAGGTCGTGCGTCAGCGGGCGCGGCAGGACGATGCCGGAGAAGCGGATCGCGATGGCCTGGCCCTCGGCGATGCCGATCCAGATGGGGAGCAG
>JAGWMT010000098.1 GCA_028871595.1 Elusimicrobiota bacterium
CCCGCCGCTTTGACCGCGAAAGTCGAGGAGTTATTGTCGTCGCCGTCGCGCCTGGCGTCGATGCGCCGCAAGGCAAAGGCGCTGGGCCGGCCTCGCGCCGCTTTCGCGGTCGCGCGTCAGGCTCTGGAGGCGTCCCGGGGGCGTTTCCAGGCCGCGGCGAGCAGCGACAGCGCGCTTGCCGCGGCGACGGTCCCGGTCCTGACCAGCCACTGGGTCGTGCCCGGGCTCCAGATCAGCCAGGCGCTGGCTCCCGAGGCCGCGACGGCCAGGTAATAATCGACCGGAAAACCGAACAGTTTCCGGCGGAACCACGGAATCGGCGTCGCGCGGAACTTTTCCAGGCCCCAGGCGGGGTTCCAGGCGAACCACTGCAAGTCCCACACCGCCGTCGTCAGCAGGTAGGACGACGCGCACTTCGCCCAAAGCTCGCGCGAGAAGCCCGCGTAGACCAGCGGGAGGTGGAACATGGCGATCAGGAAAAGCGACAGCCACAGATGGTAGCCGGTGACCGCCTTGCCGTTGGTCAGCGCTCGGAACCACTCGGGCTCCCAGCGCCAGGTCGGCAAACCTTCCGCCCAGCCGCGTTCGCCCTCGATCTCGATCTCCACCTTGGCGAGGAGCCAGCACAACGCGAATAAATATATTCCTTCCCGCGCGGCTTGAAGATTCGGGCCGTTCACGGGAGCATTGTAGTTATTCCATATGACGCTCGTGCTACAATCGGCCGATGCGGCTCGCGTTCCTCGTCTTCACGTCCCTTCTCGTCCTCGCCTGCGGTCGCTCGCGGCCGCTCCTGCCGGCCCCGGACGTGGGAGTCGCCCGGTTGCTGCAGGCGCCGCGGACCTCGCTCGGAGCCTTGTCCGAGTTGCGCGGGAAGGTGGTCGTCCTCGACTTCTGGGCGACGTGGTGCCGTCCCTGCGTGGAGACCATCCCGCATCTCAACAAGATGGCGGAAGAATTCGCGGGCAAGCCCGTCGTGTTCCTGTCGGTCACCAACGACGACCCGGCGACGGTCGAGCGCTTTCTGCTGGCGCACCCGATGAAGCCGTGGATCGGGCTGGACCCGGACGACGTCATGGGACGCGCCTTCGGCGTGCGCGAGATCCCTCAGACCTTCGTCATCGATCCTTACGGGCGCATCAGCCTGCGGATCAGCCCCAGCTTTCTGTACGCCTCCGACATCCAGGACGCTCTCGACGCCAAAGCGCCCCCGCCGGCTCCGAAGAAAAGCTAGCTCAGTTTTCCTTCATGAGCCAGCACCCGGCCGGGACGGCCAGGGCGCCGAAGATCACGTACAGGCGCCAGTACGTCGAATGCAGCTGGGACCAGAAGGCCAGCGGGCGGGACGCGTCGTTGAGGTGCCACGCCGCCATGCCCAGGGCGAAGGTGAGCACGGTGCAGCCCAGCATGAGCCCCAGGACCTTGCGCCCGTCCACCTTCCAATCGGTCATCGTGGCCACCACGGTGGTGCCCAGCAGCGGGCCGTAGGTGAAGGCGACCATCCGGAACGCCAGCCACAGCAGGTTGTCGAGGCTGCGCATCAGCAGGGCGAAGATCACGAACAGAATTCCGAAGAAGACGAAGAACCGCTTCGAGGAACGGACCAAAGACGCTTCGTCGGCGCCCTTCGAGAAATACGGCTTGTAGAAGTCCACGGTGAAGGCCGTGGTCAGCGACGCCAGCGCGGAATCGGAACTGCCCATCGCCGCCGCCGCGACGGCGGCCAGCAGAAGTCCGCGCAGGCCGGGGGGCATCGTGTTCAGGATGAAGCGCGGGAAGATGAAGTCGTTGTCGGTCATGCCCGCGATCAGCGCCGGGTGCACCTTGGCGTAGGCGTACAGGCCGACGCCGATGAACAGGAACAGGCCCGAGATCGGCACGGAGACCAGGCCGGAGATGATCATGCTCCAGCGCGCCTTCTTCTCGTCGTTGCAGGCCAGCAGGCGCTGGACCATGTCCTGATCGGTGCCGTAGGCCGCCGACGAGTTGAAGAAGCCCCAGATGGCCAGCAGGAAGAACAGCCCCAGGTTCGCGGGCTTGAGCAGTTCCAGGAAGTTGAACTTGTCGTAAACGGTCCCGTCCGGCTTCACCGCGTGGCGGCCGGCTTCCACGATGGCCGGGAAGCCCCCGGGCACGTGCGCCGCGATATAAAACAGGGCGATCACCCCGCCCCCGATCAGCAGGCAGAACTGCATCAGGTCGGTCCAGGCGATGGCGTGGCCGCCGCCGGCGGTCGTATAGAGGAGAATTGCGGCGACGGTGGCGATCACGCAGACGGGAAAGGACAGGCTGCCGCCGGAGACGACCTCCAGCACCTTGGCGATCGCCACGATGCGCACCGTGGCGGCGAGCGTCCGGGTCAGGATGAAGTAGCCGGAGCAGGCGGAGCGGACCGTGCGCCCCATCTTGCGTTCGATCGCCTCGTAGATCGAGGTGACCTTGTGGCGCTGGTAGAAAGGCAGCAGGATCAGCGCCACGAACACCGCGGCGGCGATGTCGCCCACGTTGCTGAACATGTAGCGGAAGTCGCCGCCGTAGCCCTCGGACGGGGTGCCCACGAAGGTCAAGGCGGAGATGCAGGTGGCCAGGAAGCTGGCGGTGGTCACCAGCCAGGGGATCGAGCGGCCGGCCAGGAAGTACTCGTCGGTGGTCTGCGCCTTCTTGCGCGCGGCGTACCAGCCGATGAAGGCCAGCGCGGCGCAGTAAATCAGGAGAACCGACGTGTCGAGAGCGCCGAGACCGCCGTTCATCGTCCGGTCTCCGGCGGGTTCTGCCAGTTCTTCTTCATCTCGCGCGTCCTCCTTATCTCCAGTTCGTCCATCAGCTTGCGCCACGCCGCCAGGCGCTCCGCGGTCACGGCTCCGGAAGCGATTCCGGCCTTCACGGCGCAGCCCGGCTCGGTGTCGTGGAAGCAGTCCTTGAAGCGGCACGAAGCCGCCAGCGCGTCGATCTCGTCAAAGGTCAGCGCCGCTCCGCGCTCCGTGTCCCACATCTCCATCACGCGCATGCCGGGCGTGTCCAGAAGAACCCCGCCGCCGGGCAGCAGGAACAGCTCGCGGTGGGTGGTGGTGTGCCGGCCGCGCTCGTCGGAAGCGCGCGTGGCCGCCGTCCGGATGTTCTTCGTTCCGAGAAGCAGGTTGACCAAGGTGGATTTGCCCACGCCCGAGGTGCCGACGAATCCGACCGTGCGCCCGGGCTTGATCCAGGCGGACAAGGCCTCCGCGCCGGTCCCGACGGCGGCGCTGAGGGTCAGGACCGGCGCGCCGGAGGCCACCGCCTTCGCCTCGGCCAAATAGGGCGCGGGATCGGGACAGGCGTCGAGTTTGTTGAGGAGAAGAACGGTTTCGGCGCCGCTTTCGCGGCACACCATGAGGAAACGCTCCAGGCGGCGCGCGTTGAAATCGTTGTTCAGGGCGGTCATGACGAAGACCACGTCCAGGTTCGCCGCGATCACCTGCTCCTCGATCGCCTCCCCGGCGGTCTTGCGGGAAAGCTTGGAGCGCCGGGGGAGGATCCCCCGGACGGTCATCGCGCGTTCGCCGGCGACGGGCTCGACGGCCAGCCAATCCCCGACCGAGGGGAGTTCCCCGCGGCCCGCGGCCTTATGGCGCATGGCGCCGGTGGTGCGCGCGGCGCGGACGCCGTCGGCCGTCATGACGCCGAACTGGCCGCGCTGCTCCTCGACGACGCGCGCGGGCGATAGGCCGCTCCCGGGCTGCGCGGCGAAAGCCGCGGCCCAGCGCTCGTCCCAGCCCCAATCCTCCAGTCGCGGCACCCGGCGATTCTAGCAGAACGCGTCCGCTTCGGGACGCCCCCCTGGACGGGAGCGCGGACGCCTGCTAATATTCGGAGGTGAACAAGATGGACTGCGTCGGCTGCGGAAAGCCCATGGACGCCGTCGTCGGCGTTTGCCCGTCCTGCGGACGCCCCAACGACGAGAATGAGATCGAGTACGCGCTGGGCCAGGAGAAGCGGGATAAGCTGGCGGCGCGGGCGCGCGTGAGCCGCCTCATTTCCTGGGGAGTCATTTTGGTTGTGGCGCTCATTCTCTTCGTCGGTCGCGGAGCCCTGATGGGAGCCTACCGCACGTGGAAGGCTCAGTTCGACCGCAGGTTGGACCAGGTGTCCGACGGCATCGGCCAGGCCCCGCCCGGCGCCGTTCCCGTCGTCGTCTCAAGCACGTCGGCTTCCGCCTTGGGGATACCGTCGGGCGATGTCGTCCGCCTCTCCACGGCCATCGCCTATTCGCCGCCCGTGGAGCCGGTCCCGGCGGAAAACCAATGGGTTCTGGCCGGGCGCACGCTCGACTTGAAAACCTTGAAGCCCTTGGGGCACGTGCAGCTGCATTTCCGGACGAAAAATTCGGACTTCTTCGCGGAATCTGACGTGCGCGGCGAGGTCCGCGTCCTCCTTTCCCGGGGCGAACCCGACGGCTACACGGTGCACATCTCCTCGCCGCCGTACGCGCCGTTGGCGCTGTGCGACCCGGACATCCCCTACGCGGATTTGTCGGCTTCCGATCGCGCCCAACTCATCGGGATGGCGCTGGATGGGGACGGGCCCGTGTCCCACGTGGTCGAACCGGACATCAACGACCCGCCGCGCGTGCATCGCGATCTGTTCTTCGCGCCGCGCGAACGTTAGGGAATCAGCACGATCTTGCCGCGGGCGCCGGAAGCGAGGATCGCTTCGTGCGCCTTCGCGGCGTCGGCCAGGGCGAAGCTCCGGCCGATCAGGGGCTTGAGGGTTCCATCCGCGAGCCCTTTGCCGAGAGACGCGTGCACCGCCGCGCGGTCCGCGTCGTTCATGTTCCAGAGGCTCATGCCCAGGATGGACGCGTCCTTGGTCATCGCCGCGCGCGGATCGATGGCGACGGGGCCGCGGCTGCCGACGACGACGACGCGTCCGCCGGGGGCGGCCAGCGCCAGGTCCCCGGGAAGATTGATATTGGCCAGCATCTCGACGATCACGTCCGCGCCCTTCCCGGCGGTCGCTTTCAGGATCTCGTCGCGGTAGCCGGGGGCGCGGTGATCGAAGGCGAAATGGACGCCCAGCGATTTCACGAAGGCCGCGCCGTCCGCCCCGCCGCCGGTGCCGATCACCTTGAGTCCCGCCGCGACGGCGAGCTGCGCCGCCGCCACGCCGACGCCGCCGGTGGCGCCGTGGATCAGGACGGTCTCGCCTTTCTTCGCGCCGCCGCGGTGGAACAGCGCGCGGTGGGCGGTTCCATAGGGGACTCCGAGCGCCGCCCCCTGTTCGAAGGAAAGATTCGCGGGGAGGGGGAACGCCCGGGACGCGTCCACGACGGCCTTCTCGGCATAGGCGCCGCCGGCGGTTCCGTAAACGTAGACGCGGTCGCCGGGCTTGAACGCCGTCACGCCTTCGCCGACGGATTCCACCAAGCCGGCGGCGTCCGTGCCCGGAGTGAATGGGAGCGCCGGAATGCGGGGGTAGGTCCCCGCGCGGATATATGTCTCCACCGGGTTCACGCCGGCCGCCTTCACCGCGACGAGGACCTGCCCCGCGCCGGGAACCGGCGCGGGGACTTCCTCGACGCGGAGGACTTCGGGGCCCCCGAAAGCGCGGACGAGGACGGCTTTCATCGGATTTAGAGAGTCTCGATGACTTCGGTCTTTGGGAAGCGCACCTTCAACTGCGAAGCGGCCGCGTCGTCGGCCGCCCTCACGCCGGCGGTCGCCACGACCACGGCGTTGTAGCCCTTGGCCGTCAGCCCCAGGATCTCGTCGTACTTGTCCTTGTCGAACCCCTCCATGGGGCAGGCGTCCACGCCCAGCGCCGCCGCCGTCGAGAGGAACACGCCCAGGGCGATGTAGACCTGGCGGATCAGCCAGGCGGCGACCTTCTCCGGCGGCAGGGAGGCCGAGGCCAGCATCATCTTCTTGTAGCTCTCGAGAGCCTCCTTCGGCAGGCGGCGCACCTCGGCGATGCGCTCGATGAAGCGCTCCACGTCGGCGGCGCCGAAGTCCTTCTTGACCGCGAACACCACCAGCTTGTGCGCGTCCGTGATCTGGGTCTGCTCCCACGAAGCGGACTTGAGCTTCGCGCGCAGCGCGGGATTCTCCACGACGAAAAATTTCCAGGGCTGGAGTCCGTAGGAGGACGGGGAAAGCACGAGCGCCTCTTCCAAGGCGGTCCAAACCGCGGCGGGGATCTGGCCGGCGGGGTCGAACTTCTTGACGGCGTAGCGGCGGCGGAGGGACGCGACCAGGGCGTCCGGGGTGGCGGCGGCGTTGGCGGTGGCGGTGATGCTCATTGGGAACCTCTCCTGTTACATATATGAACGATAAAAATCAGGCCCGGCGGGGCAAACGGCGCACGACGTCGGCCAAGGTGGCGCGCTTGAGCTCGGGGAGGACCTTGGACTCCACCCGCGCGAACACCCCGTCCAGGATCTCCTTCATGCGGCAGGCCACCGGGCAGTCGTCGTTGCCCTTCTCGGGAAGGGCGAAGAAGCCGCCTTCCTCCACGGCCCGGTACACGTCGAACAGGCTGACCTTGGCGGCGGGGCGGGACAGGCGGAAGCCGCCCTTGGCGCCGTGCGTGGACTCGACGATGCCCGCCCGCGACAGTTGCGCCAGCAGGCGGCGGATCACCACGGGATTGGTGGCCACGCTTCCCGCGATCTCGCGCGAGTTGTGGCTTTCGCCGTCGTGCCAGGCCAGAAGCGCCAGGGCGTGGACCGCGACCGCGAACCGGGAGTTGGCCGCCATAATGTAACCATTATAGTTGCTGATCGGGACTTTGTCAAGTTCCGTTTGCTAACATGGACGCGATGAACGAGCGCTGGATCGCCGCGTCCACGGCCTACCTCTCCTCCGCGGCGGCGCGTGAGAGCCTGGCGCGCGATCCCTACTACCCGAAATGGAACTCGCCGTGGTGGCACATGACCCTTCTGTTCGAGTTGGACCGCGCCGACGCGATCCCTCCGGAGGCGGCCGAGGAGATGTTCGCCGCCGTCCAATCCCATTACCTGCGCTTTTTCCCGAATCCCCGCGAGCCGCTTCCGGCGGGCAAGGACCCGCACCGTGACGCGCCCTGCCACTGCGCGTTGGGAAACATCTATCAGGCGCTCGACGCCTGCGGTCTGGACCTCGACGGGCGCGCGCCCTGGATGCGGGCGTGGTTCCTCCATTATCAACTGCCCGACGGCGGTCTGAACTGTTTCGAGGAGGCCTACGCGAAAGGAACGGCTTCGTCCATCCAGTCCACCTTGCCCGCGCTGGAGGCGGTGCTGCGCGTGCGGCGTCCGTTCACCCCGTCGGAAGAGGCGTTCCTGGACCGCGGCGCCGACTACCTGATCGAGCGGCGGTTGGTCTGCCGGCGGAGCGACGGGCGCGTGATGAACGCCGAATTCCTGAAGGTCGGCTTTCCGCGCTTCTACGACTACGACGTCCTGCGCGGGCTGTCGTTCCTGGCGGCGTGGTCGCGGGCGCGGCGCCGCGAGGTCCCGCGCGAGGCGGTCTCCGGGGCGATGTCCGCGTTGGCCGCCCGCTTTCCGGACGGTAAAATCCGCGTCGAGAAGCCCGGGTTGGCGGGGGAGAAAAGCTTGGTGTTCGGCGCCGACGGACAGTGGGGCCCGGGCGCGGCGACGACGTTCCCCCTGCTGGACTCCGTCCGCCGCGCCGGCGCGGAGTCCGCCGTCCTGACGCGCCGCTGGGCCGAGGTCCGCGCGGCGTTAAACCATATTTGATCTCCGATTAGACGGCTTTCGCCTTGCTAGCGCGCTTGATTGTAATCGGGGCCAATGAAAGGATGTCTTTTGAATGAAGATATATTCCGTTCGGAAGCACTCTTTCGACTTTGTAGGGCGCCGCTGCAGCTTCACTCGGACTACTTACAACGACCGTGAGCATGAGGGGGTTGTGTAGGAATATTTCTGGGCTTTCATTCGGATCGACGGTGTAATATTTTATGTATCCGATGTACTTGGCCCGGTTGGTTTCCACCAGAAACGCGTAAGATTGAAGTCATTTGAACAGGCGTCGCTGCACTCAAGACAGGATTTTCTCAATCTTCTTTCAGGGAATGTCGGCGTCGCGATCCGGTACGGCCGCTCAGGCGCCTCCATCCTGCCCGAAAAACTTCTCACCTTTCTGAATACCGGGGACGCCGCCCGTTATGTTTTTGAGAAGATGACGCTGGACTTCGAGAAATTTGACGACTTCCCCGGCCTAACGGTATTGGTTTTTCCGACCGTTTCAGTGCCGCTTACCGATTTTGAAACAGTAAGCTTGCCCGGCTAGGACTTCCCCTCCGATGGTGATCGGTTTGAATGCGCAGGGGTTCCCGCCCATATGCCGATAAAAACGGTTGGCAGAGTCGTTTTTTTCTAATGACCAAAGATGAAATGTCTCGCAACCTCTGCGCGCCAAATGGCCGAGGCATCGATTCCAAAGCAGCGATCCAATCCCGCGACCTTGTGAATTCTTCAGCACATAAAGGGCGAAAATCTCCCAATCAGATGGGGTTATTTCCTTTGCCGGCCCGCAGGCGGCGAATCCGACGACCCGTCGATTGACCTGCGCGATGAAAACCTTTTCACGGCGGCTGAGGATGATTCTTTTCCACATCGTAGCACGGTCCGCTGATCGGATCGATCGCAGGAACGCATCGGGCATGATCCCGGAATAGGTCTCTTTCCAGCAGCAGATATGGACCGCGGCTAAAGGGCGGGCGTCGCGGGAAGTCGCCAGTCGCGTTTTCACGGCATTCGAATTGGGTCGAGATGTTTTTCGTATGCTCATCAGCTTCACCGGGAGCGTGGAAATGGAATCTATCGTCGCAAATCCCAGCGTTCGGATAAGACCTCCGTCGGCTGGCAACGATTCGAGTTGGTCGCTCGAAGTCCTCCAAGAGAAAACTTTATGGAAAGTCCCCGATGCGGCCGTTCTAGCGCTTATCCTAGCAAGACGCCCGACGTCGCGGGAGACGATAATTTCGGAGCTGGCCTCGAGAACGCGACTCGCCGGCCGGTCCCTGTCGGCGCTTATCGACTTCCTTCTGGAGAAACGTCTTATCGTCGAATCGCCGGTCAGCCATATCCACCGAGACGGCGTCCTCTCGTTCGGTTTCTGGCAAGGCGTTGGAGCGCCGGAAGCCGGCGACTATTTTATTTCGACTTACGACTATCCTTTTATGGACTACTCTGAAACCGGCGACGGCCACAGGGTCCAACGAGGAAAAATGTTCTCCTACTCGGCGGAGAGTCCCGACAACAGCCGGTATAAAGATCTTTAAATTGCCCTCGATGCGGATGACGAAGTCCAATCCCTCGACCCGCTTCAGCCAATCCAGCAATTCCTTGCGTCGATATCCGCTGTCGGCCACCAAGATGACATCCAATTTGAATGTCTCCCGAACGATATCGGCCGCTCGACGGATCTCCGCCTCTTCGGCAAGGTTCATGCTCGCGCAGTCGGGGCCATTCTCGCTCCACAGCCGCCTCGTGATCGGCAGCACCGTCCCATCGTTGAGCAGAAGGCAGCACCAGATCTCCTGATAGCCCGGCACCAGGATAGTCTCGTCGATCGGCAGGTTATGCACACGAACTTTGCCCTTGCCGGGCATCGCTTTTTTCTTTCCGCGCGAACGCGTTTTCGCGTATGACGTCCCGTCGATGATCATCGCCGCTTTGCCGCCCTGCTTCCACACGCGTCGTCTACTCATTCGCTTCAACGCGCTGACGATGCAGGCGCGTTGCGCCGGCGACATTTCCAAGCGCTTTCGGCTCAGGAAGGCCGACAGGTTGTTCTCGTTTGTCCGGACATGCCCAACGCGGGTTTGCGCGATGCTTTGCAGCAGCAAACTGCGCGACAGGCAGATGCCCACCACCAACTCGCGCAGCTTCTGGTCCCAGTTGTAGGGCAGTCCTTCAGGAAGACAAGACTGGACGGATTTTGCTACAAGACTCCTGGTTTTCAGGCCCGTCGACGGCAGTCCGCGCATGGGTTGCACCCCATGCCTTGATTTGGCCCTCGGCGGGCCTGTTCGTTCCCGCCTCGCCGCTCGGGACCCAGGCTGGTTTCTCGGCTCGCCTATTCTACCGTTTCATCCCGCCGCCATAGCATCCGTGCTCTGGCTACCTTCCCGAAGAAGGTGGCCAGCGTTTCTATGCTGATAGTGTCGGAAAAGGTTCGAACAACGCCTACCAATATGCCGACAATAATCCCATTCGATTCAGCGACCCGCTCGGGCTTTATGTGGTCGATTATTCCTACTCCTGGGGGTTGGGACTTGGTGCGACCGCTGGTCTCCAGTGGGACT
>JAGWMT010000442.1 GCA_028871595.1 Elusimicrobiota bacterium
AAACCGAGTGGGTGATTTTCGCCTGATTTCAGATCGGATCGAGCATGCAGGTGAGGACCTTGAGCGCCAGGTACTCCTCGTCGCGTAGGCCGTAGCTGCGCCGCTGGATGACGCGGATTTTGTTGTTCAAGCCCTCCACGAATCCCAAGGCGACCTTGTTCTCCGGCTTGCAGTACGCCGCAATGCCGTCCCAGTGCCGGTCGATCATCTCCGCAAATTTCTCGTATGGCTTCAGACGCTGCCACTTCAGCGACTCCCGCCAGTTCTCGAAGAAGCGCCGCGCCCAGCCCTCCCGTCCGTAGTCCCACAGCTTGCCGAACTCCTCCTTGAGGATGTAAGCCGTGTTCAAGCGTCGGTTGGCCTTGAGCAATAACCTCAGACTCTTGCGCCCGTCGGGCTTGAGGTTTTCCGGGTGCGACAGCAGCGTGTACTTCTGCCCCTTGATGAAGCGCCGGTCTTTGCCTGTCACGCGGTAATACTCGCTCTTGCGGACCTTGTCCAACGCCTCGCCCAGTTGCCGCATCACGTGGAACTTGTCGAACAGCACGGCCGCCTGCGGCGCGTTCTTGCTCGCGGACAGCCGAAACGGCTTCCACATGTCCATCACCGCCAGCCGGATATTCCTGCTCCTCGTCGAGCCCAGCGACGAATAGAACGTGTCCATGCTCGCCTCCGAGCGGTCCACGCCTCCGAACCAGATCGGCCGCCGCTTCTCGAGATCGCTGACCACGATCCGGTAGGTGTGCCCCTTGCGGATCGAGATCTCGTCGATGCCGATCACCTTCGGCCGCGGCTTGCCCCTCCGCCGCAGTTGCTCGCGCATGTACTCCTTGTCGAGCTCCTTGATCGTCTTCCAGTCCATCCGCGTCTCTTCGGCCACGTCCTTGATCGTCATCGTCCGGCACCGCCGGCCCACGAAGTAGGCGAAGCGCTTGGTCACGAACGGGTTGTCCGCCAGCCAGGCGAGCTTTTCCTGCTTCACCTTGCCGCAGCTCCGGCAGTCCACGCGTCGGATCTCCAACTCCAGATAGACGCGCATCTCCCCGCATGGGAGGTCGCGTACTCGCCGCGTCTTGCGATCGTACCAGCTCTGGTAGACCCGGCCGCAGGCCCCGCACGCCGTTTTTTTCCCCGACGTTGAAGGCGGATGACCCGCGCTCGCCGGTCTCCGAAGACGCCCACCACGGTCGGCAGTGGACGAAAGCCAGGGAAGTGGTAAGCGTCCTGAAGACGGAGCTGTTTTCGCATCCGCCAATCGTGCCAGATTTCTGCGGCCTCATGACGGGCCCTTTCTCGACGATGAAGCGCCGCTTCTCAGCCTGTTTTTACCCACTCAGGACGGAGAAGACCCTAAAGTTGTTTGACCTGGAGGTCCACGTCCGCGGCCGTCTCGACGCGCGCGAATTCCGCGGCGCGGGCTTCGGCCGCGCGCTGGTCGGCCTGCACCCACTCCGGAGCCAAGGGATCCAGCGACTGCTGGAGCCGCAAGGTGCCGTTATTGTCGTCGGGAAGGTTGGTGGACGCGTCGTCCGAGCGCGTCAGCCGGCCGTTGAGGAGAAGCTGGGGGCGCAGGCCGGCGCCGGCTTCCGCGCGGGCCGCCTTCGCCCGGCCCTCGGCCAAAGCCGCCTGGACCGACTGCACCGACCGCGCGCGGGCCCGCGTCAGGCAGTCGGCAAGCGAGAGGATCTCCGCCCGCGCGCACGGAGACAGGCAAATGAGCAACGTTGCCGCCCAGGCGCCTCCTTTTATCCGATCTGTCATCACATCATTATGTCGCACCGCGGCGACGGCGGCCTTTCGCAGACATTACAATCCGGTCATGTTCGATCTCCATGCAAA
>JAGWMT010000099.1 GCA_028871595.1 Elusimicrobiota bacterium
TCAGGCCATCTCAGCTTTGCGAGATAGTCGCGGCACGCTTCGTCGGTACGAAACCAATGCTCGAATTCGAGCAGGGACGCAGGGAATGCTTTGGACATTGATTCATTTTAGTCCAAAGGGGTAGTCAGGTGGATATGCGTGCTCCGGAGCAAGTTCGACCGATCGGTCAGGATTTCTCGCGCCGCGCCAGCGCGTACAGGTACTCGCCGCCGTCGCGCTTCAGGCTCCAGGCCAGCGCCAAAACGCCGCCCAGCGGATAGGTGACCGCGCGGCAGGCCAGTTTGAAGGCATGCGCCAGGCGGCGGCGGCGAGAACCGTCGGTGAGCGCGCCGGGGGCGGCGCCCGCGTACAACTCGGTCACCGTCTTTTTTGCGTCCGCGCCGAACAGGAGTCGGCGCGCCAGGGCCAAGGCTGGCGGCGCGATGAGAGCATAATACAAGGTCTCCGAGAACCAGAGCGCGGTCGGGCCGACGGACGCCAGCTCCACGATGGAGAATCCCTCGCCCTCCAAAAACCCGCGCAGGGCGCGGGTGTTCCAGCGCGTGAAGTGGTGCGGCGGGTAGTCGTACTCCTCGCGGGGAAACAGCGCGGGACGCGAGTCGTTGGGGAAGGTGATCGCCAGGTGGCCGCCGCGCTTGAGCACCGGTTTGATCAGCGCCAGCAAAGCGCGCGGGTCGGGCGCATGCTCCAGCACGTCGAACAAGGTCACGGCGTCGAACTCCGCCGCGGCGCGGCCGCGCAGGAAGGTCTCGTAGTCCTGGGCGAAGGCGTCCAGGCCCTTGGCCCGCGCCGGCGCCACCATACGCTCCTCGTAATCCACGCCCACGGCTTTCCAGCCGCGCGACGCCGCCAGTTTCAGGAACCCTCCGTCGCCGCAACCCACGTCCAGCACGCGCCCGGCGGGCAGGCCCGCGTCCAGGAAGCGCCGGTAGCGCCAGTCGCGCGCGGGCGGCAGGCGGCGCTCCTCGGCGCGTAGCGGCGCGGCCTTCTCATACCACTCCGGGCCCACGGGATCATGCGGCTCGGAGAAGACCAGCGCGCAGGACGCGCAACGGTGCAGGCGGTACGTCACGCCGCCGATCGGATCGCGGCGCTCTTCGACGAAAATATATCCGCCGGAGGCTCCGCAGGCCGGGCAGGCGCGCGGGGCGGGAACGGCGGCCGCGTCGTTAGGCACAGACCGGGCCGGCGGCCTGCTCCGGCGCGGGGTCGGCCGCGTGCCGGTGCCACAACTCCAGCATGAGCAGGGCCCACAGCCGGTAGCCGTGATCGCGGCCGCCGGATTGATGCTCGTCCCATATGCCTTTGAGCCCTTTTTCGGTGAAGTACCCGCGCCCGAGCGCGTCCTTCGAGAGCACGTGGTCGGCCCAGTAATCCTTCAACGGACCGCGGAACCAGGTCCCCAGCGGGATGCCGAAGCCCATTTTCGGTCGGGTCAAGATCTCCTCCGGCAAAAGATCCTTGAACGCCTCCTTGAAGATCCACTTGTGGCCGCGCAGGCCCTTCAGTTTCCAGTCGCCGGGCATGCGGTAGGCCAGCTCGACGAATTCATGATCGAGCAGGGGCGAGCGGCCCTCCAGAGAGCAGGCCATCGTGGCGACGTCCACCTTCGCCATCAGGCATTCCGGCAGGTACGTCTTGAAATCCACGTACAGCATGCGGTTCACGAAATCCTGGCCCTCGCAGGCCTTGAACGCGTCCGCCATATAGCCCTTCGCCGCGCCCATGTCGCCGCCCAAGGTCTTGATGAACTCGGGCGAGTACAGTCCAGGCTTGTCGTCCTCGGCGAAGTAGCAGATCATCTTGAGATGGCGGCCGGACAGATCGTTGAGCAGGGCCGAACGAAGAAACCGCTTCGCGCGCCAGACCGTGCCGAACGGCGCGTTGTAGTCGGGCAGCATCTCGGTGCCCGCCTTGAGCGCCGAGAGGACGGGGCCCGGCAGCGAATCGGTCACGCGCGCGGCCTTCATGGCGAAATAGCGCAGATACCCGGCGAAGTTCTCGTCGCCGCCGTCGCCGTTGAGCGCCACCGTCACGAATTTACGGGTTTCGCGCGAGACATAATACGTCGGGAGCGCGGACGCGTCGGCGTACGGTTCCCCGTAGTGCCAGGCCAACCTGGGGAGGATGTCGGCCATCTGCGGCTTGACGATGAACTCGGTGTGGTCGGTTTTATATTTATCCGCCACCAGCTTCGCGTAACGCGTCTCGGAGAACTTCTCCTCGTCGAAGCCGATGGAAAACGTTTTGACCGGCTTCGTGGACAATTGGCTCATCAACGCCACGATGATGGACGAATCCACGCCGCCGGATAAGAAGGCTCCCAGAGGCACGTCCGAGATCATGCGCAGTTTGACGGACTCGGTTAATTTTTCCCTTAAGAGACGCTTCGCTTCTTCGATATCCGTCGTGACCGGAGCCCGACCCAAAGGCAGATCCCAGTAACGTTCGATGGTGGCACGGCCGTCTTGCCAGATCAACGTGTGGCCAGGCGGGAGTTTTTTTATGTTTTTATAGGCCGTCTTCGGCGACGGGATGTACTGCAACGACAGGTACATGTCGATGGCGACGGGGTCGGTCTCCCGCGGCAGAGACGAATCGAGCGCGAACAGGCAGCGCAGTTCGGAGGCGAACACGAAAGTCCCGTCGGGGCGCTCGGCGTAGACCAGAGGTTTCTTGCCGATGCGGTCCCGGGCGACAAACAGGCGTTGTTTTTTCTTGTCCCAGATGGCGAAGGCGAACATGCCGCGCAATTTCGTCACGCAGGCGGGCCCCATTTCTCGATAGAGCGCCAAGATCGCTTCGGTATCCGACTTCGTCTTCAAGTTATGTCCGCGCGACAAAAGATCCGCGCGCAGGGACTGATAGTTGTAGATCTCGCCGTTGAAGACGATCCACAGGTTCCCATCGTCGTAGGACAGCGGCTGGTGGCCGGTATTGAGGTCGATGATGGCCAGGCGGCGCATGGCCAGCCCGGCGGGGCCGTCCACGAAGTAGCCCTCGTCGTCGGGGCCGCGATGGGCGATCAGGTCGTTGGCCTTCTTCAGGACCGCCCGGTCGGGGGTCCGGCCTTGACCGGAGACGACGCCGCAGATGCCGCACATGCCGACATTCTAGCAAGCCGCCGGGCGCCGCCGGGCCCGCGGTTCGGCGAAACTGCTATAAAGTCCCGGTCCCGCGGCCGTCCGGAAAAGAGACGATGCTCTTCAACTCCCTTCATTTCCTGGTCTTCTTCTCCATCGTCCTGGCGGCGTATTACTCCGTCGCCCACCGCTTCCGCTGGATGCTGCTGCTTCTGGCCAGCTGCTACTTCTACATGGTGTTCATCCCCAAGTACATCCTGATCCTGTTCGCCCTGATCCTGATCGATTACACGGCGGGCCTGCTGATCGAGGGTTCTGCCGGGACGCGACGGCGCACCATGCTGGTGGTCAGTCTGGTCGCCAATATCGGGATGCTGGCGTTTTATAAGTACTTCAACTTCCTCAACGACAACCTGACGGCCCTGCTGTCGATGCTGCACCTCGCCAACCCGGCCACGGATCTGAACATCCTCCTGCCCATCGGCCTGTCCTTCCACACCTTCCAGTCCATGAGCTACACCATCGAGGTGTACCGGGGCAACCAGCGCGCCGAACGGCACCTGGGCTTCTACGCGGTCTACGTGCTGTTCTTCCCCCAGCTGGTCGCGGGCCCCATCGAGCGGCCGCAGAACCTCCTGCACCAGTTCCGGCAGGAAGCGTTTTTCGACTACGCCCGGGTGACGGACGGCCTCAAGCTGATGCTGTGGGGCTTCTTCAAGAAGGTGGTCATCGCCGACCGACTGACCGTGCTGGTGGACCGCGTTTATTCCGCGCCCGGCGCCCACAACGGCTCGGAGCTGGCCCTGGCCACGTATTTCTTCGCGTTCCAGATCTACTGCGACTTCTCCGGCTACTCGGACATCGCCATCGGCGCGGCGCAGACCTTGGGCATCGGCCTGATGAACAACTTCAACCGGCCCTACTTTTCCAAGAACGTCTCTGAATTCTGGAAGCGCTGGCACATCTCCCTGTCCACCTGGTTCAAGGACTACCTCTACATCCCTCTGGGCGGAAACCGGACGGGCCGGGCGCGCTGGTGCTTCAACTTGTTCGTCACCTTCTTGGTGAGCGGCCTGTGGCACGGCGCCAATTGGACCTATCTGCTGTGGGGCGCCATCCACGGTTCGTACCTGATCTTCGCCATCGCGACGAGGGACTTCCGGGAACGGATCGCGCGGTGGACCCGCCTGGAAAGCCATCCCGAGCTCCGCAAGCTGTTCCAGGTCTTCGTCACCTTCCATCTGGTCGCCTTCGCTTGGATTGCGTTTCGGGCGCGTTCGATTTCCGACGCGGTCCTGGTCGTGCGCCGGATCTTTGATTTCGCCGCCTGGCGCGCGCCCGCCGATCTGGGGCTGGGCCGCGGCGAGATCGTCCTGGCCCTCGCCAGCATCGCCTTCATGGAGGCCGTCCATCTGCTGGAACGGCGCCGCAACATCCGCCACATGCTCAAGGACAAGCCCGCCGCCGTCCGCGGGCTGGTCTACGCCGGCATGATCCTGTCCATCCTGTTCTTCGGGAAATTCACGTCGCACTCGTTCATCTACTTCCAATTCTAGGCATGGCCCTTGGATAAGAACCGCCGCCTGCTGCTCGCCGTCCGCGCTCTCGGGATCCTGGGCGCGGCGGTCCTCTTCGTCGCCAAGGATCCGTACGTGAGCCTGATGGAGGCCCTCACGGTGCACGACACCGTGTACGGGGACACATACCGCGACGTCAAGCTGACCCCTTTCCGCATCCGCCTTCCCGATCCCGTGGGTCCTCCCCTCCTTCAGTCCGTTCCGGGAACAACGGCGTCTTACCGTCTCTTCATCACCGGCGACAGCTACCTCCCGGAAAACCGCGGCCACGAACCCTTCGTTCGGCTGCTCTCCACGGCGCTGCGCGAGCCGGTCTTCTTCGCCAGCATCACGCCGTCGGACCCGGCCTGCCTGTTCCGCGACGAAGCCCCCGGCTCGGAGGCGGGACGGGGCCGCGTGGTCGTGGTGGAGCGCGCCGAACGCTATGTCTCGCAATTCGCCGCGATGCAGCCCTGCCGCCCCATCGTCGCGCCCCCTCAAGGCGCGCGCCTGGTCGCCGAGAAGTTGTTCCAACAGCTCTTCGAGCAGGACACAGAGGAGCGCCTGCGCTACTTCCTGCTCAACAGCGTGTTCACGGCCCCGCTGGTGGAAGCCTGGAACACCCAGCTCTACCTCCGCTTCGGGATCCTGCCGGACCTGTCGCCCGTGGTCTCCAAGGATCCGCCGTACCTCTTCGCGCGTCTCGAGACGGATCCCGCATTGGCCACCAGCTTTTATACCGCGCACGACGACGCGCTGATCGCCAAGATCGCGGACGGCCTGGAGCGCACCGCCAGAACGCTCCGCACGGATTACGGCGCGGAGCTGATCTTCGTCCCGATCCCCAACAAGTTCACGCTGTACCACGGCCTGGTCCGCAACGACCGCTACGACGACTACCTGCCGCGCCTGTACAAGGAGCTGGGCCGCCGGGGAATCCACTACGTCGATCTCTACCGGCCGTTCATGGCCTCGAAGGAATCGGTGTACTGGCCCACCGACACGCATTGGAACGGGCACGGCGTCGCGCTGGCGCTGGACGCGGTCGTGCGCGCGGTTCAGGACGCGCGGAAGCGGTAGAGCTCCTCGAAACGGTCGAGGAGGCCGTCGAGCGCGTAGCGCGACCGCGCTTCGGCGCGCGCGGCGCGGCCCAGCGCGGCGGCCAGTCCCGGTTCGGTCTCCAGGCGCCGGACGGCGTTCTTCAGCGCGATTTCGTCGTCGCGGTCGAACAGCAGGGCGTCGCGGCCGTCCGCCACCGTCTGCGCGGTGCCGCCGACGCGCGAGGCCAGGACGGCCAGGCCCGAGGCCATCGCTTCCAAGAGCGCGTTCGACAGCCCCTCCGACGTGGACGGCAGGAAGAAGACGTCGGCCGCGGCATAAAACCCGGCGAGGTCGTCGCGCGCCGAAAGGACCGAGACGCGTCCGGACCCCGCGACCGCCGCCGCCTCGACGGCGCCCCGCTCGGGTCCGTCGCCGATCAAGACGGCCCGCGCCCGCGCTCCGGCCGAAGCGCTCCACAAATTCAAAAACCACGGCAGCCTTTTCTCCGGGGAGAAACGCCCGGTGTACAGGAACACGACCGCGTCCTGGTCCCAACCGTACTCCTCGCGCAGCGCGCGGCGCCGCGCGGGGTTGGCGGGCGCGAAGCGGTCCACGTCCACGCCGTTGGGCAATATCTCGATGTCGGCGGCGCCCAGAAACGCGCGCGCCTCGTCGGCCAGATCGGGCACCACGGCCAGGAAATGGGGCCGCAGGGCGGCCAGCACTCGCAACTTCGCCCGCCCCGCTGTCGTTTCCGCCGACGAGGCGAGCTCCCCGATCCCCCGCCCCCCGCCCAGCTTCACGAGCGCCGGGCGTCCCAGCAAGCGGCCCGCCAGGGACGCCGACAACGCGGGAGAGCCGGCCAGATGCGCGTGGACGGCGTCCCAATCGGTCCAATGAAACAACAGCCACAGGAACGAACCGGTCAGAAAGCACGCCGCGTCAATCGCGCCGCGTCCAAAGACGGGCAGACGGCGAATCTTCACGCCGCGGACCTCCTCGCGGGCGGGCAGGCCGTTCACGCGGCGGGTGAGGACCGTGACGCGATGGCCCCGGCGGACCAAGGCCACGGAGAGCTCCAGCGCCTGGCGCTCGGCCCCGCCCACCGCCGGCCAGAAGCCGGCGCTGACCATGACGACCGACAGCGGCCTAGGCAACGTTCTTCCGGCCCAAGGCGCCGGGCTTGGGCACCAGTCCGTGCGGCAGCAGCTCCAGGACGGTGAAGCCCTCCTGGGCGTACCAGCGCGTCAGCTCCTCCTTCGTGTGGTGCCATTGGTACGGCGGCGAGATCCAGTCGAAGTTCTCGATGAGACGCGCCTGGAAGTCCGGATCCACCGAGAAGGTCAGGTACTTGATCCCGGGAACCGCGCCCAGGACGGTCAGCGGGTAGCACAAGGCGTAGACGAGCGGGATCGGCAGGCGCGTGGTGAAGAAGCGGACGAAGTCGCTCACGATGTGGCGGATCAGAACGATGCTCCACGCCAGGCGGCGGTCGTCCAGGATCCACGCGCGGTCGGGCCGGATGGGATTGGTGGCGAATTCCGCGAAGCGGCCGGCCTTGCCGTACAGCCAGACGGACAGCAGGCCCTCGGGCTTGACCAAGGCGGCCACGGCCTTGAACGCGGCGCGCGTGTCCGACGTGTGGTGCAGGACGCCCTGGCTGTAGGCGGCGTCGAAGAGCTTCTTCTTGAACGGCGGATGAAGGAGGTCGCCCTCCACCGGATGCAGGCGGGGATTCTTCTCCGCCGCCTCGGCGACGCGGATCAGGCTGTCCGACATATCCACCGCGACGACCTCCGCGCCCAGCGCGGAGGCGACGGCGCTGTAGCGCCCCATCCCGCAGCCCGCGTCCAGCACCAGCTTGCCCGCGAACGCCTCGCGCGGGATCATGGTTTCCTCCAGGAAAATCTCCTCGTCGCCGGGACGCGAGCCGGGATAGCGCAGCCACTCCCAGCCGAAGCTCTCGCGCGTCTTGGCGGCGTCGGCCGGAACGTCGGCGGGCGGGCGCAGGCGCGGGATGCCGTCGCGCACGGGAAACTCGACGTTGCACGCGGCGCAGGCCAAGGTCGCGGTCCGGATATCCGCGCCGGGATGCGGGTATTTGTCCAGCGCGGCGAACTTCAGGTCCCCGCCGCACGTGGGGCAGGCCAGCCACTGCAGGAGGTTCAGCCTCATTTCTTCTCGACCTCCGCGCGCAGATCCGTCAGCGACAGCCCCAGGCGATAGAGGAGGACCAGGCCGGTCACCGTGACCAGAAGGTACATGACCATGTGGCAGACGAGCGCGTAGGCCAGCGCCTGCTCGGGCGCGGCGCCGAATTGATGGACGATGGTCGCCACGATCTTCTCGAAGCTGCCGATGGCGCCGGGGGCCGCCGGGATGGCGGACGTGGCGCCGGCCCAGGACAAGGTCAGCACCGCGCGGGGATAATCCATGAGGGCGCCCAGGCCCAAGGCGCGGGCCCCCGCCCAGTACAGCCCCGCGTCCACGCTCCAAAGCAGCAGGCTGAGGCCCGCCGCGTTCAGGGCGGTCAGCGGCTCGCGCAGCACCGTCGCGCCGAGCGCCAACTGCGACGCCAGCTCGTGGACCTTGGGCCACGAACGCAGGGCCCGTTCCACGAAGCCCCCGGGGCCGACGGCGGTCTCGGCCAAAGCCAGCAGCGCGAGGGCGACGACGGCGCCGGCCAGGACGACCTCGGCGGCCACGCGCACGCCCTGCGGCGCGTAGCCGGGAGCCATCCCGGAGGCGACGATGAAGATGGCGAGCAAAGCGGCCACGTCGAGCGCGCGTTCGACCACGACGCTGGCCAGCGCGGCGAACGCCGAGATGTTCAGGCGCCGGGCGGCCAGCACGCCTCGCGCCAGCTCGCCGAGGCGCAGGAACAGGACGTTGTTGACGCCCAGACCGATGGCCTCCAGCCGGAACAGCTCCCAGGTGGAGGCGCCGGGCCGCGCGCGCGACAGGAGCACGCGCCAGCGCACCGCGCGCACGAAGAGATCCAGGTACACGATGGCGGCCATGGGGATGAGCCAGACCCACTTCGCGCCGGCCAGCGCGGACGAGAGCTGGGACAGGCTCACGTCCTTCAGCGCCAGCCAGAGGAAAAACGCCGTCCCGGCCAGGCCGAGAACGGCGGACAACAGCTTGCGCCCCTTCACGGCGCCTCCGCGCGCCGCGCCAGCGCCGTCAGCCAGAACGCCCACGCCGCCGCGGTCAGCGCCGCCAGCCACGCCCAGCCCGTCGGGGAGAACTCCAGCGTCAAATCCAGGTCCGCGCCGCGCGGGAACGCCGGCGGCAGCTCCAGCCGCTGGAACACCCCGTCCCACGGGCGCGTCTCGACCCGCGACGCGCCGATGCGAACGCTCCAGCCCGGGTACGCGGGCGTCGCCAAGGTCACGGCCGCGGCCGCGGAAGGAACCGCCCCGGTCACGCGCCAGCGCTGGGGGGTCTCGATCCACAGGCGCGGATCGGGCGTCACTCGCAGGCCGCGCTCGTCGACGAAGGCGGCCAGCGGCCAGGCCTCCGCGCGCTCCACCCCGGCCGGCGACAGACGCGCGGCCACGCCGGCGCGGGACGCGGCCTCGGAGCGCCAGCGGGAGACGTAGACGCGGCTGGCGTCGGCGGCGGGCGCGCCTTCGGCGGCCGCGGCCCAAGCGGGGACCCCCTTCGGATAAAACGCCTCGTAGCCGTTCACGTTCATCAGATGATACAAAGCGGTCTTGTTCGGATTCGCCAGTTCCGGATCGGTGAGCACGCGCTCCGCGCGGCCGCCCAGCTTTTCGGCGATCTCCGTGCGCGGCTTCAGGAACGGCGCGGGGTCCTGCGGCCGGAGGAACGCCGCGTCCCACCACGCCAGGGGCAGGAAGCCGGCGAGCGCCAGGCCCAGGCGCGCGCGCGAAGAGAGCCGCCGCTCCTGCAGGAGCGCCAGCCCCGCGCCCGCCAGCAGCAGCACGCCCCACAAGGTCAGGAACAGCCAGCGCGACGGCGTGCGCAGATAGGAAAGGACGGCGAAGCCCAGCACTGCGCGCGCGAGCGGACCGCGCGGGCCGAAGGCCAGGAAGGCGCCGGCCGCGGCCAAAGCGGCCGCCGCGCCGCGGCGCCTCCCCCGCGCCAGCCCCCACGCGGCGAACACCAGCGCTACCGGACCGGCCCAGCCGCCGCAGGTCTCGTAGAAGACCGACAGCACGTCGTGCCAGGTCCCGTCCAGCGGCGTGCCCAGCGCGCCGGGATTGATCCACGTCCACAAAGCCCCCGGCGGCAGCGCGTAGGCGCCGCTCAGCGCGCCGCCCCAAGAGGCGCGCACGGAATGGCGCAGGAATTCGAGCGTCGGCAGCCACTGCGCGGCCGTCAGCGCCAGCGCCGCCGCGCCGGCGCCCGTGAGGCGGGTCAGCAGCGCGCGCCGCCCGTCGCGGCACAGAGCCCACAAAGCCATGCCCGCGCCGTTCACGACGAGGAATTGCCCATGGCCGGAGAACAGTGGGAGCGCGAACCCCGCGGCCAGCAGCGCGAACGCTCCCGACAGCCACGCCAGCCACAGCCACGGCGCCCACGCCAGCGCGGCGACCAAGGTGGGAATGCCCGCGGTCACG
>JAGWMT010000100.1 GCA_028871595.1 Elusimicrobiota bacterium
CGCGGCCTTCGGCTCGAACGGTTGTTCCCCGTCCAACATCCCGTGCAGGCGTCGAAGCGAGTCGCGTCCCTCCTGGTCGAGAAGCGGGAGGCTCGTCGCCCAGCCGATGGCGTCCTCCAACTCGCGGCGCAGGGCGTTCGAGGGCGCGCCGGAACCGGAGTTTCGCGCCGGCCGCCGGCAGGACGCGGCGACCAGCGCGGCGCGTTCGGCGTCGCAGGCCCGCGCGTCTCCGGCCAGCGCGCGGCACAAATAATCCGAACCGCAGCGCGACCGCCGGTAGCTCTCGAAGGCGGGGCAGAGCAGGCGCTGGACTGAATTTTTGGCGAACGTGTCGCAGCCGGCTCCCGTCATGAGGTACGAGAGGTAGTCGGCGCAGTCCTCGACGCGGACGCCGACGAAGACGTACGGCGCCGCCGCCTGGAAGGCCAGGCAGCGGGACCGCGCGTCGCCCCCGCTTCCCAGCGCCGCGCAAGCTTTGCCTCGATCCTCCACGGCGAGCTTGGGGCTTGCGAGTCCGTAGCCCGCGGTGCACGCGCGCAAGGACTCGGGACCCGGCGTCGCGAGCTCGACGAGCAAGGACATGCCCTCCAAGGACGTGACGCAGTTTCCCGTCGAATTCCCCTCAAGGAAAGCGCCGGGGATCGCGCGGCAGAGGCCGGGATCGCGGGAGGAGAAGGCCGAGCAGGAGTACAAGAGGTCGCGCTCGACGGGGGGCAGCAACGCGACGGTCATGGGGCTCCGCGCGCAATAATCCGCGGCGTCCTTCGCGCCCACGACGCCCGGACGCCCCCAACCGGCCGGCGCGGACGCGAGTTTCGCCAGCGCCTCGAGCCGGCGCGCCTGCTCCGACGCCTGAGCCAGCAGCCCGCTGGTGTCCGGCTCCGGCGTGGACGGCGCCGTCGCGGCGGGCGGGGACATCAGGCGCTTCACCGGACGCTCGTCGCCGGGTTTGACGCTCGAGGTCAGCGATTTCAGGAAAGCGAGCAGGTCGTTCTTCTCTCCCTGCGTCAGGTGCAACGGTTTGATGGACGAGCTTTGGTAGCGGGTGTGGTTGCCGCCTTCGTTGTAGAAATCGATGACCTCCGCCAGCGTCTTGAACCGCCCGTCGTGCATGTAGGGCGGCGTGAGCGCCGCGTTGCGCAGGCTGGCTGGGCGAAAAGCCCCCCAATTCTCCGGAACGGGCTCGACGCGGTAGCGGCCGGGGTCGTCCTGGGGGCCCGGCGCGAGGCCGATGTTTCGGAAGCGCGAGGCGAAGTTGAGGTGGCTCGAGGCGTGGCACTCGTAGCAGTTGGCCTTTCCCGAGAAGAGAATGAGGCCGCGTTGGGCGGCCGGGCTCAAGCCCGTGCGGTTCTTGAGGAAATGGTCGAAAGGGCTGTCCTCGGGCGGGGTCAGCGACAAAACGAACGCGCCCAAGGCCCGGCCGATCGTCGTCGAGCTGATGGCGGTGCCCGGAAAGGCCGCGGCGAAGGCCGCCGCATAGCCGGGATCTTCGGCCAGTCGCTTGGAGAGGTCCGGCAGCGACGCGCCCATCTCGTTCGGGGTCTGGAGGGCGATCAAGGCGGCCTCGTCGACGGTCGCGGCCCGGCCGTCCCAGAACAACTCGCGGTACGTGTAGGCCTTGAGCAGGCTGGGCGTGTGGCGCGCGACGGGCTTGCCGTCGCGCCCGAGGGCTCGAGGCAGGCCGTCGGCGAAGTAATGGGAGGGCTGGTGGCAGGTGGCGCAGCTCATCGCGCCGTTGATCGAAAGGCCGGGATCGAAGAAGAGGCGCCGGCCGAGCTCAAGCTCCGCGGCGGAGGCGCGGTCGCCGCGCCGGAAAGTCGTGACCTTGGTGATCCGCCAGAGCGCCGCCTCCGGGTCGGCGGGGCTCGAGTCGTCGGCGACCGCCGGGAGCAGGAGCGCGAAGAAGAGGAAGGCGATCAGGAGGAAGATTCCGCCCCGGCCTGGAGGGCGCGTCGGATAGTCCATCGCGTCAGCATTATAACGTCGTCCCCGGGGAGCGGCAAGGGGCTTGACGGCGCGGCACTTTTGGGGAAAACTGTCGTGTGAAGACCTTTCTGCTTCTGCTGCTCGTGACGGCGCCGGCCTGTCCTGCGGCCGCGGCGGGCCGTTGCCGCGCCTCGTTCACCGTCGAGAAGGCTCTAAAGGAAAAGCCCGCCGACCCCGCCCTTTTCTGGGCCTTGGGCCGCTACGTCGTTTACAAAGCCTTCGCCTCCCGCAAGCCCGCGCTTTGCTTCCAGCTCAAGCCTTTTCAGTTCATGGCGGGGATAGACGACGCGATGATGCCGGGGGACGTCTGGTGCCGCGGCGAATACGCGAAGATGGTCTTCGCCCGGGAATACAACGCGCCCACCCCGGACTTCGACCGGGCCTGCCGCCGCTTCCTTGAGGCCCTTCCCGGGAAGGAAGCCAAGAGCTCGAAGGAGGTCGCGCTCGCGTGCGGGGTCATCGCGCACGACAGGACGCGTCCGGCGGCGCTTTGCGAGGAGCTCGCCAAGAAGCTGAATATGCGAGGCGAGCTCTCGGATTGCCGATGCACCTTCGGGTCGCTGGCGGGCCATACGGACTCCTGCGCGCCGCACGTCGAGCGCACGCCGCGTCACGTCGGCCCGCGCGACGAGGACTCCTACGCGGCCTTGAGCGCGGCCTCTCGCGCCAAGGACCCGGGGCGGTGCGGAGAGGCGCTCATGTGCCGGCAGGTGATGGGAGTGGACGTCTCCGGGGTGTTCGCCGCCCAGGCGGAGGACGTGGCGTGCGGGAAAAGATAGCGGTGAAACGGGCGGCCTATTGGATGAGGCCGGCCCGGATCAGCGCCAGGGAGATCGCGCCGACCAAAGCCCACAGGACCACGCCCTGCACCAGCGGGCGCGGGCCGACCTTGCGCAGGGCCGCGCGGCTCAGACCCGAGCCGATCAGGAACAGCGTCGCCGTGAGGCCCGCCTTCCCGGCGGAGTTGAGATAACTCCAGGCGGCCCCGGCCGACGGAATAAACGTGTTCGCCGCGGCGGCCAGCACGAAGAACAAAATGAACCAGGGCCACTGCACTTTCGCCTTGGAGCGGGTGAACCCCGCGGTGGCCAGGCACACCGGCACGATCCACAGCGCGCGCGCCAGCTTCACCGTGGCACCCACGGCCAGGGCGTCGGCGCCGTACTTGAGGCACGCGCCGACCACGGAGCTGGTGTCGTGGATGGCCAGCGCGGCCCACAGGCCGAACTGGGTCTGGCTGAGCCCCAGCGCGCGGCCGATGAGGGGAAACAGGAGCAGCGCGGCCGAGTTGAGCAGGAACACCGTGCCCAGCGCCACCGACATCTGCTCGCCGTCCGCGCCGACCACCGGGCCGACCGCCGCGATCGCCGAGCCCCCGCAGATGGCCGTGCCGACCGAGACCAGGTAGGACGTGGTTTTCTCGACGGCCAGCGCGCGGCCCAGCGCCCAGCCCGCCGCCAGCGCGAAAGCGATGCTTCCGGCCGTGTAGACGAAGCCGTCCGCCCCGGCGCCGAGCACGCGGTGCAGATCCATGCCGAAGCCCAGGCCGACGACGCTGGCCTGGAGCAGGGTCTTGGTCAGGCGGCGCGCCGTCTCCGGCGCGGGCATGGGGAAGAACAGCGCGAAGGCGATCCCCAGCACCAGCGCGACGGGCGGCGAGGCCCAGGGCGTGAGCGCGAAGACGAAGAGCGCGGCGAAGAGAAGCTCGGTGGGGCGCATGGGGAGATTTTAGTCCTTTCGGGCCCCGTCCCACCCCAGCGCGCGCAGGATGTCCTCCATCAGGCACCAGCGCGTGAACGCCGATTGCAGCAGGTTCGCGCCGACGAAGGCGGTGAACCAGAGGAAGCGCACGTCGACGTAGTGCGCCAGGGCCGCGCTGGCCAGCACGAACGCGCCCGCGATGGCGCGGATGCGATGATCGAGGTTCATATCAGTTCTCCCGGGCGAGCTCTCGCCGCTTTTCCAGCATGAAGTACAGGACCGGCACGGCCACGCGCGAGAGCACCGTCGAGGCGACCTCGCCCGCCATGAGGGCCACCGCCAGACCCTGGAAGATCGGATCGAACAGGATCACCCCGGCGCCGCAGACCACGGCCGCGGCCGTCAGCAGCATGGGGCGGAAGCGCACCGCGCCCGCGTCGATCACCGCGTCGCGAAGGCTCATGCCCTCGCGCCGGCGCAGTTCGATGAAGTCCACCAGGATGATGGAGTTGCGCACCACGATGCCCGCTCCCGCGATGAAGCCGATCATCGACGTGGCGGTGAAGAACGCGCCCATCGCCCAGTGCGCGGGCAGGATGCCCACCAAGGTCAGCGGGATGGGGGCCATGATCACCAGCGGCACCGTGAACGACTCGAACCAGGCCACCACCAGCGCGTAGATGAGAAGAAGGACCATGGCGAACGCCACGCCCATGTCGCGGAACACCTCGTAGGTGATCTGCCACTCCCCGTCCCACTTCAGCGCCGGCTTCGACGTGTCGTCGGGCAGGCGCGTGTACCAGGTGCGAAGGTCCACGCCGGCCTCGCGCGCCATGGCGTCGATCTTGGGCTTGAGATCCAGCAGCGCGTACACCGGGCTTTCCGTGCGCCCGCCCACGTCGGCGATCACGTACGAGACGGGCCGCAGGTTCTTGTGCTGGAGGGAGGCGTCCACCTCGGCGCGGTCCGTCCGCGTCAGCGCCCCGATCGTCACCGGCGTTCCCGACCGCGAGATCAGCGGCACGGACCGGACCGCGTCCAGGCCGCGGCGCGCGTCCGGCGGCAGGCGCAGGCGGATGTCCACCGGCTCCAGCTCCGAATCCATGTGCGCCAGGTCCAAGGTCTCCCCGGCCAGCGCCAAACGCGCCGCCGCCGCGACCTGGGCCGGCGCGATCCCGTTGAGCGTGGCCTTCTCCCGGTCCACGACCAGCCGGTCCAGCGGCTCCGGGGACGCCACGTAGGTGTCCACGTCGGTGATCTCCGGGGTCTTCTCGAGCAGGGCCTGCAGGCGCCGGGCCAGGTCCGCGCGCTGGGCGGCGTCGGGGCCGTAGATCTCGAACACCAAGGTGGACAGCACCGGCGGACCGGGAGGGACCTCGGCCACCTGGACGCGCGCGCCGTGGCGGCGCGCGATCTCGGTGACGGCCGCGCGCAGGGAACGGGCGATCGCGTGGCTTTGGCGGCGGCCGCCCTTGGGCGTGAGCTGGACCACCAGGTCGGCCTGATCGGGGTTCGTGCGCAGGAAGTAGTGACGCACCAGACCGTTGAAGTTGTACGGCGCGCCCATCCCCACGTAAGCGATCACGCGCCGGGTCTCGGGCGCGGCGCGCAGGACGCCGGAGAGCTCGGCGACGACGCCGCGCGTCGCCTCCAGCGAGGAGCCCTCGGGCATGTTCAGCACCACCTCGAAGTCGTCCTTATCGTCGAACGGCAGCATCTTGATGATCACGGCCTTCAGAGGGATCAACGCCATGGCCGCGGCCAGCAGCGCCGCCGTTCCCGCCAGGTACCAGGCGCGCGTCGTCCCGTCGTCGAGCAGACGGCCCATGATCCGGCGGTACGTCCGGTCCAGGGCCCCTTCCTCGGCGTGGTGCTTCGCGGGCGACGGCTTCCAGTAGGTCAGGATCTTCACGAACGCCCACGGCGACACCGCGAAAGCGATGAAGGCCGAGAACAGCATGGCGAACGACGCGCCCACCGGGATGGGCCGCATATAAGGCCCCATCAGGCCGCCGACGAAGGCCATCGGCAGGATGGCGGCGATCACGGCCCAGGTCGCCAGCAAGGTGGGATTGCCGACCTCGTCCACGGCGTCCACCGCCAAGGTCCACAGCGGGCGCCCGTCGTTCATCATGTAATGGCGGTGGATGTTCTCCACCACCACGATCGCGTCGTCCACCAAAATGCCGATCGAGAAGATCAGCGCGAACAAAGTGATCCTGTTGAGCGTGTACCCGAGCATCCAGTAGACCATCAGGGTCAGCGCCAGCGTCACCGGGACCGCGATCAGCACCACCAGCGCCTCGCGCAGGCCCAGCGCCAGCGCCACCAGCGCCGTGACCGACAAGGTGGCCAGCAGCATGTGGAACAGGAGCTCGTCGGACTTGTTCTTGGCCGTCTCGCCGTAGTCGCGCGTGACCGTCACGGTCAGCGCGGCGGGCAGACCTTTCCGGGCCTCCTCCACGCGCGCCAGCGCGGCGCGCGACACGTCGGTGGCGTTGGACCCGCGGCGCTTCGAGACCTGCAGGGTCACCGCGTCGCGTGCGGGCGAGCCCGCGGCCGCGGGCCCCAGCGCCGCGCCGTCGTAGACGTAGGCGTCGCGCGGATCGTCGTCCGGGCCGTCCACGATCCGGGCCACGTCGGAGACGCGCACGGGGCGTCCGTCGGACACGCCGATGACCACGCGGCTCAGATCGGAGGCGCTCCGGATGAAGGCGTCGGTCTCCACCTTGATCGCCCGCGCTCCGGTTTCCTCGGTTCCGGAGGGAAGCCGGCTGTTGGACGCGCGCAGCAGCCCGGCCAGGTCCAACGGCGACAGCCGGTGCCGGGCCAAGGCCGCGGGATCGAAGAACACGGAGAGCTGGCGCCGGTGGCCGCCCAGGATTTCGATATCGGACACGTCGTCCACGGCCGAGACCACGCGCCGGAGCTCCGCCGCGGCGCGGCGCAGCTCCAGGGGGCTCAGGCCGTTTCCGGTCAAGGTCAGCGCCAGGATGGGCACGTCGTCGATGGAGCGCGGCTTGATCAGCGGCTGGCCCGCGCCCGGCGGCAGCAGGTCCAGGTTCGCGTGCGTCTTCGTGAAGACGCGCGTCATCGCGTCGTCGGGGTCGGTCCCCACCTTGAAGCGGACGATGAAGAACGCCCCGTTGTTCTGAGCGGTGGAGTAGACGTACTCGACGCCCGGGATTTCCATCAGCCGGCGCTCGCCCACGGCGACCAGGCGCTCCTCCACCTCGCGCGCGCTGGAGCCCGGGAGGGGAACCATCACGTCGAACATCGGCACGTTGATCTGCGGCTCCTCCTCGCGCGGCAGGCGCCAGGTCGCCAGGGCGCCGAGGGCGACCGCGCCCAGCGCGATCAGCACCGTCAGCTTGGAGCGGATGAAGGTCTGGGCCAGGCGTCCGGCCGGGCCGAGGGGCTTCGGGGCGGGGGTGTTCATCGCGGAGTCTCCAGGCTTGAGGCCAGCGTCCCGACCGCGGCGTCGTCCAAGCGTCCCTGGGCGGCGCGCAAGGCGGCCCATTCGGAGCGCAGGCGGCAGAGGGCGTCGAGGCGGGCGTCTTGAAGACGCGCGACGGCCTCCTCGGCCCGCAGGACCTCCATGACGCTTTGGCGGCCCTCGCGGTACAGCGGCCGCACCTGCGCCAGGGACTCCTGGGCGCGGGCCAGGGACTCGTCCAGGTCGGGAAGCGCGGCGATCAGCCCGCGCACGCCCGCGGCGCGGCCCAGCACCTCGGCGCGGGCCGCGTCCTCCAATTCGGCGCGCGCGTCGCCGGCCGCGTCGGCCCCGGCCTTGGCCCGTCCGCGCCGCGCCAGGTAGGCGGGATCGCCGAACGGCATGCTGGCGCGCACGCCCAGCATCCGCGACGCGGCGCCGGCGTTCAAGCCGTCGGCGGACGTCTCCACGGCGGCGAACGCGTCCACGGTCGGCAGCAGGCTTTGCGCCGCGCCGCGCTCGACGACTCCGGCCCGGGCCGCGCGCAGGCCGGCCGCGCGGAGATCCGCGCGCGAGGCCAGCGCCGCCGCCACCAAAGCCGCGTCGTCCTCGACCGGCGGGGTCCAGTCGCGCAGGGCGCCGGCGGGGTCCGCCGGTCCGCCGGTCAGGACGGACAGCTCCGCGTCGTGGGCGTTCTCCTCCGCCGCGGTCCGGACGCGCCAGGCCTTGAGCCCGGAGAGGATCGCCAGGGCGGCCTGATGGTCGGAGCCCAGCACGAGGCCCTGCTTTTTCAAACGCTCGGCGCTTTCGACCTCTTTTTCAGAGGACGCGACGGCCTCGTCCAGCACGGCCAGCAGCTCCCGGTCCTTGAGGCCCTTGAAATAGCCGTCGGCGGCGCGCAGGCGCACGGCCTGGGCTGCCGCGCCGCCGAACGCGTCGGCTTCCTCGGCGCCCAGCCGCGCCAGCTCGCGCGCCCGCGTCAGCGCGAAGCCGGTGAACAGGGGCACGCCCAGCTCCAGCGCGCCATGGACGGCGGTCTGGTAGCCCGGGCGGTTGAGGGTGTCGGGCGCGAAGTCGGCCGAGGTCACCCGGCGCTCCTGCAGCAGCGAGCCGAACGCGAACAGCGGGTCGTCGCCTCGGGTCGCGGAGGCGCGCGCGCTCAAGCGGGGCAGGCGGCCGTACCAGGCCTCGTCGCCGGCCGCGCGCGCCTCGCGTGCCCGCGCCCGCGCCCCGGCGAGGGCGGGCGAGCGGGAGAGCGCCGCGGCGACCACCGACGGCAGGTCGGCGGCGTTCAGCGGCGCCGCGAGCAGGGCCAGCAGGATCGGGACGAGTCGCATGATGAAATCACCTCCGATATTGAGATGCGCGGCACGCGAAAAGGATTCAGGGTCCGGGCGTGAGACCCGACGACCTCCGTCAGGTCATGTTTTATCTTCTATTGCCCGCCCATTACGTCCGGAGAAATACGGACGCCTCCGCTCGGAGGAATCCCGGCGAGCGGGAATTGGTATTCTGTGCTGACATCGAGGGAGACCGCCATGCCCACCACCGCCGAGAAGTCCGAGACCTTCCAACTGCGCCCGCGCCGGGCCGTTTACCTGAAGCCCGAGCCGCTGGAGACGCCCGACCGCGAGATCCTGGAGGCCATGGACGCGGCCTACCGCGCGCTGTGCGCGATCATGTTCAACTTCGTCCCCGGCTCCGGCCATCCGGGCGGCAGCATCTCCTCGGGCCGCATCGTGTTCTCCGTCCTTTATAAGAATCTGCGGTACGACTTCTCGCGGCCCGACTCGCTCGACAACGACCTGCTGGTGTACGCCGCCGGCCATAAGGCCACGGGGCTGTACGGCATGTACGCCCTGCGCGACGAGTGGGTGCGCATCGCGCGGCCCGACCTGCTGCCCGCGCAGCGCCGCCGCCTGCGCCTGGAGGACCTGCTCGGCTTCCGCCGCAACCCGTCGCAGTCCACGCCGCTGTTCCGCGAGTTCCAGGTCGTCGCGCTGGACGGCCATCCCACGCCGTTGACGCCGTTCGTGCCGGTGGCCACCGGCGCCTCGGGCGTGGGCGACACGTCGGCCGTGGGCCTGGCCGTCGCCGCGGCCGACGCGTTCGGCGTGCACGGTCCGCGCGTTCACATTCTCGAGGGTGAGGGCGGCATGACGGCCGGCCGCGTGCATGAGGCCATCGCCACCGCCGCCACCACCGGGCTGTCGAACGTGATCATGCACATCGACTGGAACCAATCGTCCATCGACTCCGACGCGGTCACCGCCGAGGGCGACAAGCCCGGCGACTACGTGCAGTGGGACCCGCGCGAGCTCATGTACGTCAACGACTGGAACGTGATCGAGGCCGGCGACGGCAGCGACTACCGCCGCGTGCTGGCGGCGCAGAAGGCGGCGCTCGAGCTGGACAACGGCCGGCCCACCGCCATCGTCTACCGGACCACCAAGGGCTGGAACTACGGCATCACCGGCAAGGCCTCGCACGGCGCGGGCCACGCGTTCTGCTCCCCGGAGTTCTACAAGAGCGTGGAGCCCTTCGAGAAGGCGTTCGGCGTACAGCTCCCGCGCTTCTCCGGGGAGAAGACTCCGGCCGCCGTCGAGGCCGCCTATTGGGATTGCCTGAAGGCCATGCGCGTCGCGTTCGAGACGAAACGGCCCGACGTGGCGAAGTACGCGGCCGAATGCGTGGCCGCCGCCGCGAAGGCCACGCCGAATGGACGGAAGATCCGCGAGAACGGCCCTGATCTGGAAGCCTTGTACCGGGCGGATCTCAAGATCGAAGAGACCCCGGAGGAGCTGAAGCCGGCGGTGGGCAAGGCGGCGACGCTCCGCGGCGCGTTGGGAGAGACGCTCGGCTATCTGAACAAACTGACGCGCGGCGCCATCCTGGCCTGCGCCGCGGATTTGTCCGAATCCACCAGCATCGCCCCGATCAATAAATCGTTCGGCAAGGGCTGGTGGAACGCGAAGGCCAACCCCGCCTCCCGGCTGATCCCGGTCGGCGGCATCTGCGAGGACGGCATGGGCGGCGTCATGTCCGGCGTGTCCAGCCTGGGGCTGCACATCGGCGTGTCCAGCTCCTACTCCGCGTTCCTGGCCGCGCT
>JAGWMT010000101.1 GCA_028871595.1 Elusimicrobiota bacterium
TACCTCCAGTACCCCGAGATCCTGGACGAGGCGTTGGCCGGATCCGGCTATGCGTGGGACTCCAGCCTGACCTCCGCGCAGACCCTCACCCACCATCCGTTCCTGCTGACCCGGCGGCGGACGATGACCCGTGAAAGCCGCATCGTCGAGTTTCCGATGACTTTGCAGGACGAGGCGCCCTCGCGCCGCCCTCCGCTCGAGGCCGCCGACGTTCTGCGCGCCCTGCGCCAGGTATCGGACGAGGAAGGCATCCTGGTCTGGCAAACGCGCCCCCAGCCGGCGCGACGCGCCGTCGAGGCGGCGTTCCTGGACGCGCTCCCCGCGGGGACGGCGCTGGAGACCATGGGGCCCGCCTCGCGCTGGTGGTCGGCGCGGAGCCGGACGCGCTTCCGGCTGGAATGGAACGCCCCCGGAAAGCCGTGGACGCTGCGCATGACTCTGCCGCCCGAGGCCGACGGAGCGCGCGTTTCTTTCGAAGTGTTCGCGCCGGTCCGTTCCTGCGCCAGCCTCACCCCGGAACTCTCGTATTCCTGCGATGGACGCATCGTGACCGTTTACGCCACGGGCGGAGTCCGGGACGCCGCGTTAACGCTTCAGCTGGAACAGCTCGACCCGGCCGAATCCAGAGGAGTCCCAGGACCCTAGGCTCGTGAAGATCTCGGGATGCGCGGCGATGGTCGCCCGCTCGGTCTCGCCGACGTCCGGGTACCAGACCGGCGTCCACAGCGCGTAGTAACTCGCCCGAAGCCGTCCGAGAAGATCCAGCCAGTCCGCGTCGCTCTCGGCCCAGAGCGTTTCCGGGAGATCATTCGGGTGGCGCCCCACGATATACAGCTGCGCGCGCGGCGGAGTTCCGGCCCATGGGAGCATCAACTCCCCGTAGTTCAGGGCGACCGCGTCCCCCGGTTGAAGCCGCGCGTCCAGGAACGCCCACGCCTGCCCCAGAGAACCGTACTGCCAACGGTAATACTCATGCGGGTCCACTCGGCCGGAGCGGCGAATGGACGCCCACGCGCGGCTCAAGCCGGGGTCGCGCGCCATGTAGCCGGCCACGCCCAGAGCGCCCCAAGCGACGCCCGCCCCCCACAACGCGAGCGCCAGCGTCCGCTCGCGTCCGCGCAAGTCCCGAAGCGCCATCGCGAGCGCGACGATCGGCACGCCGGCCAGAAAAATGACGTAGCGCGGCTCCCGGGTGGGATGCATGGTCAGAAAGAAGAACGCGGTCGCCGGCAGCAGGGCCAGGAAGGCCAGGCCGGCGCGAGAACGTCGGCGCCAGGCCAGGTACGCGGCCCAAGGGAAGAGGACCCAGCCCGCCGCGAACAGCGGGCCGAAGCCGTTCTCCGTCGAATACCCGATCGCGCCGCGCATGGTCTCGTGAAAAGGATAGTCCAGCCAGCGCCACGAGGAAGGAACGAACCAGCGCTCGACCGTCACCAGCAGTTCCCCGGGCTCCAACGGCCCTGGAAAAACCGTGATCCCCTTGAGCTTCAGCGCGTACGGAAAGATGGGACTTCCCGTCGCGATCCAGTTGCGCGCGAAGGAGATTCCGCCCGCGGCGAATCCGACCGCCGCGGCGGCCGGCAGCCAACGGAGGAAAGGGGCCCGCCGATCACGGAGCAGCGCGGGCGACGCCAGGATGGGGATCGCGAGAGGCGCCAGGAAATACACCGTCGACTTCGTGCCGAGGGTCAGGCCGAAGGCCAGCGCGCAAAGCCACAGGTGTATCCGGCGTCCGGAACGGTCCCAGGCGACGGCGAAGGCCGCCGCGGCCAGCCAGAACCCGGCGTGCAGGCCGTCCACGTACGGCACGCCCGCGTGGATGATCGCGATGGGAAGCGCGGCGAACGCCAGCGCGCAGGCGGCCGACCAGGCGCGGCCGGCCAGACGGCGCCCCAGGACGGCGCCGGCGCCCCCCAGAATGGGCAGCGCGACGAGTTGGGCCAGCTTCGCCGCGTCAAGAGAACCGCCGTCGAGGACCGACAACCACGCCGGGAACAGCTCGCCGTTCCATGGGAAATAGCGCTGCGGTCCCGACCACCCGGCCATGTCGAAGTTCCCCTGCTGCACCCAGCGCCAGAGGATCGGCATGTGGTAGCTGAGGCCGTCCCAAGATTCCGGAGGGATCGCGGCCGCCAGGAGCAGCCGCACGGCGAGCACGCCCAAAAACACCGCCGCCGCCGGCCAAAGGACCCGGGGCAGAGGCGCCGGTGCCGCGCCGCGGAACGGGCGGGGCGGGTCGTCCAGGGCGGCCGCCAGGGCTTGGACGACGACGACGACGATCGCCGACAGCAGCGCCGGACGGCGCGTGAAAAGCGCGAAATGCCCCAGGACGGCGGCCGCGGCCAAAGCCTCGAAAACGGCGATCAACGCCGCGGCGAGGAACGCCTCGTCGGCCGCGAGCCGGAAACGCCGGCGCAGGAGCGCGAAGGCCGAAGCGGCGAGGGCGGCGAAGGTCAGCCAGGAGGCCGGGCCGCCCATCAGAACAGAAGGAGCGCGTCCGGAGCGAAGCTCCGGTGGACGATCAGGTAGGCGGCCAGGACGGCCGCGAAGACGACCAGGCTGACGCGGGCGGCGGCGCGGCGGCTCAAGGCTTGACGGACGCCGGCGGCGGAACGGCCCCGTTCCGCTTCGGCGCCCGGGGCGGAGACGCCAGCTTGATCATCGGCAGGCCGGCCACGGCGCCGGCCCGAGGGGGACGCGACGCGGCGGGCTGGATCCCCTCCTCGTCGGATCCGGGCCGGGAACCCGGGCCGGCCAAGGACGTCCCCCCGCCCGCATCCGCGCGGGCGCGCCACTGGCGCAGGACGAACACGCCCAGGATCAGGGCCGCGGCGACGACCACGATCTCCAGTATTTTTTTCATCCGGGCCTTCTTCTTTTAGTCGAGATAGTCCCGCAGCGACTTGCTGCGCGACGGATGGCGCAGCTTGCGGATGGCCTTGGCCTCGATCTGGCGGACGCGCTCGCGGGTGACGCGGAAGATGCGGCCCACCTCCTCCAGCGTGCGCGGATAGCCGGAGTCGATGCCGAAGCGCAGCTTGATGATCTTCGCCTCCCGGTCGGTCAAGGTCGAGAGCACCTTCTCGATCTCCGAGCGGCGCAGGAACGTGCCGGCCGAGTTCGACGGAGCGGCCGTGGTCTTGTCCTCGATGAAGTCCTCGAGGTAGCTGTCCTCGTCCTCGCCGATCGGCGTGGCCAGGGAGACGGGCTCCTGCATGATCTTCAGGACGTTCTTCACCTTGTCCATGGAGATGTGCAGCGAGCGCGTGTACTCTTCCAGGCTGGGCTCGCGGCCGTACTCCTGACGGTAGCGGCGCGTGACCTTGGTGAGCTTGGAGATCAGCTCCTTCATGTGCACCGGGATGCGGATGGTGCGCGCCTGGTCGGCGATGGCGCGATTGATGGACTGGCGGATCCACCACGTCGCGTAGGTGGAGAACTTGAAGCCGCGCTTGTACTCGAACTTCTCGACGGCCTTCATCAGGCCCAGGCCGCCCTCCTGGATCAGGTCGGACAGCTCCAGGTTCGAGTTCACGTGCTTCTTGGCGATGGAGACCACCAGGCGCAGGTTGGCGCGGATCAGCTTGAGCTTGTCGACGAGGATGGTCTCCTCGAGCGACACGATGCGGTCGTTGAGCTCCAGGAACTTGTCGATCGGGATCGGCAGGGTGTTCTGGATGCGCTGCAGGCGGTCCACGACGGCGTCCATGTTCTCCATGGCGGCCTCGACGGCGGTCGTCGCGTAGCCGGTCTTGGCCTTGAACGCGGCCTCGCGCATCTTGCCCTTCTTGACCTGGGAGAAGTACGTCTTCAGCTCCTCATGCGAGCAGCCGTAGCGCTTCTGGTAGCGCTCCATCTCGTCGCGGCACTCGTCGATCTTCGCGGCCAGGTTCTTGACCTTGTTGGTCAGGCGCTTGATCTTGTCCTGATTCAGGTTCAGGCTGACGATGCGGGCGATGACCTGCTTGTTGATCTGCTCGATCTTCTTCTGCAGCTTGATGCGGCGCTGAGGCTTGAGCTTGGGGTTCTCCAGCTTCGCGCGCACCACGGCCATCTGCTTCTCGCCGCGGGTGATGAACTGAGCCACGGACTTCATCTTGCGGCGCATGCCGGAGAGCTCGGCGGTGGTCTTGCGGCCGCGCGGCATCAGCTCCTTCGGCGTCATCTCCTGGGCCTCGATCAAAGTCTCCCAAGAGCGGATCTCGCGCATGGTGACCGGGGACTCCAGCACCAGCATGCGCAGCTCCTTCTCGCGCTCGCGCACGTTGCGCGCCAAGGTGACCTCTTCCTCGCGGTTGAGCAGGGGCACGCGGCCCATTTCGGACAGGTACATGCGGATGGAGTTGGAGATGTCGGACGACCCGCCCCAATCCTCGGAGAAGCGCTCGCGCTGGACGGCCGGGCGCTCGGCCTCCGGCTTCTTGCGGTCCACCAGCTCGATGCCCAGGTCCTCGAGAGCGGTCATCAGCTCGTCGACTTCCTCCGATTTCATGTTCGCCACGGAGACCGTGCGGCTGATTTCCTCCAGGGTCAGGTAGCCGTGCTCCTTCCCAAGGTCAATCAGATTCTTCATCGCCTGACTCGTCTGAATCGCCATAGTTCTCCCTTGCGTCAGCGCTTGGTTCCCTTCAATTCCACGACGAGGCGCTGATACTCCTCGCGCAGCCCCGCGTCCACGGGACGTCCGGCTCCCATCGACAAAACGATCGGCTCGATCTCCTTGAGCCTCTTCAACCGCACGCGCTTGTCCAGCATCGCGCGCAAGACGCCCGCCGGGTCCTCGTAGCCCAGCTCGTCCGTCAGCAGCCGGGACGCCACGGCGGACTCGGCCGGCGGCAAAGTCCCGAGCAGACGCGGGCCCCAGCTCTTATCGTACGGTTGAGCGGCGCGCAGGTTCAACAGGATCAGGCGCGCGGCCCCGGAATCCAGGGCCGCCTCGGGCACCTCGGCGGCCGACGCCGGCGTCTTGAAGATGACGCCGAGCAGCTGCAGGTCGTGGGCGGGAATCTCCGCGGCACGGACCGGCGCGGCCTTGGGCGCCGCCTCCGGCGCGGACGCGGGCCGGCGCGACTGGGGCGCCGCCTTGCCCCCCGCGCGCCGCAGCGAGTCCTCGTTGACGCCCAGGCGTCCGGCCAGCCGGCGGATCCACTCGTCCTTCAGAATCTCGTCGGGGCACTGCGCGATGGTTCCCAGCACGTCCTTGGCGACGGCCGACTTCGACTCGGGCGTCAGCTCGCCGGCGCGTTTGATCAGGAGTTCGGTCTTGAACGCGACGAGATCCACGGCGGCTTCCAGCGCGGCCTGCAGGGCCGCGAGCCCCTTCAAGTGCAGGAGTTCGTCCGGATCCTTGCCCTCGGGCACGCTCGCCACGCGCACGGCCAGACCCGCCGCCAGCGCGACTTCGGCCCCGCGCACCGCGGCCGTCTGGCCGGCGGCATCGGCGTCGAAGACGATGACGGCGGAGTCGGCGTAGCGCTTGATCAGGGCCGCGTGCTCCGGCGTCAACGCGGTGCCCAGGGCGGCGCAGGCGGTCTTGAGCCCGTGCTGGTGGGCGGCGATCACGTCCATATAGCCTTCCATCATGTGCGCGCGGCGCGACTTGCGCACCGCGGCCACGCCCTCGAAGAGGCCGTAGAGGACGCGGCCTTTCGAGAAGACCGGAGACTCGGGAGAGTTCAGGTACTTCGGCTCGCCGTCGCCGAGCGTCCGGCCGCCGAAGCCGATGACGGAGCCCTTCGCGTCGCGGATCGGGAACATCAGGCGGTCGAAGAAGTAATCGCGGAGCGCGCCCTCCGCGCGGCGGGCGGACAATCCGCACTTCAGGAGGATCTCCTCCTCGAAGCCCTTCTTCAAAGCGGCGGCGGTCAGGTTGCCCTGGCGCGGGGCGTAGCCGAGCTGGAAACCGTCCACGGACGCGGCGTTCAGGTGCCGGGAGGCGACGTACTTCCGGGCGGCTTCCGCCGCGGGATCCTTCTTGAGGACGGCGGCGTAATGCCCGGCCGCGAACTCGAGGGCCTCCTTCATCCGCAGACGCTCTTTGTCCTGCGGGCCGAGAGCCTGGGAGGGTTCGACCTTCACCCCCACGCGCGCCGCCAGCTTCTCGATGGACTCCACGAACGACAGGTTCTCCGTCTTCATCACGAAGGTGAACGCGTCGCCGCCCTCGCCGCAGCCGAAGCAGTGGAAGGTCTGGCGCTCGGGGCTCACGATGAACGAGGGCGTGCGCTCCTGGTGGAACGGACAGCGGCCCTTCATGTTGCGCCCGGCGCGCGTCAATTGGACGCACTCGCCCACCAGCTCGACGATGTCGAGCCGCGAACGAATGAGTTCCAATGTTTCCGGCGGGACCATGGCCACGTCGTGCCTCCGGGAAAAACGGGAAACCGGCGCCGCGCCACAAGGGCGCGGCGCCGATTCTTTGCGTGCCGTGCTTAAGGGACGCGGCGGCGCTTGGCGCGCCGCATCTTGCGGCGGGCTTCGGCGGCCTTGAGCTTGCGCTTGACGGCCGGGGAGGCGTAGCGCTCGCGGCGCTTCACTTCCTTCAGCACGCCGTTGCGTTCGCACTCGCGCTTGAAACGGCGCAGGGCCTCTTCGAGACCTTCGCCTTCTCTGAGTTTCACGAAAACCATTATGGATTCACCACCTTTCCGTCGTCGGAACTTATGATTTTCAACCCGGCGGCCATTCCATCGGCCGGCCGGCCAGCAAATGATAGTGCAGGTGCTCCACCGATTGTCCGGCGCCGCGCCCGTTGTTCGTCACGAGGCGGAACGAAGAAAGCTTCCCGTCGGCCGCGATCCGGCGCGCCGTCAGCTGCAGGTGCCCCAAAAGCGCGGCGTCGGCGTCCGTGGACGCGCTCAACGACCCGAGATGCTTCTTCGGGACGATCAGCACGTGCGTCGGGGCCTGGGGATTGACGTCCTTGAAGACCACTGCTTGCTCGTCCTCAAGGACGATCTGGGCGGGAATCTCGCGTCGGACGATCCGGCAGAAAAGGCAGTCGGCCATCAACTCCCGGTGATTATATCCTTATAGGCCCAAAGGGGCAAGGGCCCTCGGCTCCCCCCGCCGGTGGGCCTAAAGGGCCGCCGCCCGGGCGCGGGGTCCGTCGGCTCCGGTGACCCGCACCCGGCGCAGACCGGGGGGAACCGGGACGGCCAACGAAACGGCCAGGAAGTCCTCGGTCAGGCCGTCCCGCCCCGACAACTCCGGAACGACCGTCCGCTCGCGGCCCACGGATCGCGCCGCGTGCGCGGCGCGGCGCGCGGCGTCGAGGGCATGCCACTCGTCGGCGCGGGCGCGCATGACGGCCGGCTCCAAGGCCTTGAGTCCCGCCGCGGAGGTCCCCGGCCGGGCCGAATAGCGGAAGATGTGGAGCCCGTCGAAATCCAGCGCTTCGACGAAGCGCACGGACTCCCGGTGCTCGCCGTCGGTCTCGCGGGGAAATCCCGCGATGACGTCGGCAAACAGACCCCCGTCCGGAACCAGTTCCCGGTATCGCTCCACCCGGCGACGGTAAAAGTCCGCGGAGTACCAGCGCTTCATGCGCCGGAGCACGGCGTCGGAGCCGGACTGAAGAGGTAGGTGCAGGGACTGACACAAACGCCCGCCTGAATCGGCCATCAAAGAAAGAAGCCGGTCGGTCGCGTCGGTGACCTCCAGAGAGGAAAGGCGGACCCGGAAGTCTCCGGGCAGTTCGAGCAGTCGTGACACCAATCCGCCCAAATCCACACGAACGCCGGGTTCGCGCCAAAGGTAGCGGCCCAATCGGATGCCGCACAACACGATCTCCGGCACGCCCGCCTCCGCCAGCGCGTGCACGCGCGCCAGAAGTTCCGGCAAGGGCACGGAGGACGCATCGGGACGGATCGACGGAATGGTGCAGTACGCGCAGTCCATGTTGCAGCCGTCCTGGACCTTCAGGAAGGCACGGCTGCGCCCCGACAAGGACGGAAGCGCCGCTTCGGCGGGCGCCGGCGAGCAGCCGAACATGGCTGGAATGGAAGCCTTCGCGTCGTTGCCGATCAAGACGGCGGACGGGGCGGCCGCGCGCACCAGTTCCGGGTCGCGGGTGGCCAGACAGCCCGTCACCACCAGGCGGGCGGCCGGATTGCGACGCGTCACGCGGCGCAAAAGCGCCAGCGCTTCGCGGTCGGCCTCGGCGGTGACCGTGCAGGTGTTGATGACGACCAGGTCGGCACGCTCGAAGCCCTCCGCCTCCGACGAGCCGGCGGACAGCAGGGCCGCCTTCAGGCTCTCCCCTTCCGCCTGATTGACGCGGCAGCCGAACGTCTTCACCCAGATATCGATGCGGCGATTATACCGCTTCGCGCGGTCGTCAGGCCTTCGATTTGACGCCCGAAACGCCCACCACCGGGCCGTTCTCCAGGCCGCGCCACGCTTCCAGCAGGCGCCTTAAGCGGGCGGCCTCGGAGAAACCGCGTCCCGCGCGCGGTACCACCTGCCCCTGGAAAAGCAGGCGGCCGGAGGGGGCGTACACCACGGCGGACTCGGCGGAGTTCACGCCCAAGCTCCGCGCGATTTCCCCCTCGGGATCGGCGGCCACGTCGCCGCTCACGGCCCCGGCCTCCTTCCACACCGGCAGCCTCTCCCACCCCGCCACCGGCCCGGCCGGACGGTAGACCCGTACGCTCACCGCCACCCGGCCGCGCAGGCGCTTTTGCAGAAGAGCGACTTCCTTCAAGGTCGCGCGCGCCTCCGGGGAACCGGGGTGCACGAAGAGAACCAAGGTGGGCCGGGAAACATCCAGCGAGACCGGCGCGTCCGCGGGCCAATTCGCGGCGGGTTCGACCTCGACGTTGCGCCCGTTGGCCCAAAACGCGCCGCCCGTCGCCCCCGCCGCCAGGCACAACGACACCAACGCGCCGATCCGAAGACGCGACCCCATGCCTCAGGATACCCCCTCCGCGCGAAAAAAGCGAGGGGGGGCGGAGAAATTTCAGCGAAGCTTTACAATTTGATCGATTTCCGCTTTCAAATTCGTTGCCGAGGGCCAATGCACGTACAGGTAGGACCAGAACAGGACGGCCGGAGCCATATCCACCCAGTAGGCCGGATGGGCGCGAAGGACTCCGTTCATCGCGGCCAGAAGGGCCGTGACGCAGCCGAGCAAGGCCGCACCCTCGCGGCAGGCGCTCCGGGCGATGAATGCCCCGACCACGGTTCGCCCGGCGGCGCCGCCCGTTCCCCGGGACAGGACCGATTTCCACAAAATCTCGGACGCCATGATCGCCACGACGGTCCCGGCCATGGCCATCCCCGTCAGGAGGTTGATGAGGCGCAGGCCCTCCGGCGTCGCGACGTGATCGTTCTGAAGGAATAGGAACGCGATCACCAGGCACAACAGGGCGATTCCCATTCCCATGGCGCCGGCGATGATCTTGAGCTGGGCGGAAACGGCGGGGTCGACGGGATCGCTCATAACGCTCCGAACTCGTATTGGACCAAGGTGACGGCGGCGGCGGCCGCCGTCTCCGCGCGCAGGACGCGAGGGCCCATCCCGAACACGACCGCGCCGGACGCCTCCGCCAGCTCGATCTCCTCCTCGCTGAAGCCCCCCTCGGGACCGACGAACAGATGCACGTCCAGGGAGTCGGCGCCGCGCTTTTGATCGGCCTCGCGCAATGCCAGGCGCAGATGTTCGGCCGCCACGGAGCCCTTCATCCCCTCCCACGCCAGCAGGACCAGCCCTTGGTCTTTCGCCGCGCGCAGCGCGTCGCGGAACTGAGCCGGCTCGCGCACGGGCGGCAAATCCGCGCGCCCGCACTGCTTGGCCGCGGCCATCACGAGGCGCGCCCAGCGGTCCGCCTTGGCCTGCACGCGCTGGACCTCGTGAAGGAGGACCACGGTGCGCGGGGTCAGGACCGGGATGAACGACGCCACGCCCAGTTCGGTGCCCTTCTCGAGCGCGTAGTCCCAGTGGCTGGCCTTCAGCAGTCCGAGATAAAGATGCAGCTTCACGGGCGCGCGCGCGTCGTCGGCCTTCAGCGTGGCGGTCAGTTGGCCGCTGACCGTCCCGTCGGCGTCGATGCGCTCGATGATCCCCTCGAAGCGCCCGCCCTTGCCGTCGAACAGCGCCAGCGACTGCCCCTGGCCGTAGCGCAGGACCTTCACGATGTGGAACGCCTCCGGGCCGGTCAG
>JAGWMT010000102.1 GCA_028871595.1 Elusimicrobiota bacterium
TTCCGCCGCGTCGCCGACGCGTTCGCGGAGGGCCTGAAGGACCTGATCGCCCGCTGCGAAGGCCATCCGGCGTACGAGGAGCTTTATGGCCGCCCCCGCGTCTCCTGACGCCGGCGCCGCCTACGGCCCCTCGGAGCTCTCGCGCCTGCGCGCGAAGGGGCTGGCGACGAACAAGGAAATACGCCGCTTCAAGGTGGCGATCAACACCGCCTGTCCGTTACGCTGCGAGTACTGCTTCATCGATAAGGACTCAGGCGAGGTGATTTCTTGGGATCACGTGGCCGGATTGGTGCGCTTCCTTTTATCCTCGCCGGGCCCGGTCAAAAAACTTCTGTTGTACGGCGGGGAGCCGTTTCTCAATTTTCCGCTCGTTAAAGAAATCGCGCTGTACGCGCGCGCCGAAGCCGTGAAGGCCGGCAAGGACCTGGATTTATCCATCTGCACGAGCGCCGCGCTGCCGTTGAAGCGGGAGTGGCTCCAGTTTCTTTCGGACCAACGATTTTTTCTCTCCGTGAGCATGGACGGCGACGAGGCGACGCATGACGCTCACCGGAGGGACAAAAAGAACAAGGGCTCGTGGCGGAAAATGATCCCGAATCTGCCGCTCGTCTTCGACACCATCGGCAAACGGCGTTCCATGGCGATCCAATGCGTGCATCCGGACAACGTCGGGAAGATGCTGGACAACTACAAGACCTTGGTCGGACTGGGATTCGAAAATATCGAGATCGAGGTGATCCACGGCTTCGGCTGGAAGGAGAAGAAGCATCTGTTCCGGCCCATGATGCAGAAGGTCCTGGATCACGTCTGGGCGGAGGCCCAGGAGGGGCGCTTCCTGTCCGTCGTCTGCTCCTTGGTGCCGCTGATGCTGAAGGACGGCATCGTCCGGGAGGACTGGTGCCCGTTCCACTCGTCCATGGAGACCTATCCCGACGGGAATTTCTCGTTCTATCCCTTCGCGTTCGTGGACTGGGAGGGGCGCAAGCGCTCGAAGGTCGGCGACGTGGAGGCCGGGGTGCCGGAGCGCTACCGCGCGTGCACCTTCGACCTCGCGACCGAGACCTGCAAGAACTGCACCTCGGATTACTACCGGAACCCGTCGGTCAACGAGGGCAACGATCCCTACCGCTGGCGCACGGAGATGGCCCGGGCGTTCATGGACCGCGTCGCCCTGGCCGCGCGGACCGAGCCCGCCATGAAAGCGTACCTGAAGGAGGCGCTGATCCGGTGCCGCATCAGCTGACCTTGCTGGGCTCTTCGCGCGGCGCGATCCTGCGCCGCGGCGCGGTGAAGGCCAACCTGATCCACCACCTGGCCTACGCGGGCGGGGAGTCCGTCCTGCGCCGCCTGGGGCGCGCGTACGTCCCGCCGCGCGACTGGGTCCCGGCCTCGGGTCGCGGGGCGCCCCCGGCTTTGGTCCGCGCGTTCGACGCCGCCCTGGCCGTGCCGACCGCGAAGCTCCGGCGCGGCCACCCGGCGCTGCGCGCGCTGGACGCCCACGCCGCGCGCGGGGAGTTCTGGGCGCACGTCGGCCTGGCTTTGAACCTGCTGCGCGTGTGGGACGGAGACGGGGCGTTCCGCGAATCCCTGGCGCATGCCGACGCGGCGCTGGCGCTGGAGCCGGACTGGGCCTGGGGCTTCCTGCTGCGCGGGGAGATCAATCGCTCGCTGATCGACTACGCGGGCGGCGCGCAGGACCTGCGCCGCGCGAGCGTCCTGGACCCGGCGTGGTCCTGGGCGCACGGCTTCCTGTCGCGGGCCGTGTTCCAGGGGGGCACCGACGAGAACGGACTGCCGCCGCTGGACGAGGCGATCCGGCTGGGGCCGAAGGAAGGCTTCCTGCTTTGCTGGCGCGGCGAGGCGTACCGGCGCCTGGGCCGGGCGGGCGAGGCCGCGCGGGATTTCGACGCGGGGCTGGCCCTCGACCCGGACTACGACCAGGGCCACGGCTGGCGCGCGCGCCTCCTGGACGCGCAAGGCCGCCATGACGAGGCGGCCGCGGCGCTCCGCCGCGGGATCGCCCTGTGCCCGCAGTTCGAGAAAGCGCGTCGCCAACTGGTGCGCTCCCTGCGCGGCGCCGGGCGGACCGCCGAGGCGCTGCGCGAGCTGGACCGGGCGGCGCGCCTGAACCACCGCAACGACTGGCTGGGCGTGTGGCGCGCCGAAGGCCAGCCCGACGGAGCGTCCGCGCGGCAGGCGCTGGCGGAGCTGGACGCGCACCTGGCGCGGCGGCCGCGCGACGTGCGGGCGCTGGCCTGGAAAGGGGAGACCTTGACCCAGATCGGGCGCCTGGCCGAGGGCTTGGCCGCGCTCGACGCGGCGCTGACGAGGTCGCCGCGCGACGCCGCCGCGCGCGCCTGGCGCGGAGAGGCGCTGCTCCGCCTGGGGCGCGTCGCCGAGGCCCGCGCCGACCTGGACCGCGCCGTCGCGCTCGACCCAAGCGACGGCCGCGCGTGGGCCTGGCGCGGGCGAGCCCGCCTGCTCTCCGGCGACTCCGCGGGCGCGGAGTCCGACCTGACGCGCGCGCTGGGCGCGCGGCGCGTGGAGTACGCGTGGATCTCCGCCTGGCGCGGCGAGGCGCGCCTGGCGCTGGCGCTGGCGCGGCCGGCCGCGGCGCGCGCGGACCTGGACGCGGCCATCGCCCTCGATCCGGGCCAGGGTTATTTTTTCGCGCTGCGCGCGAAGTCGCGCGCCGCGGCGGGCGACGCGGCCGGCGCCGCCGCGGACCTGGAGACCGCGCGCCTCCGCCGCGGCCCCGTGCCGGACCCGGCGGGCCCCGTGCGCTGGGGCGAACTGCCGTGGCGCGCGATCCTGGCGGCCGAAGACGAGCGCCGGGCGGGGCGCCCGGCCCGCGCGCTGCGCCTCATGGCGCCGGTGCTCAAGGCGCACGGCGAGGACGCGCCCTGGCTGTACGTCCTGCGCTACCGCCTGAAGCGCGAGGCCGGGCTTCCCGGCGCGCTGCGCGACGCGGACCGCGCGTTCCGTCTGGACCCGGCGTCGTGCTGGATCGCCGGCCAGGGCGACGCGCCCGCCGGGGCGGCCCTGCAGGCCCGGCGCCTGCGCGACGACTGGCGCGGCTTCTACAGCGAGGCGGCCTCGGCGCCGCTGCACGCCTACCGCGGGCAGGACCTGCTCCGCCGCGGCGAGACGGCCCTGGGCCTGCACGCGCTCGAGCGGGCGGCGGGACTTGAGCCCGCGGGCTGGATCCTGGCTTGGCTGGGCGAGGCGCTGCGGACCATGGGCCGCACCGACGAGGCCCAAGCCGCGCTGGACCGCGCGCTGAAGCTGGACCCGCGCTACGACAACGCCTGGGCCTGGCGGGCGACGTTGAAGCTGGGCGCCGGCGACGCGGCCGGCGCGCTGTCCGATCTGGACCGGGCCCTGGCGCTGAGGCCGACCGCGCGCGCGTGGCACGACCGCGCGCGGGCGCTGCGCGCGCTGGGCCGCGTTCCGGAGTCTCTCGATTCCCTGGAACGGGCGGTCCGCTTGAACGCGGAGCTGGGCTGGAACGGCCCGCGGCCGGAGGCGGCCGCCGCGGCGCTCGCGGAGATCCGCTCCTTGGACTCCGGCAAAGAGCCGCGCCTGGCCGAATGGGAAGGGGAGACCTTGCTGCGCTTGGGCCGGACGGCCGAGGCGTTGGCGGCGCTCAAGGACGCGGCGAGCGCCTGGGGTTTGGCCTGGAGGGGCGAGGCGCGCCTGCGTTCCGAAGGCCTGACGGCCGGCGCCGCGCGCGACCTGGCCGACGCCGCGCGACGCGATCCGCGCTGGGCGAAGGCGCGCGCCCTGGCCGCCGAGGCGGCGTTCCGCACCGGCGACCGCGCCAAGGCGCTGGGACACGCGCGCGCGGCGGCGAGGCTCAATCCGTACTCCGCGCGCCTGCGCGTCCTGCTGGCCAAGGCCCTGCTGTGGTCCGGCCGCCGCGCCGCGGCGGCGCGGCCGCTGCGCGACGCCCTGCGCCTACTCCCGGCGCACGGCGAGGCGCGGCGCCTCCAGGAGGCCCTCCGCGCCGGCCGCGCCCCGGTGGTGACGACCCTGCTGGGCGAGCTCCCGGCGCCGGATTCGGAGCCGAAGTCGCTGGAGTTCTTCGTCAACTACGCGTGCAACGCGAAATGCCCGTTCTGCTTCAATCCGCCCGATGCGTCGCCGGAGCTGGAGCGCGGCCTTCCGCTGCCGGAATTGGCGCGGCGCCTGCTCCAGGGCTGGCGCGACGGCTACCGCGCGGTGAAGTTCATCGGCGGAGAGGTCACGGTCCGCGACGACCTGCCGCAGATCCTGGCCTTGGCGCGGCGCATCGGCTATCAATCCATCCAATTGACGACCAACGGGATCCGCCTGGCGGATCCCGCCTACGCGCGGAAGCTGGCGGCGCTGGGGGTGGACCGCGTGCGCTTCTCCGTGCACGGCCACACCCCGGAGCTGCACGACCGGCTGGTCGCCGTGCCCGGCGCGCTGGCGAAGATCGAGAAAGCCGCGCGGCTGATGCAGGCCCTGGGCGTTTCCGTGGGCGTTAATTACGTGTTGAACAAGATCAACGCCGGCGCGTTCCCGGACACCGTCGAGTGGCTGTACCGGACCCTCGGAACCGACGACGTGATCGTCTATTTCATCCGCTACCAGGGCTTCGGGGCCCTCCCCGAGAACAAGGAGCTGCTGAAGCTGCGCTTCTCCGAGGCGGTCGGTCCCGTGCGCGAGGGTTTCGCGCGCCTGCGGGCGCTCGGCGCCGCACGGATGCCGCAGCTGATCCATTTCGCGCCGTGCGTGGCGCCGGAGCTGGCGCCGTTCATGCTGGACTGGACCGTGGATCCCGCCGGCAGCGGCCAGGGAAACACGCCCGAGGACCGCGTGACCCTGCCCGACGGCCGCGGCGGCCTGATCCACGAGGTCACCAACCGCGGCAAGCGCGCCGTCTCCGCCTGCGCGGCGTGCGCGCTGAAGGACCGCTGCCTGGGCATCGAGGAGAACTACGCGGCCGAGTTCGGCGAAGCCGAGTTCCTCCCGGTCCTGCCCGAGGAGGCCGCGGCCGCGTGAGAACGCACGACGCCGTCTTCGAGCTGTTCCTGAACTACGCCTGCCAGGCGAAGTGCGCCTTCTGCTACAATCCGCCGATCACCGACGAACTCCTGCGCCGCGAGCTGTCCTTCGCGCAGGCGGCCGAGGCCCTGTACGCCGCCGCGCGCGGCGGCGCCAAGAAGCTCAATCTCCACGGCGGCGAGGTCACGCTCCGCGACGATCTGCCGAAAATTCTGCGGCTGGCGCGAAAGGTCGGATTCACGGAGATCACCCTCGTCACGAACGGCGTGCGGCTGGGAGACGAGCGATATGCCCGTTCGTTGATCGCGGCGGGGGTCACGCACGTGCGCATGTCGCTGCACGCGGGAGAGGCCGTACTTCATGACCGCATCGTCGTCGTCCCCGGCGCGTTCGAGAGATTGACGCGGGGGATCGCGCACCTGAAGAAGCTGGGCGTCCCGGTGGGGCTCAACTTCGTGATCGTCCGCGCGAACGCGAAGGCCCTTCCGGCATTCCTGCGCCGCTTCGTTCTGCGGGAAAAAATCGAGGATGTGATCGTGTACTTCCCTCACGAGCGCGGCATGATGGGACTGAACGCGGCCGCGATCGGCGTTTCCTATTCCGAGGCGCGCGGGCCGCTGCTGGCTTCGGCCGCCCTGCTGGACAAGGCCGGAAAGCTGGGAGCCTTGCTGATCGCCAACGTTCCGCCCTGCGCCGCGCCGGAACTGGCCGACCTCCTGCTCGACTGGGAGCGCGACCCGGGGGCCGCGCCGGCGGGCATGCTGGGTCCCGAGGGACGCGCCACCGACCTGAAAGCCATGAAGGACGGCCAGAAGGGACGCGTGCCGGCCTGCCGGGCCTGCGCCCTGAAGGACCGCTGCCGCGGCGTCGAGCCCGAGTACGTCCGGCGCTTCGGCGACGGCGAGTTCCGAGCGCTGGCCACGGCGCCGCCGGCGCTGGCCGGGACGGTGGGCCTGTGAACCTTCTCCTGTTCCTCTCCGACCGCTGCAACATGTCCTGCGATTACTGTTTCCTGGACCTGAACGGCAAGCCCGGCGCGGTGCTCAGCGAGACGAACGCCGCGCGGGCCCTGGACCGCCACCTGGCCGCGCACGGGAGCCGCGCGCGCGTGACGATCCTGGGAGGAGAACCTCTGCTGCACCCGGACCTGGCCCTGTCCGTCGCCCGCCGGGCCCGCGCGGGGGGCGCGAAGGTCACCCTCGTGACCAACGCGACGAAGGCGACGCCGGAGATTTCCTCCGCGCTGGCCGCGCTGGGCGTGGAGCTGTCCGCCAGCGTGGACGGTCCCGCGGAGGTCCACGACCGCCACCGCCGGATGGCGGGGGGCGGACCGTCGCACGCCGCGGTCGCCGCCGCATTGGAACGGATGGACCCGGAGCAATGGCGCGCGAACCTGGTGCTGTCCGAGGACACGGCGGGAAAGCTGCTCTCCAGCGTCGAGTGGCTGCGCGCGCGCGGCTTCCGGCGCCTGTCCTTCCACGCGGATGTGCGCGCGCCCTGGAACGACGCGGCCCACGCCTCGCTGACGGCCGCGCTGGAGGGTTTCGCCCGCTACGCCCGCGCGCTGCGCAAGGCCTCGCCGGGCGCGCTGACGTTGTGGCACTTGGACAGCTTCCGCGCGCGCGCGCCCGTGTCCATCGGGGACGAATTGATCCTCGGGGCCGACGGGCGCTACTACGCGTCCGACGCGTACCTGGCCCCGCCCTACGGCGCGGGCCTGGAGGGCGCGATCGGCGACGCGACGTCGGGACCCGATCTGAAGCGCCGGGACGCGTTCTTGAGCGAGGCGGCCGCCGGTTGCCGCGCGGCTTTGGACGGCCGCGAGGTGTTCACCTCGCCGGTGGAGTCCTGGCTGCTGGCGAAGGTCCAAGGCCGAGATCCCGTCGCCGCCGTGCGCGCTTTCGCGCGCGCCGACGGCGCGCTGGGCGACGCGCTGTCGTCCTTGGCCCGGGAGGCGGCCGTTGCCTAAGACACGCTCCCGAAACTCGCGCCGGCGCGAGTTGCCGTCGCCCGCGGACGCCATCCGCGCGGCCGCGCGCGAGTTGGGCCTCCGCGATCCCGGCGCGGAATTCGTCCTGAAGGCGCGCGACCCGCGCCAGGACCTCCAGTACGGCGAAAGCCTTCTCCTGGTCGCGGACCCGGCGCCCTACCGTCGCGCGCGGCTCGTCGCCGCGCGGGCGCGGCGCGGGGGGAAGTACGCGGCGGCGGTCCAACTGGCGGCGGGCGCCGTGGAGGCCTGTCTGGCGCGTCCCGCGCAGGCGCTCGTTTTCCTGGACCGCGCGGTGCGGCTGGCTCCGCGCTCCGGTTGGGCGCGGGCCTGGCGCGGCGTGGCGCGGGCGCTGGACGCGCGGCGCCGTCGGCGCGTGGACGGACTGCGCGAGGCGTTGGCGGACTTGCGGAAGGCGTCGGTCCTCGGCGCGCCGGACGCTTTCGTGCGCCCCTGGGCGGCCGAACTGCGGCACGATCTGGACGACCGCGACGGCGCGCTGGCCGACCTGGCGCTTATTCCCCCCGGCGACCCGTCCGAAACGTGGGCGCGAGTCGAGCGCGGCGAAATCCTTTGCGAGAGCGGCCGGGCCGGCGAGGCGCTGGAGGAGTTCTCGCGCCTGACCGCCGAGCGGCCGGGCGCGTCCTGGGCCTGGGCCCTGCGCGGGCGGACCTTGGCCACCGCCGGGCGGGCGGCGGAGGGCCTTCCGGACCTGGACCGCGCGGTGGAGCTGGCGCCGGACTCCGCCGCCGCGCGCGCGTGGCGCTCCGAGGCCCTGCGCCGGCTGGGCCGCTACCGGGAGGCCCTGACCGATCTGAACCGCGCCTGCGCCTTGGAGCCGGCGTACACGTTGGCGTGGGTCTGGCGCGGGCGCCTCAAGTTGATTCTCGGCCGTCCCGGCGACGCGCTCGAGGACCTGGACCGCGCGGTGCGTCAGGACGCGCGCTACCGCCTGGCTCTGGCGTGGCGCGGCGAGGCGCTGTTCAAGCTGGGCCGGACGCGGGACGCCGCGCGGGACTTCGCCCGCGTCGCGCCCTTGGACCCGCGCCGGAGCTGGACGCCGCCGGAGCGCGAGGGCGCCGTCAGCTCCCCGGCCGCGCGCGAGGCCATGTACTGGACCGATCTGGAAGGCGCCGCCTCCGCGCGTCCGCGCGACCGCTGGGCGCGGCGGCTGCTGGACGAGGCCCGCGCCCGCGGCGCGGCCGCGGAGGCGGCCGCGTGAAGCGCGACCGCTGCGACTTCCTGGTGGTCGGAGGCGGCCCCGCCGGGACGACGGCCGCGACCTTGTTCAAGCGCTACGCGCCGGACAGCCGCGTGGTCCTGCTGGAGCGCGCCGTCTTCCCGCGCCACCACGTCGGCGAGTCCCTTCTGCCGGGCATGCTTCCCGTCCTGCGCGAAATGGGGGTCCACGAGAAGATCGCCCGGGCGGGCTTCGTGCGCAAGGTCGGCGTGACCTTCGTTTGGGGGAAAGACCGGCGTCCCTGGGACGCGGACTTCAGCGAACTGGAGGTCGAATTGGGCCGTTACGGCGTCAACCTCGCGCTGGGGACGACCTGGCAGGTTCCGCGCGCCGACTACGACGCACTGCTGCTGGCGCACGCGCGCGACTGCGGGGTGGAGGTGCGGGAGGGAACCGCGGCCGTCGAGCCGCTGGAACTTCGGGGGGCGGTGGCCGGGGCGCGGCTGCGCGCGTCCGACGGCGCCGCGGGTTTGATCTTCAGCCGCGTCTTGGCCGACTGCAGCGGCCAGTCCGGCTTCCTGTCCAAGGTCCGGACGGTGCGGCGGGCGAGCGGCTCGTTCCGGAACGTGGCCGTTTACGGCTATTTTCGCGGGGCTCCCTGGAAATTCCGGTACACGGGCGCGCCGGACGCCTCCCGCATCTTCATCTGTTCGGCGCCGGAGGGCTGGTTCTGGTACATTCCCATCTCTCCGGAGATCGTCTCGGTCGGGCTTGTGACGAAGGCCTCCTCCGCGGCCGCGCGCGGCGAGGCCGGCATGCGCGAATTCTTCCTGAGCGCGATCCGGCGCCGGCCGGAGCTGGCGGGCTTCCTCAAGAACCGGCCTCTCGTGCGCGGCATGGACCCGAGCGCTCCGGAAAAGGATCTCTTCGCCGCCGCCGATTGGTCTTACGACAGCGTCGCCGGCGCGGGCCCGGGCTGGTACGCGGCCGGCGACGCGGCGCTGTTCATCGACCCCATCCTTTCCTCGGGAGTGATGATGGCGCATTTGTCCGGCCGCCGCTGCGCGTACTCGGCGCTGGCCGAGCGCGCGGGCTGGAGCGGGGACGCGCTGCGCGCCGTGCGCGCCGACTACGGGACGTTCTGCCGGGAGGTCGGCGCGGATTTCCTCGAGCTCGTCAAGATCTGGTACGGGCAGGAGCCCTCGGCGCGGAAATGGTTCAAGGCGGGCGGCCTCCTCGCCCGCCCGCGCAGTCCCGGCGCGCTGAGCGACAAGGCCGCGTTTCTCAGCACCATCACGGGCCTCAACCATCATTTCAATCGCGTGCACGCCTGCGGAGCGGGAGCGCTGACGAACGTCCCGCGCCACGTCTGGCGCTTCCAAAGCGGAGACCGCGACACGTTCGTTCCGGTCCTCTTCCAGACCCGCGGCGGTCCGAAGGCGTGGCATCGCGCGGTCCCGGGAGGGAAGAAAGGGATTCCAGGCCCGGAACGAGTCCTGCGGGCCGTGCGTCCGGTGGGCTGGCGGCGCGTCTCGGTCGGTTTCGTTCCCATTGAAGGGACGGGGCGGCTGGGCGCCGTCTGTCAGGCGGAATTCGCCGCGCGCGCGGGCGCCGCCGTCTCCGCCAAGCGGATGCTTCCCTCGCTCTACCGGGACGTGCTCGAGTCGTTCGATGGGCGGCGTTCGGTGATCGGCGCCGCGGCGCGGGCGGCGGAACGGCATCCGTTGCCCGCCGCGCTGATCGCCCGCGAAACCCTTTCCGCGGCGGACGAATTGGCCGCCGCCGGCGCGATCGAATTCGGCGCCCCGCTCCGCGCCGCGCCCGCGCGCCGGTGGCGCGGCGACCTGGCGAGCTTGCGCCGCGCCGAGGAAGCCCTCGTCCGCGGGGACGCCCCGGCCGCCCGAACGCACGCCGGACTGGCCGCGGCCGGCCG
>JAGWMT010000103.1 GCA_028871595.1 Elusimicrobiota bacterium
ACTCCGGCCGGCAGGGACACGTCGTAGAGCGCCCCGGCCAGCGGCGCGGGCGGCGCGGCCGCCGCGAAGGCCGACGGCGCGGCGGAACGCGCGAACGAGACCGCCACCGACGAGGCCGCGTCCACCGAGAACGCGCCGCGCGGCAGGACCACGCGTCCCGCGTCGCCGTCGAAGGTCAAGGTCGCGCCCAGCGCGTTGGACGCCACGGCCCGCGTCAACCCGTCGCCGACCAGGGCGACGGAGGCCGTCGTCCCGGCGATCAACTCCGCCGCGGCCGGATTCGTCGAGTTCCAATCGGTCGCGGCCAGCGTCGCGCTGGCGCGGAACACCGCCGACGTCTCGCCCGGGCCCGGATCGTAGAACGCGGTCACCGTGCGCAGGTCCGCGGACAGGCTGGCGCCGGAGAGCGCGCCGGAGGCCGACGCGGTGGTGAGCAGGACGGCCGGGTCGGTGTCGGCGGCGAAGCGGGCGCGGACCGGGCGCGGGAACTGGACCGTCACCGTCCAACGCGCGCCGCTGCGCGACGCGCGGAACGAAACGGGCCCCGGCAGCGGACGCAAGGTCAGGTCCGTCACGCGCGCCGCGACGGTGCTGGTCAGGATCACGGCCGCGCCCTCGGGCGGAACGTAGGACGTTCCGCCGGGCCCGGACACGACCAGCCGGTATGTCCGCCCCGGCGTCATGCCGCCCACGCTGTATCCGACGACGTTTCGCCCGGTGGGGTCCGTCGTCAAAGCGGCATACAGAAATTCGGACGAGTCCGGCGCCGCCGCGGCGATCGCCTGGACCTCGTCCACGGAGGGGGCCGTCCCGTCGGGCAGGCGCAGCGCGCCGGACAAGATCCCTCCCGCGCCGAGGGTCACGACGCCCAAGTCGGCGGAGCTGGAGACGACGACGACGGAACGGACCGCGCTCCCTTGGCCCAGCGCCGACGCGGTGAGGCGGTAGGAGCCGGCGGCGACGGAGGGAATCACGAAGGTGCCGTCGGGATTCGTACGCAGGACCAGGTCCGCGAGCGGGTCCTCGGACGGAGACACGCCGCCGGCCTGCAAGGTCACGGCCGCGCCGGGGCCGGCGGGATCGCCGGGGCCCAGCGAGGACGTCAAGGCCGCGCCGCCCGACGACGCGACGCGGCCGGTCACCACGCCCGGCGCCGGCGTGAGCGTGAAGTCCACCACCGCGCCGCTGGACACGTCCACGCCGAGAACGCGCTTGGCGGCGTACGGCGGCAGCGGGGAGCCGGTCACCCGCATGCCCCGCGGCGCGGCGGTCACGTCGAACCAGCGACGCGACGGATCCAAGCCGCGGAGGAGATAGCGCCCCGAGGAGTCGGTCAGCGCCGACAGACCGAGGGCCGCGGCGCCCGGTGCCGCGCCCGCGGTGGCGCTGGGCCGCGCCGACACGGCCAGCCCCGGCACCGGCGCCCCGGTGGCGCCGTCCGTGACGCGGCCGGAGATCGCGGCCCCGGAGAACATCGCCACCACGCCGAGATCCACCACCTGGCCCGCCGCGACGGAGATCCCGGACACGCGCGCCGGGGCCAGCGCCAGCGCGCCGGCTCCCAAGGCGCTCGCGTCGGACGGCGCCGCGAAGACCACGTCGTAGGTCCCCGGAGGAAGTCCGTCCACGACCACCCGGCCCTGCTCGTCCACCAGGCCCCCGCCGGGCGCGGGCCGGGAAGCGAATTCCGCTCCCGCCGCCGCCGGGTCGGCCGTCGCCGTCGCGGCGAACGCCGGGCCCAGCAGGCCGGCGTTGTCGCCCGTGATCAGGACGGTCTGCTGGGTTCCGTCGGGCAACAAGCGCACCGCGGCCACGCGCGCCCGCAGCGCGCCCGCGACTCCGAGAGCGAGATTCAGGCCCGAGACGTCGGCGGCCGACACCGTGAAGGCGGCCGACGGCGCGGAGAACGCCCGCGGCGACGACAGATCGGTGGCGACCGCCGCGTAGCGCCCGTCGCCCACGCCGTCGAACGAGAATACCGCGGTCCCTCCCGGAGCCGGAGAGACGTCGGCGGCCCGGACCTGGCTTCCGTCGGGACCGAGCAGCGCCACGCGGAACTGACGGCCCGGCGGCAGGGACGCCGGCGCCGACACGACGCCGCTCACGCGGGAGCCGCGCGTCAGGCGCGGCGCCAGGACGGCGCCGGAGGCCCCGATCGTGATCAACTGGTCGTACTCGACGGCCTCGGCCCCGTTCGAAGGGTCGTCGTCCAGATCGCCAGGCACGCGCAAGAGGTAGGTTCCCGGAATCGCCCCCGGCGAGAACGCGAAGGAGCCGTCCGCGCCGACCGCCGCCGTGAATCCGACGGACGTGGCCGGCGCGGAGGACGCCGCGGGAGCGGCGCAGGAGCCCGCGCCTCCCGCGCCCCGCCGCAAAGCCGGCGTCCCGGTCAGGGCGTCGTAAGGGATCAACTCGGCGCGAAGCGCTGAACGCGGCACGGGGTCGCCCGAGCCCAGGAGGCAGAAGGAGACGTTCGGCGCCGCGCCCAGGATGCCGGCGGCGGACGTGACCGCCACGGAATAGGGCACGCCGGCGGCCGTGCGCGTCGTCAGGCTGACCAGGCCGGAGAAGGACAATGACCCGGACACCGGCGCCGAGGACGCGGTCAAATCCAAGGTCAACGCCGCGGTGGCCCCGTCGGAGAGCAGCGCGCGCCCGAAAGCCCAGGCGCCCGACGGGGCGAACACGGCCGCCGCGCGAACCGGACCGGGAGGAAGGGCCGGCGTGAAGTAAGTCGCGCTCGAGCAGTAGAAGGTCTCGAAAGATCCGGCGCCGGAGAGGGCCGTGGAATCGCCGAAGGAGCGCGTCGCGCCGTCGGAGCCGTCGAAACTCAGGCCCAGGGACGTCCACGCCGACGGCGCGCGGCACGCGCCGCCCGCCAGCGGCGCCAGCAGCACCGTCAGCGACAGGCGCGCGTCCAGGGGCGCGAGCGTCAGCGCCGACGTGGACACCGACGCCGCCGCGACCGACACCGTCGCGCCGCCCGCCGGCGAGAGCGCGAAGCCGGGCAAGGACGCGCGCACCGTCCACAGCCCCGGGGCCAGGCCGGTGATCGCGTAGGCCATGGTGCTGGACGTCGCCGACCCGAAAAGGCGGACGCGCGCCGAGCCGCGGTCCGGCGTCCCGGTCGCCAACGCCTCGACGGACACCTCGAACGTTCCCGCCGGGCACGAGCCCGGCGCGCCTCCGATGCCGGCGAAGCATTGCGTCGCCGCCAGGCTGTTCCCGGTCACGGTAACCGTGCCCACGATGGCGCCCCCCGCGCCCAGCGCCAGGTCCACTCCGGGGAGGTCCGCGGCGCCCGAGACGACCAAAGCGGTGGAGACCGTGACGAAGCCGGGCGCGGACGCCGATACCGTCCATGAGCCCGCGTCCAAGCCGTAAAGCGCGTACGGCGCGCTCGACGCGGCCAGCGCCGCGGCGAAGACGGAGGGCGCCGCGGCCCCGGCCTTCGTCGCCTGCACGGTGACGGTGACTCCGCCGGGAACCGTGGAGGGCAGGACGGCGTACCCCGTCACGCCCGCCTTCTTGTCGAAAGGCAGAATGAAGTCCGCGCCTCCGGGCCCCACCGTCACGCCCGCCACGGAGGTGGATAGGCGCAAATCGGGAACGTCCAACTCCAGCGTGTAAACCCCCGGCGCGGCGAGGGAGACGCTCCACGTGCTGGCCGCGCGCCCGAACAGCGGCCCGCCGTCGTCCGACACCGCGGCGCCGGTGGAGAAACGCAGGGCCCCGGAGAACGCGGCCGAACCGTCCGCCGCGCGTCCGACGAACCCGCCGACCACGTCGTAGGGCGCCGCGACGGGAAGCAGCGCCGACACGCGCACGCGCGCCGGCGCCGGCAGGACCAGCGTCCCGAGGTCCGCGTAAGGAGCCGCGGCCGGCGCGGCCGCGACGGAGGTGGAGAGGGTCGCCGGCACGCCGCCCACGACGGTCGCCGTGGTCGCGGTCAGGCGGTAGGCCTGGCCCGAACGGAGGCCCGACAGCAGGAAATAACCCGTCGCGGAGGCCTGCGCGAACGCGCCGTCGCCCGCGCCGGGACCGGCCGCGACCACGAAGGCGCCCGCCCCCGCCGCGCCCAGTCGTCCGGCGTAGCCCGCGGTGGTGGCGACGACGACCTCCAGGCTCCGGTCCAAGGCCGAACCGCCCCCCGCGCGCAGGCGGACGTGGTAGCGCCCCGGCGGCGCGTAGCGCGGCGGACTGGACACGCGGTCCACCCCGTCCCAGGTCAGGACGATGGGCTTCGCGGCGTCCCCGGCGCCGGAGGCCGTGAACGTCGGGGAGGAGAAGTTCGCGCCGTCCAGCGAGACCGCGGCGTCCCAGGTCAGCGCGGGATCGGCCAAGGTGAAGACCAGCCGCGCCGGATACGCGTCGGGCAGCGTCGCCGACAGCGCGACGCTGGTCGTTCCCGGAGACAATGAGCCGGTGTCCACCGAAACCGAGGTGAACGTCTCGGGGGACCCGGTCAATCGGACCGCGCGCAAGGCGGTCACCGTCACGCTCGACGACACCGCGGTGAACGACGACACCGCGCGGAGGTACGCCAAGGTCGGACCGCTGGTGGACGTGGTCATCGTGAATCCCGCCGAGGTCGCGAAGCCCGTGGACAGCGAGATGCTCGAGATCGGCGCCCCGTTGAGCGCGTAGAATTTCGCGGTCGCGTCGGCCACGTAGCCGCCCGACTGCGGAACGACCAAGGACAACGTCGCCGTGCCCGACGACGCTCCGGGCTTGTCGTTTCCGCACAAATCCACGATCTTCAATTGGATGGTGGGCGCCGCCTGCAGCGGCGCCAGGTTCAACGGAGTCGCGTCCGTGAAGGCCAGATAGCTGGTCGACCCGGCCGACAGGTTCACCGCGGGCTGGGAGGAGATCGGCGCCAGCGGCGCGCTCCCGTCCGCCGCGGACCACACCGCGAAGGTCTGCGGCCCGCGCCCGCCCGGGGACAGAGGCGGCAGGCCCGCGTAGGTGAAGACGATCTGCTGGCCCGCCGAGAAGCTCGTCGCGGCGTTCGTCGCGACGGTCAAGGCCAGCCAGCCCGCTCCCAAGGCCTGCCCTCCGAACGCCGCGGGGTTGAGCGTCGCCGTGCTGATTCCCGCCGCCAGCGCCGGCGAGGTGGACCCCACGCTCCAATAGCCCGGCGGCGGCGGGTACCCCGCCAGGCCGACGGGCGGCGTCCAGCCGTCGGGGACGCGGATCGCCACCGCGCCGCCCGCGCCGATGCCCGCGGCGCCCGCGGTGAACGTGACCGTCGCGATCACGGGAACGCAGCCCGAGGACGTCGCGGGCAGCGCGATCGCCGAGCCCTGGCCGCTCTTCGAGCCGAACGAGAGGGCCGAGCGGTCCACGACGAAGGTGCTTCCCGCCACGCCGGTGAAGCCGGTGGGATCGTCCACCAGCGCGGTCGCCGCGTAATGGCGCCCGCTGGTCAGCGCGGCGTCCGGGATGGGGTTGAACCAGGAGGTCGAAGGCGCCAGCGGAGAGGCCAGCGTGGTGGTCGCGAACACCGGGAGGGCGGCGCTGAACGACAAGGTGTTGCCGTCGTAATGAAAGCCGGTCTCGACCTCCAGGACGTCCACGCGCACGCGTCCCACCGACGAGCCGTCGGCCGCGGTCCCGGAGATGGCGCCGCCCAGGGAAGCCAAGGAAGCCCCGGTCGGAATGTAGAACGAGCCGGTCGGACTGGACACGCTGGGAAGGACGAACCAGAACAAGTGGCTCGTGGCGGCTCCCACGCCCGAGTTGGTGAGGTCGTTCGCGGACAGGGTGAAATAACCCGTCGTGTAGACGATCAGCCCTCCGGGAAGGGACTGGCCCGCCGACAGCGCGGGCGGCGCGGGCAAGGTGACCGAGGACGCGCTGGCGCCGAGCGTTATCGAATCGGTCGCCGTCGTGACCAGGTTCCAATACGCGTCCACCGCGCGGACCGTCGCGGAGAACGGCACGCCCTTCACGCGCGCGAACGGGGAGCCGCTGAAGCCCGCGGGGGAGCCCGGCAGGGCGGATTCGCCGAACAGGACGATCTGCAGGCGCGAGAGCCCCGCCGGAACCACGGAGGCCGTCGAAACGCCGGAACCGAAGAAGGCCGTCGCCGTCACGTGCGTGGCGCGCGGGGACGGCTCGGCGGTGACCGGGGTAAAAGTCAGGGCCGTGGATCCGCCCACCAGGGGCTGCCCCGCGGGCAGGACCGCGAAGGAATCGTCGCTGGTCAAGGTCACCGTACCCGTCGCCGTGTAGGCCTGCTCGAAGCGCGAGGACACGGCCACGACCGTCGCGGTGATCGAGACGCCCGCCGTGGAAATGGACGGAGTCCCGGTCTTGCCGGGCGGAACGCTGGGAGTGAAGGTCTCTCCGGGCAGGATCACGAGCAGGAGCGGACGGAAGTTCCAGTTCGTGTTGCCGCCGCGGTCCGTGCTGCGCCCGTCGTTGGCCAATATCGGGACGCCCAAGGAGGCGTTCGAATCGGACACCGAGACGGCGGTGGCGCTGGAGACCGCCGCGGCGTCCAAGTACCACGGCGAGCCGGGCGCGGAAGAGCCCGCGGTCAGCGCCGCCCCGCCTCCGGGACCCAAGCGGAGGTCGGCCGCGGTCAATTGGGCGCCCGCGGCCACGGTCAAGGTCCCCCCCGCCACTGCGTCGGAGAAGACCGCCGCCGTGGCCGACGTCTGCAACGTGGCGGTCAAGACGTTGATCGCCAGACCGTTGAACGAGCCCCCGCCGTAAAAGGCCAAGGTCTGCGCGGTCACGCCGTTGGAGGCGCCGTCGAGAGTCACCGTGCTGGCCTGCCCGGCGAACGCGGCCCCCGTGGACACCTGGACCCGGCCCCGCAGGGCCAGGTTGCCCGACCCCGCGGAAAAGGTGCCCGCGGCCACCACGAAGTCGCCCCGGACCGACAGGTCCGACGCGGCCGTCACCGCCGCCGTGCTGGCGTCGGTCAGATGCCACAGCGCGTGCGAGCCGGAGAGCAGACGCACCGTTTGCGGCGCGGGGCCGACCAGGACCACCGTTCCCGACGACGCCGTCGCGAAGTCCACCACGCCGCCGGTCTGCAGGACGTCCCCGCCCACGGAGTACGTCGCCGTGCCGTTCGGCCTCACGGTGCCGCCCTCCACGATCAATCGTCCTCTCAGGTTCAGATTTCCGGCCGTGAACACGTCGGCGCCGGTATTGAGCGAAACGCGGACCGTCCCGAACGCGTTCGTCGAAAGCGAGACGCCACGGGCCGTTCCGCTGCCTTCATAAACCAGCCAGGAATTTGCGACGTCCCCAGCGTAATTCCAACCTGCTCCGGCCGATGACGCCAATTCCGAACTCCCGCGAAAAGCGATCGTAGAACCGCCGGGCGCGTTGACCACGGTTGAGTTGGCCTGGGGGTCGAAGACGTTGCCCGCGCCGCCGATGTTCAGGTCGCCCAGAAGCACCGCCGTCTTCCCGGCGAAGAGCGACAGCCGCGCGTTCACCACGCTGCCGGCGGCCACCGTGATCTCCGCCGGCGGGATCCATCGCACGACGTGACCGGGACTTTGCGCGATGTACGTCGAGAGCGAAGTGTCCCAAACCGGGCCAGCGACCGTCAGCACGCTCGCACCGGCGTTCAGCACCGCCCCGGGCCTGACGTAGAACGAGGAGACGTTCACGAAAGCGGCGCCCAGGAGAACCCCGCCCAAGCTCGCGTTCGCGTCGACGAAGTCGCCGAAGACGCTGAAGGTAACCGTCTGCGTCGACGCCCCGGCGAACACGACCGTCGAGCCCGCGACGGTCAGCCCCGCACCGCCGATGGCCAGCATGTCTCCATGGATCACGAGCGAGGCGCCGGAAAAAGAGAGGCTGCCGCTGGACCACAGAAAAGATCCATTCGTCGCGAGCGTGCTTGAAATCGACACGCCGCCCGCGCTCGCGGAACGGAAAGTCCCGAACGAGTTGCCTCCGAGCTGGACGATCGTCTGCGGAGATCCGCCGTCAAAGATCGTCACGTTCGCGCCGCCGAGGACCCGGGCGCCCGGATTCTCCAGCCACTGGCCGCGGACATCGAGGGTTGATCCGGCCAAGTCTAAAGTGCCGCTCACGACCACGACGCCGGAGCTGACCACGACGGCCGTCGAGAGCTTGAGAACGGCGCCGGAATTATCGACCGTCAAATTCTCGAATTCGCCGCCGGCGACCACGGCCTGCGTGCCGGCGGCGGCATTGAATACGACCGTCGCGGACGCCAGCGAGACCGTTCCATAGTTCGCCCAATCTCCGCCGATCCGGAGGGAAGAGCCGGGCGCCGACAGGGACGCGCCCGTGCTCACCGTGACACCGCCGGCCATGCGGAAAGGAGCGGTGGACGCGCCGATCAAAGCCAGCCCCCCCACGCTCGCATTCGACACGCTCAAAGAACCGATCACTCCGGGCCACGGCGACCAGCGCTGCAGGGCCGAGCCGCTCGCGACGAGCGCGGTCGACGTCGACAACAGAACCGCGCCCGGCCCGGCGAACGGGCCGTCGCCCCCAATGCTCATGACCGACGACGAGAGCGACAGGGTCGCCCCCGTCAACGTGAAGATATCGCCGGACACGTCGAGCGCGCCTGAAACGGTCGCGGTCGCCGCGCCGACAACGCCGCCGATGGAGAGCCCGGCGACGCGGGCGTCGGTGAAGGCCGCCGCCGCGGAAAATCCCTGCGCGACCAACGTCAAGCTGGAGCCCATCAGATCCAAACGACCGCCGGTCTGCGCCAGATTTCCGCCGACGCTCAGAACCAAGCCCGGCGCGGATGTCACGGTACCTCCCGCCAGGTCGAAAGTCCCGGTCACCGTCATGGAAGCGGCCAGAACGACGCTGGTGGAGAACGCCGCCGTGACCGTCACGGACCCGACGGCCACGCCTCCCAGATCCCACAGGCACCCCGCCGTGGTCGCGGAGGATCCGAACACCACGGCGTCCCCGCCCGACGGCGCGACGCCGACGCTCCAGTTGGAAGGGTTCGACGCGAGCGCGTTCGCACCCCCTCCCGTCCACACCGTTGTCACGGCCCGCGCCGACGCGGCGATGAGCAGGAGCGCGCCCGCGATAAGGAGCCGGATCACCAGTCCCACCTCACTCCCGCCAGGGCCGTGGTCGTCTGGTACGAATAGCGGTAGAACGGCTGGAAGTCCTGGTTCGAGCCGGCGCTCGCGCGATCCAGCTCGAAGATCAGGCTGAGGCGCTTCGCCATCGGGTAGGCCAGCGAAAGGCCTCCGCTCCATTCCGTCGAATCAAGGGAGCCCGGCTGCGGGGCGCCGGTGGAATCCTGCGGATGCCGGTGAGGATACGACCGCCGTTTCCAGCCGAGCTTGAACGTCGCCCGCACCGGCCGGCGCACGGGCCCGACGATCAACGTGGCCGAAGGCGCCGCCCGCCACTCGGTGAAGTCGTAGAAGCCCGGCAGGAATTGGCCGCGAGTGGCGTCATAGCCGTTTTGATTCGAGGAGTTCACCGTGAGCCCGAGCTCCAAGCCGCCGAGCACGCGCAGGTCGGCGTTCCATTCGTGGGGCATGCGCACCGCGACGGAGGCGTCCGCCAGCACGTCCTGGCGGTTGTCGCTCTTGAACTGGCCGCCTTCGTCCACGATGGGCTGGTTCGGGAAATCCGACCAGACGACGGCGGTCCGCCCTTCCAGAACCGCGCGCGTCCCCAGCGCCGCGTCTCCCGCCAGGGAGAACTGGTAGCCCTCGCGGTCGAGCGCGTGCTCCCCGACCAGTTCCCGCGACAGCGATTGCCCTTGGAATTGGTATTGAGCCTGGCTTTCCAGCGTCGTGTAGTTCGGGTAGAGGACTTTGAACCATTCGGTGCCGAAGCGGACCGAATGCGGCTCGTCGGTGAGGAGTTCCACCTCGGCGCCGACGCTCAAGGTCCCGTGATCGAACAGGCCGTGGCCCCAGCTCTCGTCGCGGGTTTCCTTCAACAGCTCCATATCATAGGCCAAGGACGGCTTCAGGCGCCACGGCGACGCCGGATTCCCATAGACCCCCATGACGCCGACCCGCCCGTCGGCGCGCTGCTGGGAAGGAGTGTTCGTCCCCAACACGTCGGTCAGGCGCCGCGTGCCCTCGTATTGGCCGCGCAGGGTCGGCAGCAGCGACCAACTGTCGGACAGGCGCGCGGC
>JAGWMT010000443.1 GCA_028871595.1 Elusimicrobiota bacterium
GGCCCGGCCCGCCAGACGGCGCCCCAGGACCGCGCCGGCGCCCCCCAGAATGGGCAGCGCGACGAGTTGGGCCAGCTTCGCCGCGTCAAGAGAACCGCCGTCGAGGACCGACAACCACGCCGGGAACAGTTCGCCGTTCCATGGGAAATAGCGCTGCGGTCCCGACCACCCGGCCATGTCGAAGCTGCCCTGCTGCACCCAGCGCCAGAGGATCGGCATGTGGTAGCTGAGGCCGTCCCAAGATTCCGGAGGGATCGCGGCCGCCAGGAGCAGCCGCACGGCGAGCACGCCCAAAAACACCGCCGCCGCTGGCCAGAGGACTCGGGGCCAAGGCGCTGGAGCCGCGCCGCGGGACGGGCGGGGAGGGTCATCGAGAGCGGCCGTCAACGCTTGGGCGACGACGACTAAGATCGCGGACAGCAGCACCGGACGGCGCGCGAAAAGCGCGAAGTGCCCCAGCACGGCGGCCATGGCCAAAGCCTCGAAAACGGCGATCAACCCGGCGGCGAGGAACGCCTCGTCGGCCGCGAGCCGGAAACGCCGGCGCAGAAGCGCGAAGGCGGAAGCGGCGAGGCCGGCGAAGGTCAGCCAGGAGGCCGGGCCGCCCATCAGAACAAGAGAAACGCGTCCGGAGCGAAGGTCCGGTGGACGATCAGGTACGCGGCCAGAACCGCCGCGAAGACGACCAGGCTGACGCGGGCGGCGGCGCGGCGGCTCAAGGCTTGACGGGCGCCGGCGGCGGAACGGCCCAGTCCCGCTTCGGCGCCCGGGGCGGCGACGCCAGCTTGATCATCGGCAGGCCGGCCACGGCGCCGGCCCGGGGAGGACGCGACGCGGCGGGCTGGATCCCCTCCTCGTCGGATCCGGGCCGGGAACCCGGGCCGGCCAAGGACGTCCCCCCGCCCGCATCCGCTCGGGCGCGCCACTGACGCAGGACGAACACGCCCAGGATCAGGGCCGCGACGACGACCACGACCTCCAATATTTTCTTCATCCGGGGCCCCGCTCTTTAGTCGAGGTAGTCGCGCAATGACTTGCTGCGCGAAGGATGGCGCAGCTTGCGGATGGCCTTGGCCTCGATCTGGCGGACGCGCTCGCGGGTGACGCGGAAGATGCGGCCCACCTCTTCCAACGTCCGGGGATAGCCGGAGTCGATGCCGAAGCGCAGCTTGATGATCTTGGCCTCCCGGTCGGTCAAGGTCGAGAGGACCTTCTCGATCTCCGAGCGGCGCAGGAACGTGCCGGCCGAGTTCGACGGCGCGGCGGTGGTCTTGTCCTCGATGAAGTCCTCGAGGTAGCTGTCCTCGTCCTCGCCGATCGGCGTGGCCAGGGACACCGGCTCCTGCATGATCTTCAGGACGTTCTTCACCTTGTCCATGGAGATGTGCAGCGAGCGCGTGTACTCTTCCAGGCTGGGCTCGCGGCCGTACTCCTGGCGGTAGCGCCGGGTGACTTTCGTGAGCTTTGAAATAAGCTCCTTCATGTGCACCGGGATGCGGATGGTGCGCGCCTGGTCGGCGATGGCGCGGTTGATGGACTGGCGGATCCACCACGTCGCGTAGGTGGAGAACTTGAAGCCGCGCTTGTACTCGAACTTCTCGACGGCCTTCATCAGGCCCAGGCCGCCCTCCTGGATCAGGTCGGACAGCTCCAGGTTGGAGTTCACGTGCTTCTTGGCGATGGAGACCACCAGGCGCAGGTTGGCGCGGATCAGCTTGAGCTTGTCGACGAGGATGGTCTCCTCGAGCGACACGATGCGGTCGTTGAGCTCCAGGAACTTGTCGATCGGGATCGGCAGGGTGTTCT
>JAGWMT010000444.1 GCA_028871595.1 Elusimicrobiota bacterium
GGCCGTCCGTCGGCGGCGTCATCTCGCATGATCGCGTCATGATCCTGGTTTCCTTTCGCAGGGTTTCCGGCGATCCCGCCACCTATCCGGGGCTGGGCCTGTCATACTCCTACCAGAACGTGCTCGTCTTCCGGCTCGGCTACGACGGCACGGTCTCGGCCGGCGCGGGCTTCCATACGACGGACGGCCGCTTCGCCCTGGACTACTCGATGGAGAACAAGCCGCTCTCCCTCGACCACCGCTTCACGATCTCGTACCGCTTCATGCCCGCCAAAGCCAGGCGGGAAGAGGTCTACGCGGAATCGGTGGACGACGAGTACGCGCGCGCCAAGGGCCAGGCGGACGCGCTGGCGCAGGAGACGTTCAACGCGGGACAGGCCTCTTTCAGGGACCAGGATTACCGCGGCGCACAAGACGCCTACCGCTTGGCCGCTTTGCTTGAGCCCGACGACAAGGAAATGGCGGCGACCTACCAGCGCGCCGTCGAGACCTACCGCCGGGCGGAGATCCACCGGCTCTCGACCGACGCCACACTGGACCCCGCGCCCGGGCAGGAAACCCAGGCCTACCGGAACCTCGCGCGGCTGCTCGATCTCGGGGCCGACAACAAGGCCGAGCTGGCGGCTCGCCTGCGGATGCTCGCCCAGCGCATCCCGACGCAGGATTACCTCCAGCTCGCGCAGCAGTCCTTCGATGAGAGAGCGAAAGCGGCGCGCCGCTTGGCGGCCTTGGGCCGCATGAGCGACGCGCAGACGATCGCGGACACGCTGGACGTGCTCAAGAGCTCCCAGACGGCCCTCGGGGTCCAGGCGCTGCAGGGCGAGATCGCCGCCAAGGGCGCCGCGATCCGCAAGACGTTCGACGACCTGGCAACGAAGGGCGGCGCGGACCGGTCCGACACGGAGCTCGCGCGCGCGGCGCTGGCCCTGAAGCGCGCCTTCCCGGACGACGGCAAAGCGGTGGAACGCGCCGACGCCGCCTTGGCGCGCTACCGCGCCGCCTATCCCTTGTCGATCAAGGAGCGGTTCTACCTGCGCAAGCTCTATTACCTGGCCGCGGTGCGCTTCGCCAAGAAGCAGGACGGGGACACGCGCTACGGCCAGGATTTCCTCGAGGAGATTCTGCGGCGCGACGCGGCGGACGCCGACGCGGACGCGCTTTTGGACGCCATGGCCCGCGAGGGCTTGGCGAGGCAGTGAGGCCGGAACAAAGGAGGCGGTACATGAAGAAGAAAACGAAAGACATCCTCATGAGCGCGGGGATGCTGTTGATGACGGCGGCGCCCTCGTTCGCGCAGTTCAGCGGCAACAGCGGCCAGGTGGGCAGTTTCCTGGGCTCGACGGCCGGTTGGCTGGTGTCCGTGCTGGGGCCGGGGCTCTTCCTGATCGGCGTCATCATGGTGGGCATCAGCCTGGCCATGGGCGACCAGGACGCGATGCGCCGGGGCGGCTACGTGATCGGAGGAGGCGCGCTGATCTTCCTCTCCAACTCGGTCGTCGCGCTGCTCAAGTCCCTCTCGGGCAATTGAGGGCCCGCGCGGAAGTCGTCCACGCCGGCGTCTTGGTGCTGGACTGGAAGAAGGAAATGGAAAGGAGGATGCACGCCATGAACGAGAAGCAGGAAGAGCCGGACCGCCAGCCGGGAGAGAGGCCCGCGCTGCCGGCGATCAACGAGGCCCACGTCGCCGGAAGGCTCACCAACACAGTGACGGCCAAGGACTACGGCGAGGGCAAGAAGCGGGCGCAGTTCAGCATCGCCGTGCCGCGCGGCGGGCGCAAGAAGGAGGGCCAGCCCGACGTGGAC
>JAGWMT010000104.1 GCA_028871595.1 Elusimicrobiota bacterium
GCCTTCCTGGATGCGCGCGCCGCCCGAGTCGCACAGGCCGATCACCGGCACGCCGGCCGCGATGGCCAGGTCCATGGCCTTGCAGATCTTCATGGCGTGGGCCAAGCCCAAGGAGCCCCCCACCACGGTGAAGTCCTGCGCGTACACGCACACCGGCCGCCCGCCGATGCGCGCGAAGCCCGTCACCACGCCGTCGGCGGCCATGTACTTCTGGCCCAGGCCGAAGTCGGCGGCGCGCGTCTCGACGAGCTGGTCGATCTCCTCGAAGCTGTCGTCGTCCACCAGCATGTCGAGGCGCTCGCGCGCGGTCAGCTTCCCCAGGGCCTTCTGCGCGGCGACGCGCTCCGGTCCGCCGCCCGCCTCGGCCTTGGCGATCTTGTCGTGAAGAATCTGGATCTTCGGGGAGACGAGCGGGCGCTTGGGCGCGGGCGCGGGCTTCGCGTCCTTCTTGTTTGATTTATCCATGGTTTAAGCCAAAACTCGCGCCGGCGCGAGTCGCGATGCGTGATCGCACAACAGAACTCGCTCCAGAGTCGGTGAACGGAATCTCATTGCGACTCCTCGACTAATTCGACGAGCACGCCGCCCTGATCCTTCGGATGAAGAAACGCGACCTGATGCCCCCAAGCCCCGGGACGGGCGGCCGAATCAATCAAAGCGGCGCCCGCCGCGGCCTGGCGCTTGAGTTCCTCGGCGATGCTGGGCACGGCGAAAGCGAGGTGATGTTGTCCGGGACCCTTTTTGTCCAGGTGCTTCGTGACGGGCGAATCGGGATGGGTGCCGACAAGCAGTTCAATGTAAGGACCGTCGCCCATAAAGGCCACTTCGACCTTCTGGGACGGGACGATTTCGCGATGGGCCAGCTTCAGGCCCATGGCCTTGTGACGAGCGATCGCGTCGTCCAAAGACTTCACGGCGATGCCCACGTGATGGAGCTTCATGCCATCTTCACGGAACATCCAGACAAGCATCGTAGGTTGCCCTATCGATTTTAATCCATTCAGTTTTGTTGATGCCGCGAGTATTACGATTAGTGGGACTGGATGGATAGGCGCTTGCCACCTTGATCCAGCGATCCTGCTCAACGGCAATCAACCGCACTTCATCGGCGACTTCCGTAAAATCTTGATCTTGACTGAAAATCAAAGCTACATCGTATTCTTTAAGAATCGCGCTCCTAATTACATCAAGGGCGATCCTAATATCGATTCCTTTCTCACTAGCACTTAAGAAGCTATATGCCTTGCCGTCAGGCAACTTAACGCTCTTATTTCTATATTTAAGAGCACGGCTATATGTCTCCACACCCTGACGGCTCATCTTAAGGAGCTTTGCTACCCAGAATTCATTCAGTCTCTTATTATCTGCTGGGTCAGGAACCCCTGTATAGAACTTTGTTTTTACAAGAGTCCAGCCCCTGTCTATACAAATCTTTTCTGCCAATGCCTTAGGATTATAATTCGGTGAGTTATAACCATAAGCATCTTTGGCTGCATAGAAGAGATTTTGCCCATCAATAAAGGCAAAAACTCGTTTAACAGCGGGCTCTGCTAACATTTTGCCCCTAAAATAAGAACCCCAACCGGGCCACAAGGGCGAGTCGGTTGGGGATTAAATTTGAGTACAGGCATAGTATATCTGGAATGCATGCGAGAAATCAAGGCCTCAACGGCAGCATTGCGCAAATTCATGCGATTTGTTTGCCTTGTGAAAGCTCCAGCCCATCTCTATAAACAAAAGGGATTTTATAACTGACGCCTTTGCGCGATCGTGATTCAGAGAGAAAGCCGATATCGATTAGATCTGAAATTATTTTATCGCTCGACTTTCCCAACAATCTGCGAATACTCTCAGGGGAATATTCCGTTTTCCCTTTTACGAACTTCTTAATGTTAGGCCAAAAATGCGGGAACTCGGCCTGAAGATAGGTCACGCATTTCTTTTTAGATAACTGTTCGAGTCCGTATCTAATCGAAGCCGAGCCAATAATGTTTTCGGACTGACGCCCGGCAACATGCGTCAACCCCGTAAAGCCCTCTTCTGTTCCCGTAATCTGACTCAAAATTTCATCCGACCTATCAATCATTAACTGCGCCTGAACACCAAAGAGAACTTTTCCCTGACCCCTTGGTCCCTGGAATCAGATCAACACGGTCATTCCACAAATCCGCGAATACAGAGGTCTCGACCCGGGCTGCTTCAAGCAGGGTATCTTGTTCTGCAATCGAACCACCCAAATCAATCCGATTGAGAAGCTGAATTAACTCTTCTCTATTGTAAGCCATCAGTTACGCAAAAGCCTCCGCCCCACCGCCGCGGGATCGCTCTTGTGCGCCAGCATCTCTTCCAAAATCTTGTCCGTCACGCGGTCCAGCGCGGTCTTCACGACCCGGCGCTGGATCCAGAACTGGAGCTCGGTGGCGTGCTGTTTCTTCAGGCGCGCCCGCCCTTCGCCGGACTTCTCCAGATGCTTCCAATGACCCTCGATCTCCGCGGCCAGACCGGCGACGCCTTCTCCGGACAGCGCGGAGGTGGCGACGATGGGCGGCTCCCACTCCTTGACCGCCTGGCCGGCCGAGCGGCCCAGGCCCAGGGCCGCGCGCAGGTCGCCGACGGCCTTGTCCTTGCCGGCCAGGTCGGCCTTGTTGACCACGAACACGTCGCCGATCTCCATGGCGCCGGCCTTCATGGCCTGGATCTCGTCGCCCATGGCGGGCGTGGTCACGTACAGCACGGTGTCCACGACGGAGGCGATGTCCACCTCGTCCTGGCCGGTGCCCACCGTCTCGATCAAAATCTTCCGGCAGCCGAGCGCCTCCAGGACGTGGATGGCGCCGAAGATGGTGTGGGTCAGCCCGCCGATCATGCCGCGCGACGCCAAGGAGCGGATGAACACGCCCGGGTCGGTGGCGTGCTCCATGATGCGCAGGCGGTCTCCAAGAAACGCTCCGCCCGAGATGGACGAGGACGGATCCACCATCAGGACCCCGACCTTCCATTTCTTGGAGCGGTAATGGCCGATCAGGCGGCCGGTCAACGTGGACTTGCCGGCGCCGGGAGGGCCGCAGACGCCGATCTTCTGGGCGGAGCCCGAGGACTTGAAGAACTCCTTGGCCAGGACGTCGGACGATTTCTCCTCGTTGATCACCACCGACAGCGCGCGCGAGGCCGCGGCGTGCTCGCCGCGGCGCACGCGCTTGATCAGGTCCAACGGGTCGTTTTTAGCGGGCAACCGCGAGGTTCTCTTTCAAATAGTCGACGATGGCCGAGAGCGAGGTGCCGGGGCCGAAGACGCGGTCCACGCCCGCTTTTTTCAGCGCCGGGACGTCCTCGTCGGGGATGATCCCCCCGCCGAACACCAGCACGTCCTTGAGGCCCGACTTCTTCAGCTTCTTGACCACTTCCGGAAACAAGGTCAGGTGCGCGCCGGACAGCAAGGACAGCCCCACGGCGTCCACGTCCTCCTGCATGGCGGCGGCGGCGATCATGTCCGGCGTCTGGCGGATGCCGGTGTAGATCACCTCGAAGCCGGCGTCGCGCAGGGCGCGGACGATGACCTTCGCGCCGCGGTCGTGGCCGTCCAGGCCGGGCTTGGCGATCAGGACGCGGAAGGGTTTCTCGTTCACCAGGATCCTCCTTGAGACTCCAGCACGGCGCCGAAGGCCTCGACGACGGCCGGGTCGTAGCGGGTGCCCGCGCCGTCGCGCGCTTCCTTCAGCGCCTGCGCGCCCAGCTCCGCGTCGCGCAGTCCGGACACGCGCAGCTCCTCCATCTTGACCACCAGGCCCAGCACGCGCGCGCCCAGCGGGATGTCCTCGCCCTTGAGCTTGCCCGGGTAGCCGGAGCCGTCCCACTTTTCCTTGTGATGGCGGATCATGGGGATGGCGCCTTCCAGCATCTTGATCCCCTCCAGCATGCGCGCCGAGAAGGCGGGCAGCATCTCCTCCGAGGCGCTCATCACGCCCATGTCCGCCAGCAGGCGCGGGTTCTTGAAGGCGATGTAGCCGATCTTGTGCAGGATGCCGGCGTAGTAGAGCATCCGGTAGTCGTACTCGTCCACGCCCAGCGCGCGGCCGATGGTGCAGGCCAGCTTGGCGGCGCGGACCGGGTAGTCCTCAAGTCCCGGCTTGGTGGTCTCGATCACGCCGACCAGCAGCTCGAGCACGTGGGAGAAGAAGTTCTTCTGCTCCGCCATGATCTTGGTATTGGTGATGGCCACCGACGCCAGGCTGGCCAGGCTGGACAGCAGGCCCACGTGGGCCTCGGTGTACTCGCCTTCCTTCTTATTGAGCACCTCGACGACGCCCACCAGGTCGCCGCGGAAGATCATGGGCACGCACAGAAGCGAGCGCGTCTGGAAGCCCGACGCCTTGTCGAACTTGCCGGCGAAGCGCGGGTCCGTGCGCGTGTTGTTGACCATCTGCGGCTGGCGGTTCTCCGCCACCCAGCCCGCGATGCCCTGGCCCAAGGGCAAGGTCATCGTCTTCAGCGCCTTGGCCTTCTCGCCGGAGGCGATGCGGAAGAACAGGCTTTTCTTGTCGTCGGTCACCAGCATGATGGAGCTGGCCTCCGACTCGGTCAGCTGCTCGGCGGCGGTCCCGATCTTCTGCAGGAGACAGTCCAGGTCCACCGTGGAGTTCAGGCTGCCCGCGATGGAGAAAAGCTCCAGCGCGAGATCGACGTTCATCTCCGGCGCGTTCGTGTCGGCCATGGCTACTCCGTGCCTCCCAGGACTTCGCGGGCCGTGGTGAGGCCCATCTTGACCTTCTCCAGGCCGTCCTGGGTGATGAGCCGCATGCCCTCCTTGATGGCGTGCGTGCGGATGGTGTCGGCGGCGACGTCGCGCAGGGCGGTCAGGCGCAGGGCGTCGGTCATGACCAGGAGCTCGTGCATGCCGACGCGGCCCTTGTAGCCGATGCCCTTGCAGGTCTCGCACTTGTTCTCCCCGGCGGGCGGGGCGAACAGCTTGATCCCCTTGGGCAGGTCCACCTTGTTCTCCTCGAAGACCTTGATCTCCTCGGGCTTCGGGTCGCGCTCCACCTTGCAGGCGGCGCACAGCCGGCGCGACAGGCGCTGGGCCAGAATGGCCTTGATGGTGGTGGCGACCATGAAGGCGGGCAGGCCCATGTCCACCAGGCGCGAGACGGTGGAGGACGCGTCGTTGGTGTGGATGGTGGAGAAGACCAAGTGGCCGGTCATGGCGGCCTCGCAGGCGATGTGGGCGGTCTCCTCGTCGCGGATTTCGCCGACCATGATGACGTCGGGGTCCAGGCGCAGGAACGAGCGCAGGGCCGCCGCGAAGTCGAACTTCTTGTCCCCGCCCAGCTTCACGTCCGGATTGACCGGGACCTGGATGATGCCGGGCAGGTTGTACTCGACCGGGTTCTCGGCCGTCAGGATCTTGATGTCCGGGCGGTTGACGTGGTTCAAACAGGCGTAAAGAGTCGTCGATTTTCCGGAGCCCGTGGGTCCGCAGACGATGATCAGGCCGAAGTTCTTCTTGCCGCCGATGCCCTTGAGCAGGCCCAGCAGCTTGGCCAAGGTGTCTTCCATGAAGCCCATCTTCAGGATGTCCACCTGGACGCTGGCGCGGTCCAGGATGCGCATGACGCAGGACTCCCCGTACACGGTGGGGACCATCTCGACGCGGAACTCGATGGGCTTGCCCTGCGCCAAAATCTGAATGCGGCCCGATTGAGGAATACGGCGCTCGGTGATGTTCATCGAGTTCGTCATGATCTTGATCTTCGCCGAGATGGCGTTGCGGTAGCCCCAGGGCACGCTGAACGTGCCCGGGATCAGCATGCCGTCCACGCGGTAGCGCAGGTTGATGATGGAGGTCTTGCCGGTGGGATCCTCGAACGGCTCGATGTGGATGTCCGAGGCCTTCATGGACATGGCGGTCAGGATGATGGCGTTGACGTACTTCTCGACCTCGGGCGCGGAGGCGTCCACCTCGGTGATGTCGGTCTTCTGCTCCTCCTTCTGGACCTCCAGGCCGCCGGTGTCGGAGGGAATCTCGCCTTCCTTTTTATTGGCGCCCACGTCGGAGATCAGGCGGTTGAGCGCCTCGCCGTTGCCGCGGCCGTGCGCGGTGTCCAGCGCGGCCAGGATGTCTTGAGGCAGGGCCAGGTAGGGCTGGATCTCCAGGCCCGTGCGCAGCTGGAGGTCCTCGCTGACGAAGAAATCGCGCGGGTCGCCCATGGCGACGAACAGGACGTTCTCTTCTTTCGCGAACGGAATGGCCACATGGCGGCGGGCGACGGCCTCGGGGATGGTCTTGGCCACCTCCGGGTCCACTTCCATCTGCACCAGGTCCACGGCCTTGACCTGCCACTCCTCGGACAGGGCCTTGAGCAGCTGGCCCTTCGGGATCAGCGCCAGATCCAGCACCGCCTGCTGAAAGCTCTTGCCGGACTTGGCGACCTCGGCGTTGGCGGCCTTGACCTGCTCCTCGTTGAGGAGCTTGCGCTCCGTCAGGATCTCGGCGACGGTGCGGCGGCGCTGCAGTCCTTTAACGGCCATGATGTTCTCCGAAGACCTCGCGGAGCGAGCCGAAGATCTCGCCGATGGTGGCGCGAGCCTCGACCGCTCCCAGGATGTGCGGAAAAAGATTCTCTTTGGGCGCGCGCGCCGCCTCGGCCAGCCGGGCCACGGCGGCGGACGCGGCCTTGGCGTCGCGCGCCTTGCGGAAGGCCTTCAGCCTCTTGATCTGGTCGGCTTCCATCTTCGGGGAGATCTTCAGGCGCGGGCGGGCGCCCTTCTCCGCGCCGGGCAGCTCCAAGGTGTTCACGCCCACGATCTTGCGGCGGCCGGTCTCGATGTCCTGCTGGTAGCGGTAGGCGCTGTCCTGGATCTCGCGCTGCGGCACATCTTCCTCGATGAGCTTAAGCATGCCGCCGGAGGCGCGCAGGCGGGCCAAGGTCTCCGTGATCTTGCGGTCCAGCTCGTCGGTCAGGGCCTCGATGGCCCAGGCGCCGGCGACGGGGTCCACGGTGTCGGGGACGCCGGTCTCGTGCGCCAGGATCTGCTGGGTGCGCAGGGCCAGCTGGGCCGACTCCTCGGTGGGAAGCGCCAGCGCCTCGTCGAAGGAGTTCGTGTGCAGGGACTGCGCGCCCCCCAGCACGGCGGCCAGGGCCTGCCAGGCCACGCGCATGGCGTTGTTCATGGGCTGGCGGCTGGTGAGGGTGGAGCCGCAGGTCTGCACGTGGAAGCGCAGGGACTGGGCCTTGGGGTCCTGGGCGCGGAAGTCGTCGCGCATGATGCGCGCCCAGACGCGGCGGGCGGCGCGGAACTTGGCGATCTCCTCCAGGAAATGGTTGTGGCAGCCGAAGAAGAAGGCCAGTTTCGGGCCCATCTCGTCGGCGGTGATGCCGCGATCGAGAAGAGTCTTGATGTAGGTCTCCGCGTCGGCGAAGGTGAACGCGATTTCCTGGACCGCGTCGCTGCCGGCCTCGCGGATGTGGTAGCCGGAGATGGAGATGGGATGGAACTGGGGCGCGTTCTTGAACGACCACTCCATGGCGTCGGCGCACAGGCGCAAGGACGGGGCCACGGGGAACACCTGGGTGCCGCGGGCGATGAACTCCTTGAGGATGTCGTTCTGCAGGGTGCCCTTGAGCGCGGCGGGCGCGATGCCGCGCTTCCTGGCCACGGCCACGTAGAAGGCGAGCAGGACCGAGGCGGTGGCGTTGATGGTCAGCGAGGTGGAGACGCGGTCCAGGGGGATGGCGTCGAAGAGCTGGTCCATGTCGTCGATGGTGCCGATGTGCACGCCGACGCGGCCGACCTCGCCCTTGGCCTTGGGGTCGTCGGCGTCCAGGCCGATCTGGGTGGGCAGGTCGAAGGCGGTGGACAGGCCGGTCTGGCCCTGCTCCAGCAGCCAGCGGAAGCGCTGGTTGGTCTGCTGGGCGCTGCCGAAGCCGGCGTACTGGCGCATGGTCCACAGGCGGCCGCGGTACATGGTCTTCTGGATGCCGCGGGTGAACGGGAACTCGCCGGCGCGGCCGACGTCGCGCGCGGGGGCGTCCTCGGGGCCGTAGCAGCGCTTGACCTCGATGCCGGACGGGGTGGCGAACTCGGCGCTGGGAGGGGTCTCGGTCATGCGGGCCTCAGGTCCAGGAGGTCGCCGGCGCGCACGGAGCCGCGCAGGGCCCCGCCCTTGAGCTCCAGGACGCTGTGGGCGGAGAACACCCACGGCGAGAGGCGCCAGGGCTTCAAGTTCTCGATCACGCGCGCGACGCGGAGGTCGCGCTTGAGAAAAAGGACGTCGATGGGAAACTTCATGAAGAAGGTGTGGATCATGGGGCAGGGAACGATCCACAGGCCCTCGTCGGCGTCCATGGAGATTTTGCCGAGCAGGCCCTTGGAACGCGACGCGGCGTCGTCGGCCTTGGTGACGCGCGCGGCCAAGGTGCGCCCGGCGGCGGTCGCCACGTAGGCGCCGCTCACCGGATCACCGTCACGCGGCCGCTGGAGGAACCGGCGGTGGTCTTGATCACGAACATGTACACGCCGGTGGCGACCTTGTTGCCGTCGGTGTTCTTGCCGTCCCAGATGGGCGCGGACAGGTCGCGGATGAATTTGCCGTCCAAGGTGTAGACCTTCACGTCCGTGACGGCTCCGCCGATGTTCGGCGGCACGGAGAACTGCACGCCGCCGGCCGACGACAGGTTCACGGGGTTCGGGAAGGCGAAGGCCTTGGCGGCGACGTTGACGCCGTTGGCGGCGGGCAGCACGCTGCCGTTGAGCGTGTAGTACACCGATTTGTAAAGATTGAGCCGACCGGCGCCCTGGACGGTGGCCGCCAGGCCCAGGTTGTCGGCGCCGGCGCGCAGGTTGTCGCGGACCTGGTCCGCGGTCAAGGTCGGCTTGGCGGAGATCAGGATGGCCGCCGCGCCCGCCACCATGGGCGAGGAGAACGAGGTGCCCGACGGGCTGGACGTCCCCCCGCCCGGAGCCGTGGTCAGCACGGAGACGCCCGGGGCGACCAAGCCGCGCGTTTGAAGTTCCGTGCCGCGAGAGGAAAAATAGGCGACGGCGTCGCTGGAATCGGTCGCGCCGGCGGGGATCAGGCCGGTGCAGTTGCCGGGCGAGTTCACGGCCAGGCCGTCGTTGCCCGCGGCCGCGACGATCACCACGCCGGCGTTGTGCGCGTTGGTCACCGCCGTCTGCACCGCGGCGGGACAGGCGCCCGCGCTGCCGAGGCTGAGGTTGACGACCATCTGGCCGTAGGTCGGGCTGTTCTGGCGGGTCGCGGCCTCATTGATGGCCGAGATGATGGCCGGGTCGTTGGTCAGGCAGGTGCGGCCCGACGCGTCCGAGCAGTCCGCCTTGCAGTCGGCGTCGGCGAAGACCTTGTAGGACACCAACTGGGCGCCCCAGGACATGCCCGCGACCTCCGCGCCGTTGTCCGACGCGGCCGCGGCCACGCCGGCCACCTCGGTGGCGTGCTGGCAGGCGGGCGTGGGCGGATTGTTCGCGGTGGCCGCGCAGGGAGCGGCCGCGCAGTTGGGATCGTAGGAGAGGCTGGCGGTGTTGGTCAGCTTGGGCGAAAGCTCCGCATGAGTGCCGTCGATGCCGGTGTCCACGACGGCGATGGTCACGCGCGAGGAGAGGCCCGTCTCGAACTCCCAGCCGCGGAACGCGTCCACCTTGGACAGGGCGTACTGGGCGCTGACCAAGGGGTCGCTGGGGACGCGATGCACCGAGTACACGTGGCTGGGCTGGGCGTCCTCCACGCCGGGAACGCTCTTGAGCGCCGCCAGGCGGAAGGAGACGGACACCGAGTCGTTCCAGCCGACCAAAATCCAGCCCGAGCCCAGATCGGAAAGCCGGACCACGCCGACCGCGGCGAGCGGAACGTCCAGCGACGACGGCACGGTTCCCGACGACAGGCGGAGCAAGGCCTGCCCGGAGGTGACCACGGTGGGCGCCGCGCCCACCGACGAGGGCGTCGCGGGGGTGCCCGCCAGAATTTCCGTTCTCAGCGCGAAGGCCGGGACCGACAGGAGCAAGGACAAGACGAGCGGCGCGGCGGTCTTAAGCTGTCGCAATTCCGTTCTCCCGCTTCACGATG
>JAGWMT010000445.1 GCA_028871595.1 Elusimicrobiota bacterium
TAAAGCAGCTGGGAATGGGATTTGAACCCACGACCTTCTCCTTACCATGGAGATGCTCTACCCCTGAGCTATCCCAGCGTCGGTGCGATCGGAGCGGGCGATGGGAATCGAACCCACGTAACGAGTTTGGAAAACTCGTGTTCTACCATTGAACTACGCCCGCGGCTTCCCTCCGTCCACGTCGTCCGGGCACGGCGACGCCCTGGGGCATCGCAACCGTACCGGGAAGAACTCCAGCGGATGGCGGGAGTGAAAGTATAGCGAAACGCGCGCGGGGATGTCAACGCGGGGCTGGCCGAACGCGGGAAAAGCGTCTATCCTTATACATATGCCGGGATTGACGCGTTGGGGGTTCCTTTTGGCGGTGGCGCTCGCCGTGGTCCTGCCCGTACGGGCCTGGGTGGGGGAGCCCATCACCATCGCCAGCGCCTCCATGCTGCCCACTTTGCGCGTGGGCCGGTTGATGATCCTGGACAAATGGACGTTGCACTTCCGGGGGCCGCGCCGGGGGGACATCGTTTCCTTCCGCAGTCCGGTGGGGCCGGAGGATCTGGTCAAACGGGTGATCGGGGTGCCGGGGGACGTGATCGAGATCAAGGCAAAGAAGGTTTTCGTCAACGGGGCCGCTTTGGACGAGGACTATATCGTCCATGACCGGCCGGACGCCCGGCTGGAGGGGGACGATCTGGGGCCCCTGACGGTGCCGCAGAAGTCCTATTTCATGCTGGGCGACAACCGGGACGAATCCAACGATTCGACGGTCTGGCGGAAGCCGACGGGCGAGAGGGTCTATTTTCTGCCCGCGAGCGCGCTTCAGGGCTACGTGAGGTCCTTGCCGTGGGCGGCATAGGTCTAAAGACCCGGCCAAGCCTGGGCCCTGAGTCCCTGGGCGTTTGGGCCGTTCGGAGGTATCTTGGTGTCATGAAGGCTTTACTGGCGGCGGTGCTGCTGGCGTCGATTCCGGCCCTGGGCGCGGCCCAGGTGGCCGTCTCCTCCGGCTCCGCCGTCGTCGAGGGCAAGGACAAGTTGCTGGCCGAGATCGAGACCTGGCGGAGCATTCAGCTTCCGCACGTGACCCCGGCCAATCAGACCACCCTCCGCTTCGAGCCCCGCCTGGACGACATCAAAACGCGGGCGCAGGCCGCGAAGACCGAGAAGGACTTCGCCCGGCCTCGTCAGGATTTCCTGGAGTGGAAGCAGTCCTTGCTGCGCGAGAAGTACGAGGCCGCGCGGGCCCAGCGCCTGACCAACGGCAGTTTCGAGCAGTTCGCCTCCGAGCAGAACCTCCAAGCGTCTTTTTCCTCCGCTTTGAGCCAGCAGGTGGCCCTGGCGTCCTCCAACCGGATGTTCCTCAACGTGCAGCAGCAGTCCGGGACGGCGTTCCGTTCCCCGTCCCAGTTCTTCGACGGGATGGGCGCGGGCGTCGGCGACGTCGCGGGGCCCGCGGTCTCCGAGGGCGCCCCGGTGAATCCGAAGGACCCGGCGCGCTACGCGAAGGTGCGCGCCATCCTGATCTCCCAGGGCGCTCGCCCGCAGGTCGTGGACATGGCCATCAGGGAAGCCATCCGCCAGAACGCGGACCCTCTGCTGGTCCTGTCCGTCATCAAGCAGGAATCAGGCTTCAACCCGCACGCGCACAGCGGCGTCGGCGCCCGCGGCCTGATGCAGATCATGCCCGACACCGGCCGCGGCCTGGGCGTGCGCAACTCCAGCGCCCTCTACGACATCCAGACCAACCTGCGCGCGGGCATCAAGTACCTGAAGCAGCTGTGGAACCGCTTCACCGACATCGA
>JAGWMT010000446.1 GCA_028871595.1 Elusimicrobiota bacterium
CAGATCGCGGCGGTGATGAGCCTGGAAGTGGGCAAGAGCCGCATGGAGGCCATGGGCGACGCCGAGGAGTCGGCCGACCTGATCGATTATTACGCGCAGATGGTGCAGGACAACGACGGCTACGTGAAGCCGCTGGGCAAGCTGCTGCCCAACGAGAACACCCGCTCGGTCCTGCGCCCCTTCGGCGTGTTCGTCTGCATCGCCCCGTACAACTTCCCGATGGCTCTCTCCACGGGCATGTCCGCCGCGGCCCTGCTGGCCGGCAACGCCGTGGTGTACAAGCCCGCCCAGGACACGCCGTGGACGGGCCTGATGCTCTACGAGTGCTACAAGGCGGCCGGCATCCCCGGCGGGCTGTTCAATTTCGTCACGGGGCTGGGCTCGGTGATCGGCGACGCTCTGTGGAAGAACCCGGGCGTGGACGGGATCGTGTTCACGGGCTCCAAGGAAGTGGGCATGCGGATGGTGAAGGAATTCTCCTCCGCGTATCCGAAGCCCGCGCTCATGGAGCTGGGCGGCAAGAATCCCACCTACGTGTCCGAAACGGCCAATCTGGACGACGCGGCCGCGGGCGTGATGAAATCCGCGTTCGGGCTGCAGGGACAAAAATGCTCGGCGTGTTCACGGGTATACGTCCATGAGAAGGTTTACGACGCCTTCGTGTCCAAATTGGTGGAAAAGACCAAGGCCATCGTGACCGGCGATCCGACGCGGAAGGACGTGTACTTCGGTCCCGTGATCAACGCGAAGGCCGTCAAGACCTTCGACGGCGCGGTCGAAAGCGCCAAAAAGGGCGGCAAGATCCTTCTCGGAGGCGAACGCCTGAAGGGCGGACTGTTCGACAAGGGGCACTTCTGCGCGCCGACCATCGCCGAGCTTCCTCTCGATCACGAGATTTTCATGCGCGAGCTTTTCGTTCCGTTTTTGGCGATCGGCAAGGTGAAGTCCATCGATCAGGCCATCGCCGAATCGAATCGAGCTGAATACGGATTGACGGCGGGCATCTTCACGGCGAAAAAAGAAGAGATTCAGAAGTACTTCGACGAGATCGAGGCCGGGGTCTGCTACGCCAACCGCCCCACCGGGGCCACCACCGGCGCCTGGCCCGGCGTGCAGTCGTTCTGCGGCTGGAAGGGCTCGGGGTCCACGGGCAAGGGCGGCTGCGGCCCCTATTACGTCACGCAGTTCATGCGCGAGCAGAGCCGCACCGTCATGGAGTAACGATATGGCCATGAAAACCGATCCAGCGAAGTCCCCCAAGGCCTCGACCCACGATTATCCGCGCATCGTGACCGCGCCCCCCGGCCCCAAGGCCAAGGCGGTCATCGCCCGGGACAACGCCTACGCCTCCCCGTCCTATATAAAGGAGTACCCGCTGGTCATCGCGGGCGGCAAGGGCGCCATGGTCGAGGACATCGACGGGAATCGGTACATCGACTGGATGGCCGGCATCGCCGTGTCCTCCACCGGCTACAACCACCCCAAGGTGGTCGCCGCCATCCACGAAGCCGCGGACAAGTTCCTCCATATCTGCGGGACCGACTTTTACTACCAGGGGTTCTCCGATCTCGTGGAGAAGCTCTCCAAATCCGTGACGGGCAAGGAAAAGCGCCGCGTCTTTTTGACGAACTCGGGGACCGAGGCCGTCGAGGGAGCGGTTAAATTAGCGCGGCATCACACGAAGCGCCACGCGCTCATCTCCTTCCACAGCGCGTTCCACGGCCGGTCGTACGCGGCCATGTCGCTGTCCAGCTCCAAGGTGAAGTACCGCAAGAACTTCGGGCCGCT
>JAGWMT010000105.1 GCA_028871595.1 Elusimicrobiota bacterium
CCAGCGCCGCGCCCGGGGCTTTGAGCGCCGCGCCCATGTCGCTTTCGCTTCCTTCCTTGAACGCCTCCCCGGCGGCCCTGGCCCCTGTCGCCGCCCCTGTCTTGCCGACCGCCGCCGTGCCGGCCGCTTCCGTCGTTCCGGCCGCCGTCGCGCGGACATCCCCCGCGGCGGCCCGCCCGGCCGGGCACAAGCCCGCCGCCGCCTCGGTTCTGGCCCTGAGCGCGCGCCTCTCCGCGGATCCCGTCACCGACGGCGGACGCCGCGTTTTTGACGGCGACGCCGCGCGCGGCGCGAGCGCCTTGGCCGTGGCGGGACGAGCCGCCGCGGACGGACCGCGCCTGGCGCGCCGCACCGAAGACGCGTCGGCCGCCGCCCCGAAGATTCCGCTCTCTCAGCGGGCCGCCGAGACGGCGGAGTTGGGCGTCATGGCCGCTGGCTTCCAACTGGTCACCGGCCTAATCTTCCTGGCGCTGGGCGCGCACGCGGCGTTCCCGGCTTTGGCCGGCGCGCTCTGGGTGCTGGCCGGTGGCGAATTGATCAAGCAGTTGGGCAATCTCCGCTCCGTCGTGGTCGGCGGCTGGCAGGCGTCCCACGACCAGAAGATGCGCACCGACTACGGCACGGGCAAGCTCATCGACATCCGCGGTCATAAATACGGCGAGGACCGCTACGATCAGACCGCGCCCGGGCCGGTGTCCATGCGCGAGCGTCTGACCTCTCACGCCGCCGCGTTCGCCCTGGGGCTGCCGTGGGTGATCCCGGCCGGACCGAAGGCCGTTTTGCTGTACGTCGCCGGGGCCGCCGCCGCGTTCGGACTGCGCCGGCTGTGGCGCCGGACTCACCCGGAACAAACTCCGGTCGCGAAAGCTCCCGATTTCGAATACGATCGCTAAGGACAACAACATGAAAACCCCTCTTCTCCGCCGTGCAATCGCCCTGGCCCTGGCGTTCGGGCTCGTCGCCGGCCCCGCCGCCGCCGAGGTCGAGAAATATCCCGGCGGCCCCATCGTCGCGGAACTGGTCAGCCGTCTGCTCGAGCAGACCCACTACGCGCGCAAGCCCATCGACGCCGCCGTGTCCCGGCAGTTCCTGGACAACTACATCGATTCCTACGACTACAACCACATGATCCTGGAAAAGTCCGACGTGGACGAGTTCCGGGCCAAATACGCCGACCGTCTGGGCGACCTGGTCAAGGACGGCGACGTGGACCCCGCCTACGAGATCTACGACCGCGTGGAGCAGCGCCTGACCGAGCGCGTGGCGCTGGTCAAGCGCCTGACCGCCTCCACGTTCACCTTCACGACGGACGAGTCCGTGGTCCTGGACCGCCACGACGCCCCGTGGCCCGAAACCAAGGCCGCGTCCGAGGAAGTGTGGCGGCTGCGCATCAAGCACGAGGTCTTGATGGAGCGTCTGTCCCGCATCAAGGCCGAAGAGGTCAAGCAGGCCGCGGCGAAGGCGGCCGCGGAGAAGAAGGACAAGACCGCCGCCGCGCCCGCGCCGGCCGCCAGCACCGCCACGGCCGTCGCCGCCGCTCCGAAAAAGGAAGAGGCCGCGCCCGCCAAGGAGCAGTCCATCCAGGAGATCATCGACACCCGCTACGACCGCCTCCTGCGCAGCTACAAGGAGTACGACGGCTCGGACATCCTGCAGGACTACCTGTCCTCCCTGACGCACGTCTTCGATCCCCACACCGATTACCTGGCCGCCGCGTCCAAGGAGAACTTCGACATCAGCATGAAGCTCTCCTTGGTCGGCATCGGCGCCGTGCTGCGCTCCGAGGACGGCTACGCGAAGATCATGTCCTTGGTTCCCGGCGGCCCCGCCGAGACCGGCAAGAAGATCAAGCCCAACGACAAGATCGAGGCCGTGGCGCAGGGCGACGGCCCGTTCGTGGAGGTCGTGGGCATGAAGCTGGACAAGGTCGTGGGCATGATCCGCGGCGAGAAAGGGACCTTGGTGCGTCTGCGCGTCATCCCCGCCAGCGCGGTGGATCCGTCCGTGCGCGTCGTGGTCCCCATCGTGCGCGCCGAGATCAAGCTCACCGACCAGGAAGCCAAGGCCCGCGTGTACACCTTGCCCGCGAAGGTGAAGGGCGCGCGACCCGAGAAGATCGGCGTGCTCGACCTGCCCTCGTTCTACGCCGACATGAGGGGCGGCGACGACGCCAAAAGCCTGACTCACGACACGGAGCGCCTGCTCGCCGAGCTCAAGAAGCGCCAGGTGGACGCCGTGATCGTGGACCTGCGCCGCGACGGCGGCGGCTCCCTGGCCGAGGCGGTCTCCCTGACCGGCCTGTTCATCAAGGACGGCCCCGTCGTCCAGGTCAAGGACGCGCGCGGCACCATCCGCGTCCTGCGCGACACCGACGAATCCCAGGAGTACGACGGGCCGCTGGTCGTCTTGACCTCGCGCGCCTCGGCGTCGGCGGCGGAGATCTTCGCCGCGGCCATGCAGGACTACGGCCGCGCGGTCATCGTCGGCGACAAGAGCACCTTCGGCAAGGGCACCGTCCAGTCGGTGCTGGAGCTCAACCAGTATCTCCCCCCCGCGTACCGGTCCTACAAGCCCGGCGCGCTGAAGCTGACCGTGCAGAAGTTCTACCGGGTCTCGGGCGGGTCCACGCAGAACCGCGGCGTGATCCCGGACATCCACCTGCCCTCGGGCGGGGACATCTCCGACATGACCGAGTCGGCGTCGAAGGACGCCCTCCCATACGACGAGATCGAGGCGGCGCAGTACGACCGCTCCGGCGCGGTGGACGGGAAGATTCCCGCGCTGCTGAAGGCGTCGGACGAACGCGTCTCCTCCTCCAAGGAGTTCGCCTGGATCCGCGAGGATCTGCTGCGCTGGGAGAAGATGAAGAAGGACAAGACCACCTCCCTCAACGAGGCCAAACGTCTGGCCGAGCGCAAAGCCGACGAGGAACGCGACGCGTCGCGCAAGAAGACCCGCATCGCGATGAAGGAGAAGCCCCCGGTATTCGACGAGATCACCCTGGGGATGCTCGACGGGACCGCTCCCGCCGTGGCCGCGTCCACGGCCGCCGCGACCGAACCGGCGCTGGACGACGACGACGGCATCGAGCGAGCGCCGGACGCTCCCGACGCGGTGTTGGAGGAAACGCTGCGTATCGCTAAAGACCTCGCGGGACTCTCCGGGACCGTCCCCGGCTCCACCGCGTCCCGCGATACCGGCCGGCGCGCGGAATAAGCCGGCGCGCCAGGAGGTCCCCGTGAATCCCGATCGTTGGACGCTGAAGACACAGCAGGCGTTCGCCGACGCCCAGGCCGCGGCCCAAAGGCGCGGCCATCCGGAAGTGACCGAAGAGCATCTGCTCGCCGCGCTCCTGGCCCAGGACGGCGGCGTCGTCGGCGAGATCCTGAGGAAGGCGGGCGTGGATCCGAAGGTCGCCGCCGCCGACGTCGAGCGCGCGCTGGCCCGCAAACCCCAGGCCTCCGGCGGCAGGACCACCGCGGCCGCCGATCTGGACAAAATCATGGTCGAGGCCGAGGCCCGCATGAAGGCCATGAAGGACGAATTCGTGTCCGTGGAACACGTCCTGCTGGGAATAATGGACAATGGCGGACCCGCGGCCAAGATCCTGGCCAAGCTCGGTCTGACGCCCGACAAGGCGCTGGGCGCGCTGACCCAGGTGCGCGGCTCACAGCGCGTCACCTCCCAGGACCCGGAGACGACCTACCAGGCCCTCGAGAAGTACGGTCGCGACCTGACCGCCGCCGCGCGGCGCGGAAAGCTGGACCCGGTCATCGGCCGCGACGCGGAGATCCGGCGCGTCATCCAGGTCCTGTCCCGCCGCACCAAGAACAATCCCGTCCTGATCGGCGAGCCGGGCGTGGGCAAAACCGCCATCGTGGAAGGCCTGGCCCAGCGCATCGTCGCGGGCGACGTGCCGGAAGGCGTCAAGGACAAGGCCGTGATCGCGCTGGACCTGGGCGCGCTGGTGGCCGGCGCCAAGTACCGCGGCGAATTTGAGGAACGCCTCAAGGCCGTGCTCAAAGAGGTCACCGCCCAGGAAGGGCGCGTGATCCTGTTCATCGACGAGCTGCACACCTTGGTCGGCGCCGGCGCGGCCGAGGGAGCCATGGACGCCGCGAACCTCCTCAAACCCATGCTCGCGCGCGGCGAACTGCGCTGCGTGGGCGCGACGACCTTGGACGAGTACAAGAAAGGCATCGAGAAAGACGCCGCCCTGGAGCGCCGCTTCCAGCCCGTGATGGTGGGCGAACCCTCCCAGGAGGACACCGTCGCGATCCTGCGCGGCCTCAAGGAGCGCTACGAGGTCCACCACGGCGTGCGCATCCGCGACGCGGCGCTGGTGGCCGCGGCGGCGTTGTCGGTACGCTACCTCCCGGACCGTCAGCTGCCCGACAAGGCCATCGATCTGATCGACGAGGCCGCCAGCCGCCTGCGCATGGAGATCGACTCCCTGCCCCAAGCCCTCGACGAATCCGAGCGGCGCATCCGCCAGCTCGAGATCGAAGCCACCGCCCTGCGCAAGGAGTCCGACGCGGGCAGCGCCGCGCGCCTCAAGGGCCTGGAAAAAGAGCTCAAGGGGTTGAAGGCCACCTCCGAAGACTTGCGCGCGCACTGGACCAAGGAGAAGGCGTTGATCCAGGAGCTGCGCAAGGCCAAGGCCGGCGCCGAGGAGCTGCACGCCGAGGAGAAAAAGGCGGAGCGCGCCGGCGACCTGGCCAAGGCCGCGGAGATCCGCTTCGGCCGCGCCCCCGAGCTGGTCAAGAAGCAGGAGAAGCTCCAGAAGGACCTGGCCCTGCTGCAGAAGGACCGCCAGCTGCTGAAGGAGGAGGTCGGCGAGGAAGACGTGGCCGGCGTGGTCAGCCGCTGGACCGGCGTGCCCGTCGAGCGCCTGCTGGAAGGCCAGTCCGCGAAGCTGCTGCGCATGGAGGACAAGCTCCACGAGCGCGTCGTGGGCCAGGACGCCGCGGTGAAGACGGTGGCCGAGGCGGTGCGGCGCGCGCGCTCCGGTCTCTCCGACCCGAACCGGCCGGTCGGCGTCTTCCTGCTGATGGGCCCCACCGGCGTGGGCAAGACCGAGCTGGCGCGCGCCCTGGCCGAGTTCCTGTTCGACTCCGACAAGGCCATGATCCGCATCGACATGTCGGAGTACATGGAAAAGCACGCGGTCGCGCGCCTGATCGGAGCGCCCCCGGGCTACGTCGGATATGAAGAGGGCGGCCAGCTCACCGAGGCGGTGCGCCGCCGCCCGTACTCGGTGGTCCTCCTCGACGAGGTCGAAAAGGCGCACCCGGACGTCTTCAACGCGCTCCTGCAGGTCATGGACGACGGACGTCTCACGGACGGCCAGGGCCGCACGGTCAATTTCACGAACACCATCCTGTTGATGACCTCGAACATCTCGCCGGAGGAGTTGAAGGTCCGTTTCCGACCCGAGTTCCTCAACCGCATCGACGAGATCCTGGAGTTCAAGTCGCTGGAGCCGTCCCAGTTGCGCGCGATCGTGGACGTCCAGCTGGCGTCGGTGCGCAAGCGTCTGGCCGAACGGCGCGTGACCTTGGATGTCTCCGGCGCGGGGAAGGACCTGCTCGCGCGCGAGGGCTACGACCCGGCCTACGGGGCGCGGCCGCTGAAGCGGGCGATCTCGCGCCTGGTCGTCGATCCGCTGGCGCGGATGCTGCTCACCGGGGAGATCAAGGAAGGCGACACGGTGGCGGCCGACGCCGGCAAGGACGGCCTGACCTTCCGCACGGCGACCGGACGCCGCAAAAAGGAGGACGCCGCCTCCTGACGCCCGCCCGCTCCCGTCGCGCCTCGAACGGAGCCCCCGTTTTCCTCGCGGGGGCTTTGCTCGTTCTCTCCGGGGCCGCCGCGGCGGCGCCGGTGCGCCTGGCCCTGATCGAGGACAGCCACACCGCCGTCACCACGACCTTGGACGCGCCCCTGGAGCGCGTGCTGCGCGAGGCCGGTCCGGACGCCGCGCTGATGGGCGTGGACGTGATTTCCTGCACGTTCAGCGGCCCCGACCATATCTGCCGCCTCCCTCTCGGCCTGGGCGCGCCCGCCACCGATGCCTCCGGCCTGGCCGTCGCGCTCGAGTCCGAAAGCGGCGTGGCCTTCGTCTATCCTCCGGACGCGGACCTGGTCGCGGCGCTGAAGAAAGCCTCCGCCGATCCGGCGACGTTTTCCCGCCCGGACGCGCTCCATCTGACGGAGCACGAGGCCGACGCCTCCGCGCACGTGGGCCCCGACGGCGCCACCACCTTGACTCTGAGCGCCGAATTCGACCGTCCTGCCACCCGCCGCTGGCGCGCGGGTCTGGCGGGCTACTACCGGGTGCGCTGGAAGGGACACGACACGGCGGTTCTTCTCCCCGGCCGCGCCTACGGCGGCCTGGGACGCCTGGCCGCCGCGGCGGAGGCCTGGGGGCCCGGCTTCCTGGGCGTGGCGCGCGGCGGGACTTTCGGCTCCGTCCTGTCCGACGCCCACGGCCGCGCGCTGGTCGAGGCCTTGGAGAAGGCGGGGTTGCGCTGGTCGGCCGTCGGCGACTCCGAGATCGAGCATTGGTCCGCGCTCCAGGACTACCGTCGCGAGCGTCCCGACGGCGTGCGCTATCTCTCCGCCAACCTGGTCTACTCCACGCGGACCGCCCAGACCGTCCTTCCGCCCTACGCCGTCGTGGACGCGTCCGGAACGCGCGTGGCCCTCATCGCGCTGACTCCGGCCTCCGCGGCCGGCCTGCTTCCCCGCGCCGGGCTGGCGGACCTGGAGGTTCGCGATCCCGTGCTGGCCGTCGAGGGACTGATCACGCGCCTGCGCTCCGAGGCCGACATCGTCGTCGCGCTTTCGTCCCTGGGACCGTCGGAGACCGCGCGCCTGGCGGCGGCCGCGCGCGGCCTTGACGTGATCCTGGCCGACGATCATCCGAGCTCCGTCTACAGCCCGGTCCCGACGACGACCTTCGCCCAGGACGACCGGCCGGCCTTCTCCAACCCCTTGCCCCCGCTGCGCGCCTACCGCCCGGCGTTCAACTCCTACGTGATCGACCGAAGCCGCGACGGGGAGCGGACGAACTGGACGGTCACCGGCTCCGCCGTGCTCCTGGACGAATACGTGATTCCCTTGGAGGGCTTCCCGGAGCCCGATTTCAACTATTACTTCACCGCCGATTCCTCCGAGGCGCCGGCCATTCCCGCGGCCCGGGACGTGTTCACGGCGAAGGAACGTCCCGTTCCTTACTATCGCGCGCGCGAATTCTGGACCTTGGCCGCGGGCCTGCTGGCCGAACACGCCCACGCCGAGGCCGGCCTGCTGCCCACGGCGTCGCTGAACGCCGACGCGCTGGGCGGGGTCCGCGAGCGCCTGGTCCGCGAGTGGCTGGGCCCGTCGCAGTCCGCCGTCATCGTCGGCGTCTCCGGCGCGCGGCTCAAGGAACTGGGTCGCCAGGCCGCGGCGCAGAAGCGCCTGGAGGACGCCGACCTCCCCGTGGACGCGAAGCTGCGCTTCGCGGTGTCCGGCTTCGATTCCCTTGGCCTGCTCCGTGGGGCTCCTCTCGACGAGAGCGAGACCTACCGGCTGGCGACGACGCGCGCCGCGGCCGAGGCCCTCGACCTTCCCCCGCCGTACGAACTGATCGCGGGCACGGCCACGGTCGCGGCCGCCGTGCTCGCCGAACTGCGCGTGCGCGGCCCCTCCGCCTCGCGCGACGACTGGCGCTCCTGGATGGCGGGCAAACCGGTGACCGAGCCGGGCCTGTGGCGCGTCAACTTCCGCGACGTGGGGCTCAACCTGCGGCAGACCAAGGTGCGCAGCACCGACGCGTTCAATTCCGTGCAGAACTCCCGCGTGCAAGGCTCCGACGAACTGCTGGTGGGCGGCGTGCTGAAGACCGACGTCGAGTATCTGCACCGCGAGTACAAGTGGACGAACACCCTCGAGATGGAATACGCGAAGGATCGCATCAGTCCGCGCAACGCGCCGGCGACCACCAACCTGGCGGCCAACCGCATCATGTTTCTGACCCTGGACACCAAGCGTGTGGGCGGCATCCCGTACGGCTGGCTGGCGCGTTCCTGGGGGCCCTCGGTGGGCCTGGAGTACGACGGCGAGTTTCAGTCCTCGCCCGGACTGCCGCGCAAGCAGGTGTACAGCGTCTTCCCCGGCGTGGAATTCTTCGACGGCTCCGTGGTGAAGACCCTGTCCACGTCCGGCATTCTGAAGCGCGACCTGTCGCGCGACCCCCCGAACACCCAGACCGGCCTGCGCCTGCGCACGCTGGCGTCCACTCCGGTGGGCCCCGGCGGCGCGCGTCTGGACGCCGAGTTGTGGAACAACTACTTCTTCCTGACCCGCTCCGACAACGCCAGCGACCTGCGCGTGGAAGGCGACGTGAACGCCAAGCTGAGCATCCCGATCCGCCAGCACCTGTCGGTGGCGCCGTTCGTGGACTTCTACTGGTTCGGACTGAAGACCACCCCGACGTACGGCTACAGTCTGATGACGGGAATCTCGATCGGCTTCTCTCGGATCTGGAAGCCGCAGTACGAGGATTTCTGACGCGTCAGCCGGCCAGGGGCGCCTCGAGAAGAATCTCGTAGGCGTGCCCGAACGGGGCGGGCCGGCTGGCGTAGAGGCTGATCGCCGTCGCCCGGCGGCTCAGCGACCAGACGGGCTCGGCGCGCAGAGCGGAGCTGAAATCCGGCGGGGTCGCCGCGCGGCGGTTGCGCCCCAAGGTCAGGTGGGGCGAGAACGGACGCGGCTCGTCGCGTCCCAACAGGTCCGCCAAAGCCTTCATCGGTTCGTGGCCGGCCTCGAGCCCGACCCAAACCACGCGCGCGTCCTCCAAGGACTCGAAGGCGCCGACGCCACCGTAAGTCAGCTCGAACGGGGCGACGCGCGCGGCGGCGCTCCGCATCCGGGCCTCGACGGCGGACAAATCGGAGTCCGGCGTCTCTCCCAGGAAGCGCAAGGTCACGTGCATGTCGCGCGGGTCCACCCAACGGTAATCCGCGGGCGCGCGGCGCAGGCGGGCGACGGCCGCGGCGGCGGCGGATTTGACCTCCTGATCGGCGGCGATCGCGTAGAACAGGCGCATTGGACCGGAGGATATCAAATGAGGGACAATCGCCTCATGGCCGCCGGAGAAAAATCATGAGAGCCGTCGTGACCCGCGTGGAACGCGCGGCGGTGACTTTGCGCGACGGCGAGTACGCCGGTCGGCGGCACGAGATCGGCCCCGGTCTATTGATCCTATTGGGCGTCGGCCCCGCCGACGGCGAGGCCTCCGCGCGCAAACTCGTCGAGAAAATTCTCGCTCTCCGGATATTTCCGAACGCCGAAGGGAAATTTGATCACTCGGTGACCGACATGGGCGGCTCGATTCTTTTGGTTTCCCAGTTCACTTTGTACGGCTCGCTCAAGGGCGGCCGCCGCCCGGATTTCACCGGCGCGGCGCGGCCCAAAACCGCCCACCCGTTGTACGAACGCGTCGCCGCGCTGCTCGCCGCCGGCGGCCTGACGCTCAAGACCGGCGAGTTCGGCGCCTCCATGGCGGTCGAATCGGTCAACGACGGACCCGTCACGATGCTGGTCGACACAGACTTATTCTGAATTTTTCAGCATAAGTCCTATTGATCGCCATCAATTACAAGATTTGACCGCTCTCATCGGGCGCTCCCCCTCCTTCCCGGTATACTGAGAGCGTCGTCAGAGGCAATCTCATGAAACCCACCACTTTGATTCTCGCTCTCACCTTCGTCGCCGCGAACGCGTCGGCCCAGATCGTGCCGGTCCGCTTCTCCGCCCCGGTCAACCCGGTGATGAACCTTCCCAAGGTCCTCCCCAGCCCGATGTCCGGCCCGCTCGCGGGAATGGACATTCACCTGCCCAGCCTGGTTCCGACCTTGACGCCCAGCCCGGCGCTCCTCGCCGCCGTCGCCCCCGCGCCGGTTCTGCCCGTCTCGCTCCCGGCCCGCCGCGCTCCGATGGCGCTCCCGAC
>JAGWMT010000447.1 GCA_028871595.1 Elusimicrobiota bacterium
GCTTCAGGAACGCCGCCAGCACGCGCGGCCGGCGCAGGGCCTTGGCCGCGTGGCCGCACAAAATGGGATGGGTGCCTTCCCAGATCTCGTTGACGACGGCGTCGTCGGCCAGGCGGTTCAGCGGGGAGAAATCGTCCAGGATTCCGTGGCCGCCGATGAGGAGCTGGGCCTCGCGCACCAGGAAGCTGGAGCGCTTGGAGAGCTCGACCTTGAGGAGGGGAACCAGGGCCTCGGCCTCCGGCGCGCCGGACGCCACGGCGTCGATCCCCTTGTAGAACGCGGTCAGCATGCCCAGGCGTTCCCGGCGCATGCGGATGAGCTTCGCCTTGACCGAAGGGATCTCCGCGATTTTACGGCCGTAGGCGACGCGCCAGGCGGCGAAGGTCTCCGCCTCCAACAAGGCGCGGGAGGCGAAGCCCATGGCCGCCGCGGCGACATGTAATCGCGAAACCGAGAGGATGTCCTCGACCAGAATCGCCAGTCCTTCCCGGGGTTTCCCGATCAACTCGCCCCTCGCGCCCGTGTACTCGACTTCCACGGTCGCTTTTCCGCGGGTGCCGCCGATCTGTTTCTTCCGCAGTATATTGTGCCCGTTGAGCTTCCCTTCTCCCGTGAGGCGCAGGACGAGGAAAAGCCCGATCAATTCCGTGCCTTCGACCTTCGCCGTGGTCACCCATGCCTCTCCGGGATTCGAGCAGAACCATTTCGTTCCGGTCAACGACCAGGAGCCGTCGGCGTTCATCGTGGCGACGGTCTCGTTCGCGGACACGTTCGACCCGCCTTGGCGTTCGGTGACGTATTGTCCGCCGGTGATGGCCCAATCCGCTTCGGAGGAGCGCAATTTCGACAGCAAGGACTTCTGCGACAGCGTGCCCCTCTTCTCCAAAAGCCCGATTAATCCTTCGGTCATCGCCAGCGGACAGGTGATGCCGCCCTCGCCGGCATAGTTGGATAACACGGCCAGAGTCATCCGCTCGACGAGGGGAAGTTCGCCTTGCCCGTAAATGGTCCACGCCAGGCAGCGCCGCGCTTCGATCTGGTCGGGGGAATACTCGACGACGTTGACCGTCTCGCCGCCGACGTTCTTCTCGATCAGGCGGGGAAGGTGCTCGGGGAGATGCGACTTCGCGATCAGGTCTCCCAGCCGTCCTCCCACCTCGCCGCCGAAGGCGGCGAAACGTTTCATCGCCGCGCGGTCGGTCAGCCGGGGGAGCACGGCGTCGCGCAGGTCCGCGTCCGCCTCCCACATATTGAGTCCGCGCGTGCCGGCGTATCCCGGAAGTGCGGCGTCGTCGGTGCTGGTCGCCATTCCCGGAGGATAGGAAATCGCGGCGCGGGGCGCTAGATGCTGATGCCGCGTCTCTTCCAGTCCAAAAACGATTTGCCCTTGTCCTGGGCGCGCTCGGGCGTGATGCGGTACATGAAATGGTGGAGCACCTCCGCGACGGCCCAAGCGCCGATGGACAAAAGCGCGGCGGCGGGATAAACCGCGGCTACGGCCGACCAGGTGGTCCGGAAGGCGGCGCGGCCAACGCCGCGTATTGAGCGAAGGTCGCGGACGGAGCCATGGAGTGGAGCATGGGCCACAGGCCGCCGAACAGCGCGGCCAAAAGGAAGGCCGCGAAGCCGACGGAATCAAGGGGCTCCCGGCTTGCGGCGGACCGGGGCATTTGCTTCAATGGCGGCATGAACCTGATCCCCCAAGTCATCGAGCGCGCCACGCAGGGCTCCGTCATCGGCTACGACATCTACTCGCGGCTGCTGAAGGACCGCATCATTTTCG
>JAGWMT010000106.1 GCA_028871595.1 Elusimicrobiota bacterium
CGCCGGGCCCAGACGCTTCGGGCGGACCGGGTCCGGGTCCGCGGCGCGCAGGTCCCGCGCCAGCCGGGCCAGCGCCATCAGGCCGAACGGCGTCCAGAACATCGCGATCACCCAGCCGACGTACGGGATCCAGCCCGGCGCCGCGGCGATGGCCCCCGCCGCCAGCACGCGCAGGGACACCGCGCCCAGCCGCGGGCGCACGCGTCCCCACGACAACTCGAGCGCCTCCAGGCCGTCGGCCTCGCCGTCGATCTGGTAGAAGCCCGAGAAGAACAGGAGCATGGACAGAAGCACGCCCGGGATCAGGAACAGGCAGTAGCCGCCCGCCACCGCCAACAGCGACAAGGTCAGCACCCAGCCGAACTCCGCGTTCTGTTTCCAGGCCAGGGACAGGCAGGCGCCGGCCTTGTCCTCGGTCATCGCCGCGCGCGTGGCGGCGGCCTGCGCCCAGGTCGTGAACCACAGCACGGCGGAGATCGCCGCCAAGGAGGCCAGCCCCCACGCCGCCCACGCCGGCCCCGCGCCGGCCGCGCTCAGCAGGGCCGCGGGAAGAAACGGAACGAACCCGGCCACGAGCGCGACGGCCCCGCCCGTGCCGGCCACGGCCAGCAGGACCGCCCCGCGGCGGCGGTAATCGGCCCAGGACGCCTTCAACCAATCCGAGAAGGACGGCATCCGCCAAGAATAGCATTTGCTAAACTTTCCAGCGTGAAGCGGGTCCTGGTGGTGGACGACGACGACGACATGCGCGCCTTGATGTCGCTGATTCTGAGCGACAGCTACGAGGTGTCGTCGGCCCCGGACGGCTCGGCGGGGCTGGAGCTCGCCCGCAAGCTCCGCCCCGACCTGGTCGTCCTCGATCTCCTGATGCCGCGCATGCACGGCTTCGAGGTGTGCCGGCGCATCCGCGAGGACGCGGACCTGAAAGCCGTGAAGATCCTGATCAGCTCGTCGAAGTCCTACCAGCACGACGTGACCACGTCCGTGCAGGAGACCGGCGCCGACGACTACATCGTCAAGCCCTTCGAGGTGGACGCCTTCAAGAAGCGCGTGGCCGACCTGCTGGAGCCGGGCGCGTGAAGGTCCGCTTCTGGGGCGTGCGCGGCTCCATCGCCGCGCCGGGGCCGCGCACCGCGCGCTACGGCGGCAACACCCCCTGCGTGGAGATCCGGGCCGCCGACCGCCTGCTCATCGTGGACGCCGGCACCGGCATCCGCGAGCTGGGCGTTTCCTTATTGAAGGAAGCGGCCGGCAAGCCCATCGAGGGCGACCTGTTCATCGGCCACACCCATTGGGACCACATCCAGGGCTTCCCGTTCTTCACCCCGCTCTACGTGCCCACCAGCCGCTTCTCCGTTTTCGGCGTGCACGGGACCACCAAGCGCTTCGCGGACGCCATGGCCGGTCAGATGGCCTCCACGTACTTCCCGGTGGCCATGAAGGACCTCGGCTCCAAGCCGGAGTTCCTGGAGCTCAACGAACCGGTGATGCGCGGCCCGGTCAAGGTCTCCTACCACTACCTGAACCATCCCGGCATCACCATCGGCTTCCGCTTCGAGCACGACGGCAAGATCGTCTCCTACATCAGCGACCACGAGCCCTACGGCAAGCTCAACGCCTCGGGCGAGTACGCGGTGAAGGAGGACGCCCAGGTCGCGCGCTTCGTGGAAGGCTCGGACCTGCTCATCTGCGAGTCGCAGTACACCGCCGACGAGTACAAGATCAAGAAGGGCTGGGGCCACAGCACCTTCGACGACGTGCTGGACCTGGCCCAGAAGGCCGGGGTCAAGCGCCTGGCCCTGTTCCACCACGACCCGTCCCACGACGACGACATCATGGCCGCCCTGGAGTCCGACTGCGTGGCCTTGGTGGGCGCGCGTCAGGCCAAGCTGGAAGTCTTCGCCGCGCGCGAGGGGATGGAGCTCTCGGTCTAGCCGCGGCTGAAAAACCGCTTGCGTGCGGCGTGATGGTAAGTCCGGACGCAGTGGAATTTCGTTTCCGTTCATTTCACTCGCGCCGGAGCGAGTTTCGATCGCTTCGAGCGGATCGAAGTGACTCCAGAGTCACCCTTTTTTCGTCGGCGGGAGCGAACTAAACGGAAAGGCGTCACAGCAAACGGCGGAACTCCTCGACCGTCAGCCCCGCGTCATGAATGATCCGCCGCAAGGTTCCGGATTTCAAGTCGCCCGGATGCACGGGAACCGTGATCGGGTAAGGATGTCCTGATTTGTAGAGAATCGCGTGGGAACCTGTCTGATGATGGAGGAGGAACCCGGCCCGGCGCAAGGCCGCCAGGACCTGTCGCGCGCGGCAGACCGGCGGCCGCGCCACGACTAGACCTGCAGGGAGAAAACCTTGCCTTCTTTCGTCTTCGCCAATGACAACGATTTCTTGTTGGCGACGATCAGGTAGCCCTGGAGAGCGTCGAGAAGATTTTTCTTGGCGGCCGCTTCCGTCGCGCCTTCGGAAACGCAACCGGGCAACGCCGGGATATAGGCGGTGAACCCGCCCTCCGGCTGAGGCTCCAAGATCGCGTTGATCTTCATGCCAGCAGTGTAACAGCGCTCCCGCTTCAAATCAAGGCTCATGGTTTCTCCCATACCATACGGTTTAGGGCGAGAAAAAGTTCCATGAAAGCGCCGCGGCTCGACCCACTCCGGGCGGAAACTCGCGCCGGCGCGAGTCCGCCCCCAGTTAGGCGCGACGCCAGACCCAGGTCAGGCCCAGCGCGGACAGCAGCGCCAGCCCCAGGCCGATCCAGAACGAGAACGGCACGTACGTGAAACGCACCGTGGAGTCCCCCGCCGGCACGGGCACCGCGCGGAACGCGTAGTCCGCCCGCCGCACCGCCACCGCCCGACCGTTGACCTCCGCGCGCCAGCCCGGGTACCAGCTGTCCAGCAGCAGCAGCCAGCCGGGGCCGTCGGAGCGGACCCGCACATTCACCTCGTCGGGCGTCTCGGACGCGATGCGCGCCGCGCCGCGCGCGCCCGCCGTCACCGGCGCCTCGAACCAGTCGTCCAGCCAGATCACCGCCTTCGGGTCGAAGCCCGGCGCGCGCACGGCGGCGAACGTCTGCGCCGGCGTCGCCGTCCGCGCCTGCGGCACGAACAGCGCGCGGCGCCCCGGCTCCGGGGCGCGGTACACCCGCAGGTCGCCCGCGTACGCGGGCGTCCAGTCCGGCGGCACGGCTCCCGCGGTCTTCTCGGTCGCGGCCAGCGCGGAGATCGCCAGCAAGGACGAGGTCGGCGGCAAGGAGTCCGCGTATTGATAAAAGTCGAACGAGCCCGAGCGTCCCGTCACCAGCTGCTCGTAGCGCCGCAGCGACGCGAAGTCGCGCCCGCGCGCGTCGCGCAGGCCGAAGGGCATGGCCGTGTCGGGCGCCAGCGCCCAGCCCAGGCCGAAGATCCGCCCCTCGCCCTGCAGTTCGGCCAGCGCGCGGATGCCCGGCGTCGCGGGGTACAGCAGTTCCCCGGGCGCCGTGGGATTGACGCCCAGGCCGACGCGGAGCAGGAACAGCGCGGCGACGGCCGGCGCCCAGCGGCGCGCGCCCGGCCGCGACGCCAGCCACAGCGCCGCGACGGCCTCGGCCGCGAACGCCGCCGCCTGGCCCAGGGCGAACCCCAGCTCGTCGGGGCGGAACGCGCTTCCCGCGCGCGCCACCATGAACAGGTCCAGCGCCAGCGCCGCGCCGAAGATCCCCAGGAGCCAGTTCCGCTCGCCGGAGGACGCGGGCGCGGCGTCCTCGTCGCAACCCAGGCCCGCCAAGGTCGCCGCGCCGAAGCAGAACAGGAGCAGCAGGCGCGTGGGATTGGCCCACGCCAAGCCGGGCAGCACGCGCCACAGCCACGGCAGGGGCGGCGCGCCCAGCGCGCCCGCCAACCCGAACAGCGCCAGCCCCAGGTGGAAGCGGACCTCGCGCTCGCCGCGCCGCCGCACGGCGGCCAGGACCGCGAAGGCGACGGCGATCAGGCCGATCCAGCCCGCGCGCTCGATGAAATTATCGGCCGGACCCAGGCCGAACGCCGCGCCCAGCATCTCCGCGCCGTGCGTCGGCGAGCCCGAGGCCAGCGGCATGAGGAGATGCAGCAAGGCCCACGGCGACAGCCGCGTGCTCCAGCGCGCCAGCGCCGACGACGCCGCGCCCGTGGAGCTCAACGCCGCGTATTCCAGCCACGGCAGCAGGGCCGGCGCGGCCAGCGCGGCGCCGGCCAGCGCCGCCGCGCCCGCGGCCTTCCACCGGTCGCGGCGCAGGAACAGCGCGTACGCCGCGCCCGCCGCCAGAATATGAAGCGCCGTGGGCGGATGGCCGCCCAGCAGGATCAGCGCGACGACCACGGAGACGGGCACCCAGCCGCGCGCGTCGTCGCGCTCCGCGGCGCGGCCCAGCGCCCAGAACAGCGCGGGGAGCAGGCACGCCGCGTTGGTCTGCGGATGGCCCAGCCAGGCCACCATGAAGCCGCACAGCGCGAAGCTGATCCCCGCCAGCGCCGCGCCGGAGCGGCGCGCGCCCAGCCGCCGCGCGTGCAGGGCCGTGAACAGCCCCGCGGCGAACAGCTTCAGGAAGGCGGCGGCCACGCTCCACGCCGCCGGCGAGAGCGCGATCAGCAGGATGTTGGTCGGGAAGAACGGCGCCGCCTGCGCGCAGCCCGCGAAGGGCACGCCCGCCGCGATCAGCGGATTCCAGAACGGGAAGCGCCCCATCAACAGCTCGGAGCGCAGGAACAGACGCCACGGCCACAGCTGGAGCAGCTGGTCCACCAGCAGGCCGTTGCCCGGCGCCGGCGGCAGGACGGCGTTCCACGGCGGCACGCGCCACAGCGAGCCGACGGGGAGCAGCCCCTGGCCCCGGAGCAGCGCGGGCAGGAGCAGGGCCAGAACCGCCGCTCCGACGGCCACGGCGGCGTACGCCGTCTCGCGGCGCCGGTCTTTGGGGTCCATCAGGAGAAAGTAGAAAATTTATCCGGCGGAATGCGCTATAATCCTGGGCGTAGGAAAGGTGGCCGAGCGGTCGAAGGCGCACGACTGGAAATCGTGTAGGGTTAACAGCCCTCCAGGGTTCGAATCCCTGCCTTTCCGCCATTTTTTTTGAAAGCCACGCGCCCCGTCCCCCCGCGCTCGCTCCTGGTCCTGGCCGCGTGCGCCTTGCTGGTGCTGGCCTTCGCGCCCGCACAGTATTTCGCCCGGCAGCAGGACGACGCCCTGTATCTGATCGGCGCCCGCGCGCTGACGAGCGGCCGCTTCTGCGTGCTCACCTCCCCCGGCTGCCCCGCGCTCACCAGCGTGGATCCCGGCTGGTCCCTGCTCCTGACCCCGCTGGCGCTGTTCACCGACCGCCCGGTCTTTTTCCAAATCTTCGCGGCTCTCCTGCTGGCGCTGGCCCCGGCCGCGCTCTGGTGCTGGCTGCGCCGCCGGACCGGCGAGACCGTCGCGCTCCTGGCCGCCGCGCTGTTCGCCTCGTCCCCTCTGGTGCTGGCGCAGTCCGGCGTGGTGATGTCCGAAATTCCGTTCGTGCTGATTTTCCTGGCGTGCCTCATCGCGGCGGAATCCGGCGAGCCGGCGTGGACGGGCGGTCTGGGAGCCGCCCTTCTGTTGGTGCGCACGTCCGGTTTTGGGGCGCTCCCGGGCCTTCTTCTGCCGTTCGCTCTTCGCCGCCGCCCCGCCGAGATCGTCCGGTCTTTCGTTCCGCCCGCGCTGGCCGCGGCGGGCTGGTGGGCGTGGTGTTGGGTCCACTCGGGCACGATCGGGAAATTCAACCTGCTCCCGTCCACTTACTCCGCCCACGATCTGCTCAAACCTTTCTCCGTCGCCGCCGCCAACGCGCCGTATTATCTGGCCGAGTTGGGCGGCAGTTTCCTGCCCCCGTCCTGGGCCGCCTCCGCCGCCGCGCCCGTTTTGGGCGGCGTCCTGGCGGCCGTCGCCGCCTACGGAACGGTCCGCGCCCTGCGCGCGCGCCGCGACGAGCCCGCGGCATGGGCCCTGATCGGCGGCGCCCTCCTGCTCGCGGTCTGGGGCTGGCAGTACGAGCGCTATCTGATCCCGTTGCTCCCGCTCCTGCTCTGGGCGCTGGCGTCCGGCCTGGGCCGCGCGGCCGCGCCCGTCCTGGCCGTCCTCCTCGCCGCGCAATTGGGCGCGCAGACCGTGCCCCGCCTGGGCCGCCCCGGCCCGTGGGCGGAGCCCGCTCTCGCGCGCACCTACGCCTGGCTGGCCGCGCGCCCGCGTCCCGCCTTGCTCTCCAGCACCCAGCCCGTGCGCGACGGCTGGTGGGCGGGCCTGCCCGACGTCGCGCTTCCGTTGGCCGGCGACGCGTCCGGTTTCGCGGCCGCGCTGAAGGCGGAACGCGTGAGCTACGTCCTGCGCGCCGACGGCCAGGACTACGGACTGCAGGCCGACCCGCGCGCGCGCCTGCGCCTGGACGTGGAACGCGCCTACTCCCAATTGGACGACGCGCGCTATTTCACGAAAGTCCACGACGAACCCGGCGAACGCGCGGCGGTGTATGTCCCGCGCTGAGACGCTCCGCGCGCGCCTGGCCGTCTCGGCCGCCGCCGCGGCGGCTTTCGGCGTTTCCCTGTTCTCCCGCGGCTGGCCGCGCGACGACCGCTGGCTCATCTTGGAGCATCCCCTCATCCGCGCGGGCTGGCCCGGCGCCGTCCGCCTGCTGACCTCCGGCTACGTCCAGCCGCTGCTGGGCGCGGAAACCCCCATCCACGAATGGCGGCCCGTGCTGAGCCTGACCTTCCTGCTCCAGCGCGTCGCCACCGGCTTCGCCCCGCTGCCCTTCCACGCCGCGAACCTGGCCCTGCACGTCGCGGTCTGCCTCCTGGTCCTCGAGGCCCTGCGCCGCCGCCTGGGCCCGCGCGCCGCCTTCGCCGGGGCCTTGGTCTACGCGGTCCTGCCCGTCCACGCGGAGGCCGTCGCCTACCTGAGCAGCCGCTCGGAACTGCTCGCCGCGCTGTCGGTTCTTGGCGCTTGGCTCGCGCTCGGCGCGCCGGAAAATCCCGCGCCGCGACGCGTCCTGGCCGGGACCTTGATCTACGCCGCCGGGGCGCTCTCCAAGGAATCGGCCCTGTTGTTTCCCGTCTTCCTCGCGCTGGCGGACTGGACCTTCGCCGGACGCAAGCCGTGGGAGCCGGGCCGCCGCGGCGTTTATGCGGCGCTCGCCGCCGCCGCGGCCTTGGTCCTGCTGGGCCGCGCGCTCGTCCTGCCCTCCATCGCCGACGGCGGCGTTCCGTACTTCTCCGGCGTCTCGTATCTCACGCGCCTGCTCACCGTCTCGAAGTACGCGGTCTGGTTCTACGTCCGGCCCGCGCTCACCGGCGCGGGGCTGTGCTCGGACTTCGCCCGCCCGCTCGTCCCCGACGCGTCGTACGCGGATCCCGCCGCCTGGGCCGCGTTGCTCGCGCTGGCCGCCGCCTTCGCCGCCGCCGCGCGCGCCGTCGCGCGCCGCCGCTCCTGGGGCTTCTGGCTCCTGGGACCGTGCCTGTTCCTTCTTCCCACCTCCCACCTGATCATCAACCTGGACACGCTCGGCGCCCAGCGCTTCCTGTATTTTCCCTGCCTGGGCCTGGCCGCCGCGGCCGGAACCGTGTTCGCCCGCGCCGAGGCGCGGCGGGCTTCCGCCGCGCGCGCGGCCCTGGCCGCGGCCGTGCTCGTCCTGGGCGCGCGCGCCGCCGTCCGCGCCGCGGACTGGCGCGACGACGCCGCCTATTACCGCGCCGCCGTCGCGTGCAATCCGGTGTCCGCGAAGGCGCGCAACGGCCTGGGGCTGGCCTATCTGCGCGGCGGCGACGAGGCCGCGGGCGCGGCCGCGCTGGAGGAGTCCGTCCGCCTGGGCCCGCGTTTGTATGATCCCGTGATGAACCTGGCGCTCCTGGCCTACCGTCACGGCGACCTGGCCCAAGCGCGCGCGCGCTTGGACCGGGCCCGCGCCCTGCGCCCCGACGCGCCCGACGGCCTGACCTTGCAGGCCCTGCTCGACGAGCGCGCCGGCGATCGGCGCGGCGCCGCCGCGGCGCTGACCCGCGCGGTCGCGGTCAATCCCGACGACTTCACCGCCCGCTTCGACCTGGCGCGCGCCCTGGCCGAAACGGGACGGCCGGACCTGGCCCTCGCCCAGCTGGACGCCTGCGCGCGCCTGGCTCCGGCCGCCGGCGACCGCGAAGACGTCGAACGCCTGCGCGCCGCCGTCCTCGCGCCCGGAGCGAAGAAATGAAATCCGCCCGCGCCTCCTGCCGGCTGGAAGCCCTCGTCTTCACGGCCGCGCTCCTGCTGTATCTGTCGGCGCGCTCCTTGTCCTTCAACTTCGACGGCGTGGCCTGCGCCATCGCCGTCGAGCTCTCGGACTTCAAGCACCTGGTCCACGGCAACCACCTGGCCTACGGCGTCGTGGCCTGGCTGTTCGATCGGGCCTGGCGCGTCCTGGGCTACCGCGGGGAGGCGATGCTGCCGCTCCAGGTTCTCGACTCCGTTCTGGGCGCGGCCGGCGCCGCGGCCTTCGCCTCTTTGCTCAAGCGCTCCGGCCGGACCGGGCGCGAGGCGGCCTTGGGCGCCGCGGCCCTGACCGTGTCCGTGGCCTGGTGGTTCTGGAGCCTGGAGGCGCAGGTGTACATGCTGGGCGCGGTGTTCGCCGCGCTGGCCGCGCGCGAGTGCCTGGCGGAGCGTCCCCGCCCGGCCGTCGCCGGATTGTGGCACGCGGCGGCCGTGCTCGGCCACGTCGGCCATCTGACGGCGCTGCCCGCGCTGGCGTGGGCGCTGGCGCGCAAGGGCGGGCGCAAGTCCTGGATCGCGTACCTGACGGCGCTGGGCGCCGTCGTCCTGTGCGCTTACGCCGCCGCGGGGATTTTCGCCGTGCGCCCCGCCTCTTGGGAGGAACTGCGCCTGTGGCTTCTGGGCAGCGCCGCGCTGGGCGTGGACCGGAGTTTCGCCTGGCACTCCGCGTCCGCGGCCGTCGCCCTGCCCGCGTGGCTGGGCATGACCTTCCGGATCTTCTGCGATTTCGCCGCCCGCCCGCTCCGCGTCCGCGCGGCGGGGTTCCTCCTCGCCGCGCTCCCGCTGGCGGCCGCCGCGCGCGGCGCCGTCCGCGGCGGGCCGCGGGCGCGCTTCTGGCTGCTCTGGCTGGCGGGCTACGCCGCGCTGTTCCTCAACTGGGAGCCGTTCACCATGGTGTACCGGATCACCGACCTGCTCGCGCTGTGGTCCCTGGCGCTGCTCGGCCTGGACGCCTTCCCGCCGCGCGTCCGCGCCGGGGCGCTCGCGGCGTGGACGGCCGCGGCGCTGGCCTTCAACCTGGCGTTCACCGTGCGTCCCGCCGCCGACGCGACGAACAACGCCGACCTCCAGGAGGCGCGCTGGTCCGGGTCGCAGGTCCCGCCGGACGCCTGGGTGCTGTCGTACGGCGACGGCTCCGTGTACCTGCCCTACTTCGCCCATCTCAAGACCTTGAACCTGCGCTACCTGACGGCTCCCGGCGCGCTGGCCGCGCGCCTGGACGCCCTGAACGCGCGCGGGGAGGCCGCCTACGTCTCCGACCGCACGCTCGACGCCACCGGGAGCTTGGCCGTGCTGGCCGCCTACGGCCTGGAGCCGGCGGGCGCGTCGGACGGGCTGACGCTGTACCGCGTGCGCCGCGCGGCCCCGCTCAAGGCCCGCTGACCGCCACCGGGGTCTTGTCGTCGTTGGACGCGCGCGCCTCGATTTCGAAGCTCGCGCCCGTGGTGGAGACGCGCACCCCGTAGCCCGGGTCCAGCAGGACCGCCATCCCGTTCTTGAAGCCCGCCGGGTCGCCGCTGACCACGGCCAGGTCGTCGGTGCTAAGGGTGAAGCGCCCGTTGCCGTAAAAATACAGGCGCTCCAGCACCTTCATCTCCTCCAGCGCCGACTTCGCCGCCGCCGCGCGGTAGATCCGCTCGAAGCGCGGCCGCACCACCCAGCGCCAATACCACAG
>JAGWMT010000107.1 GCA_028871595.1 Elusimicrobiota bacterium
GTTCGCGGGCGCGACGGCCCATCATCTCCGCGCGCGCGGGGTCGTCCAGAAGAGTCTTGATGGCCGCCGCCAGGGCCGCGGCGTCGCCGGGGGGGACCAGGAGTCCGGTGAAGCCGTCCTCCATCAGATCCGGCAGTCCGCCCACGCGCGAGGCCACCAGGGGGCGGCCCGCGGCCATCCATTCGAGCGCGGCGCGGCTCACGGCCTCGGACCCGACGGACGCCACGACGCCCAGCCGGCAGCCGGACAGGAAGGCCCATTTGTCCGCCACGCGTCCCGCGAAACGGATCACGTCCCCCAGGCCCAGCGGGGCGAGCTGCCAGCGCAGCCGCTCCAGCAGCGCGCCCTCGCCCGCGCACAGCACGCGCAGGCCGGGGACTTGGGTCTTGAGGATCTGCGCGGCGTCGATGAGCACGACGTGCCCCTTGACCGCGTCCAGGCGCGCGATCATGCCCACGAACGGCGGCCCGGGCATGGGCGCGATCTCGTCGGGGGAGGAGATGCCCTGGGCGACGAGGCGCACCGGCGTCTTCGGAAAAGCGGTCTTCAGTTGCGCCTCGATCACGGTGTTGGCCGCGATGAAGGCCGCGGTGCGTCCCGCCGACCAGCGGGTCAGCGTGGTCGCCTGCGCGGGCCGGGCGTCGCCGCGGGTGCGGATCACGGCGGCGGCTTTCGGCGCGATCATCAGCGCCAGAGCGTGGGCCGAGCCGGTGTGGGCGTTGACCGCTTGAGGCGCGAACGCGGCCATTTCCCGGCGCAGGCGGGGAATCTCCGCCCAGCCCGCCGGCCCCGCCGCCCAGCCGCGCGCGGGCAGCCCCAGAGCGGCGGCCTGCTTCAGAACCGGGGAATCCTTCAGGCCCCAGAAAGCCGCGCGGTCGCCGCGGCGCGCCTGCTCGGCGGCCAAGGTCAGCGCGTAGTGGGCGATCCCGGAATCCCACGGCTCGTCCTCGAGATGGACGATGTTCACGCGGCCACCCCCAGCGCCTCGCGGCAGGCCGCGTGCACTTGGTCCACGGTGAGCAGGCGCATGCACAGGAAATGGCCTTCGGGGCAGTCCTTGGCGCCGTGCAGGCCGCACGGACGGCAGGCCAGGTCGGCCTCGACCACGCGGTGGCCGGCGCCGTAAGGAAAAAATCCGAGCTCGCGCGTGGTGGCGCCGAAGATCGCCACCACCGGCACTCCCGAAGCGGCGGCCAGATGCATGGGCCCCGAGTCGTTCGTCACGAAGAGCGACAACCGCCCCATCAGGGACTTGAGCTCCTCCAGGTTCGTCCGGCCCGTCAGATCGGCCGCGCCCGAGGCGGCGGCGATGGCCGCGCCCAGCTCCGCGTCGGCGGGCCCGCCGAGCAGGACCGGCACGACGCCCTCCGCGCGCAGACGGCGGCACAGCTCCGCGTAGCGCTCGGGCAGCCAGCGCTTGGTGGCCCACGCCGCGCCGGGATGCACGCCGGCCAGGCGCGCGCCCGCAGGCACCCCCGCGGCGGCCAGCCGCTCCGCCAGCGCCGCCGACGGCGGCGCCGGGACGACGTAGCGGGCCTCGTCCCGCGACGCGCTCGAACGTCCGCCCAGCGGGCGCGCGAGCGCCAGGTTGCGCTCCAGGTCGTGGGTGAGCCAGGCGAAGGGGACCGCGTCGGTGAGGAGGAAGCGTCCCGCGCTGGTGGAGAAGCCCACGCGGCGGGGGATGCCCGCCAGCCACGCGATCAGCGCGGAGCGGAACGAGCGGTGCGGGATCACCGCCAGGTCGAACTTCCCGCGCTTGAGCTCGGCGGCCATCCGCCAGGGGCCCAGCGGCCCGCCGTGGCGGCCGCGCTTGTCGTCGAGGAGGACCTCGTCGGCCCAGGCCCCGCCGCGGAACACGTCGGCGTTCTTGGGGAGGGTGAGCACGCTGAGGCGCGCGTCGGGAAGGCTTTCCTTGATGCGGCGCAGGAGAGGCAAGGTGAGGAGGCTGTCGCCCAGAAAGGAGGTCTGCATGACCAGCACGCGGCGCGCGCCGGCGGCGTCGCCGCGCGCGCCCCAATCGGACGGGGACAGGTCGCGGCCGGCGGCGACGGGCACGTCCCACGCGGCCAGGGCGTCCAAATAGCGGTCCACCGTGTGGCGCTGAAGCGACGGGGACGGCAGGCCGAAGGCCACGAACAGGCGCCGCGCCAGCGCGTCCTTCCGGTACGCCGCCTGGTTCGGGACGCCGGAGAGCGCGCTCAGCAGGCGCGAGCGCAGGTTGCCGTGGAGATCGAGGAGATGGGTGAACCCGCCGTCCTTCACGCGCGTCAGCGCGTCGCTCAGGCCCCGGTAGGCGATGACCTCGTCCACCCCGGGGTGGCCCTCCAGCACGGCCGCGAACTGAGGCTTGACCAGGACGCTCACGCGCGCGTCCGGCCAATGCGCCTTCAGGTTCTTATAGACCGGGCCGGTCAGGACGACGTCGCCCAGGGAAGACAGGCGGATGACGAGGATTTTGTGAGACAACGCCTATTTTATCATTTCCAGCTCGACCGGCAGGCCCAGTTCGGCCCGGTTTCGGGCCGCGGCCGCGGCCGCGGCGTCTCCCCGCGCGGCATAAACGGCCGCCGCCCGGCGGAAGACGTCGGCGTGGAGCGACTGGGCCTCCTCGCGGACCAAGGAGGCCTCGTCCACCCTTCCGGCCGCGTTGAGCGCCGCCGACAGCTTCAGGCGCGCGAAATAGGACAGCGGCGAGACTTCGCACGATCGCGTCCACAACGCGACGTCGGAGCTCCAGACCGGGAGCTGGCGGGCGGTCAGGCCGCCCAGGACCAGGAGCACCGCGGCACCCGCCGCGGCCGCGGTCCGGCGGGTCAAGCGCGTCAGCCCCGCGCCCGCCAGCAAAGCCAACGGCAACGATGGCAGATAGGTGTAGCGGTCGGCGGCGGTCATGCGCCCCGATTTGAATAATCCCAAGGCGGGCAGGGCGAACAGGAGATAAACCCAGGCGGCCTGGGTCCAGGCGGGATTCTTTCGCCGTCGCGCCCAGAGGAAGGCGCACGCGAGCGCGACGGAGACGGCGGACATCGCGAAAGGCAGCGGCTCAAGGAGAAGGGAGCGTTCGTACAAAGGCCCAAGGTTCGAAGGCCACAGCGTCCGACCGATGCCGAAGGCCAATCCGTAGAAGGCCTGCGCCAGGCGCGCCTTGACGCCGAAGACCGCGAAGGACACGGCCGCGCCGCTGCGCTCCTGCGCCGCCAGGTTGAACGCCAGGGCGACTCCGGCGGGCACGGCCCAGGGGAGTTTTTCACGCCACCGCGGCCGTCCGCGAAGACGTTCATCGAGGACGAGAAAAACCGCGGGCAACACTATGGCGAAGACCTTCGACGCCATGGCCGCCGCGCCTAAAACGAGGGACCAGCGGCGCCAACGCCGACCGGCGGCTCCATCGCCCGCCTCCGCCCCACGGACGTACGCCCACGAGGACACCAGGATCAAGGCGCCGGACAAAACGTCGCGCCGCTCGCTGATCCAGGCCACCGATTCGACGCGCAGGGGATGAAGGGACCAGAACAGCGCGGCGAACGCGGCGCCCGCGTCCGCCCCGGCGCCCGCCCGGGAGAGCAGGCGGCGGGCGAGAAGAAAGAACAATCCCGCGTTCAGCGCGTGAAGGAGGACGTTCGTCAGATGAAAGCCGGAGGGCGCTCCGCTCCAGAGGGCGCGGTCCGCCGCCAAGGTGAACCAGCTCAACGGATGCCAATGGCCCAGGCTGGAGCCGGCCAGCATCCAGACCAGCCCGTCGCGGCCGAAGTTCAGGTTCGGGTTCGAGGCGACGTTGACCACGTCGTCCCAGTTCAGAAAGGGGAATCGGACCGACGGGAGGAAGACCAAGGCCGTCGCCGCCGAACAGACGGCCGCCAGAGCCGCGGCGCGCCGGCGTTCAGTCACGCGGCCTCTCCAGCGCCTCCAAGGTCCGGCGCGTGGCGCCGCGAAGGCTTTCCGCGGCCGCCAGCGCCTTGTCGCCGGCCGCGCGCGCCGCCACGGGGGACTCCAGGAACGTCTCCAATGCCGCGCCCAGCGCCGCCGCGTCGGCCACGCGCATGCCGCCGCCGCCGGCCTCCAGCACCGACGCGGGATAGGCGATATGACCGGTATGCGGACCGAACAGGACGGGGACTCCGGCCGACGCGGGCTCCAAAAGGTTATGGCCGCCCACCGGGATGATGGTCCCGCCCACGAAGGCCGCGGCCGCTTTCGGCCAGAAACCGGGCAAGGCGCCCATCCGGTCGAGGATCAGGATCTCGGCGTCGGCCGCGGGCAATGCGTCCAGTTCGCTGAGCCGGACGACGGTCAGTCCCGCCGCCCGGAATGTCTCCGCCGCTTCTCCCGCGCGTTCCGCGTGGCGGGGGGCCAGGACGAGACGCAGTTTCGGGCGAGCGAGCGCACAGCGCCGGTACGCGTCCCGCACGGCGTCCTCTTCGACGGGATGAGTGCTTCCCGCGACGAAAAGAGGCGCGTCCGTCCAGCCCAGTTTTACCAAAGCCCCGGTGGCCGCGGCGTCGTCCGGGCGCGCGGAGGGCCGGTCGTATTTCGTATTGCCGGTCACGAACACCTTCGCGGCGGCGGCCCCGATGGATCGGAAGCGCTCCGCGTCGGGCTCGCTTTGCGCCAGCACCGCGTCCAGCGCGTCCAGCGCCGGCCGGAGGAAGACGGACGCCGCGCGGTAGCGCGGCAGGCTGCGCTCGGTCATCCGGGCGTTGATCAAGGTGGGGCGCAGACCCGCGCGAGAGGTGAGGAGCAGCAAGGTCGGCCACAGTTCCGTCTCGGAGAGGATCAAGCGCTCGGCGCGGGCGGCCCGCAGGAAGCGCGCCACGCAGGGCCACGCGTCCAAGGGGGCCAACTGCGCCCAGTCCACCAGGGGATTGCGGCGCGCGGCCTCGCGTCCCGCGACGGTCGTGGTCGTGACCAGCACCGCCGGCGGGTCCGGGCGCGCGGCCAGGTCCGCGATGAGGGGGGCCAGGCCGGACACCTCTCCGGCCGAGGCGGCGTGCAGCCACCAGACGCGGCGGCCCATCAGCCGGACGCGGCCCGCGTCGCTGAAGGCCCCCAGGCGTTCCGGCAGCTCCGAGGTCAGGCCCTCCAGCACGCCCCGCCTCCGGGAGAACAGGAAGGAGAGCGTCACGCCGACGGCGGCGAACGGGGCAAGCAGGGTCTCCAGCGCGAGCAGGAGAAAGCTCATGAGACGAGGCGGTCGGCCTCCGCCGTGACGCGATCCAGGGCGGCCTTCAGCTCCCGCGCCTTGGCGGCCAGGTCGTCGTCGGGGCCCACGGTGATGGGTTCTGCGTACACCACCGCGCCCCGGCCGAAGGGGAGGGGCACGTGGAAATGGTCCCAGGCCTTCTTGAGCACCAGCTTGCGCGACAGGCCGTTGGCGATGGGCACGATGGGCGCGCCCAGCTTCTGCGCCAGGAAGATCACGCCGTCCTTCACCTCGCGCGCGGGCCCCCGCGGCCCGTCGGGCGTGATCCCGATGTCCAGCCCGGACTCCAGGACCTCCATGAGCTGACGGACGGCGGCCGCGCCGCCGCGCGATGAGGAGCCGCGCACGGCGCCGATATTCGACAGGCGCATGGTCTCGGCGATCATCTCTCCGTCCTTGGAGCGGCTGACCAGCACGGCCGCGCCGACGCCGCGGTGGGTGTACGTGAAGAACACCTGGCGCTGGTGCCAGAACGCGTAGATGAACCGGCGGTCGGCGGCCTTCAGCCCGGTTTGGACGTCGCCGCGAACGACGGTGAGGCGGGTGGTGGCTCCGACGAAGGTCGCGTAGGCGTAGGCCAGGTACGGGACCAGCCGGCGCAGCACTATTTTCGGCCCTTGGCCTTCGATTTCGCCAGCCAGGACAGGCTGACCGCGATAGTCGCCGCGGGAATCAAGCGTCCGCCGTCGGCGGACACGCCCAGCTTGGCGCCGTCCAGCTTGCGCACCACGGCCTCCAGCGCCGCGCTCTCGGTCAGATCGTTGATCGGAGACAGTTCGCAATTGTCCTTTTCCGCCTCGTCGGCGATGATGTTCGAGGCGAAGCGCACGCACTCGTCCAGCCCGCATTCCTCCAGCACCGGCCAAAGCTTCGCGGGGACCAAGGTCTCCTGCTCGCGCACGGCGGCGGGAAAGCCGTCGCCGAGGGAGCCCAGGATGAGGCTGTAAGCCAGGCCGGGCATGGGGGACAGGACCGGCTGGTCGGCGTCGGGATGGCCGAAGGTGTCGAAGAGCACGCCCGGGTTCAAGGTCTTGGCCAGGCGCTCCAAAGTCTTCCCCAGGACCAGTTCCGGCAGGCCCGCGGCGTCCAGGTCGACGCCGACCTTCTTGGCGCGCCGCTTGACCTCGTGGGGCCGCAAAACCAGCTTGAAGCCCTTGATCTTCCTCACTTGCGGCGCCGGCCTCCGTCCTTGACCTTGACCGACGGCGCCGAGGCGCCGGATTCGGCCGCGGAGACCTTCTTGCCCGCGAAGCGGACCTGGTACTCGAACACCAGGGGGGCCGCCACGCCGATGGACGAGTAGGTGCCCAGGATGTTGCCGACGACCATGGCCAGCGCGAACTCGCGCAGGACGGGGCCGCCGAAGAAGAAGAGGACCACGCAGACGATCTGCACGAGCAGGACGGTGATGACGGTCCGCGAGAGCGTCTCGTTCATCGAGGCGTTGATCAGCAGGTCCAGCGGCATGCCGCGCTCGGTGTGCATCTTCTCGCGCATGCGGTCGAAGATGACGATGGTGTCGCTGATCGAGTAGCCGGCGACGGTCAGCAGCGCCGTCACGATCAGCAGGTCCACCTGCAGGCCCAGGAAGGAGAACAGCCCGGCCACGCCGATCACGTCGTGGAACAGCGCGATCACGCCCGCGATGCCCCAGATCGGGTTTTCGAAGCGGTATGCGACATAGGCGACGATCACGAACAGGCTCCAGAAGATCGCCCACACGGTGCGCGTGCGCAGGTCCTTGCCGACCACGGGACCGATGACGTCCTTGCGGTCCAGCGTGGGCGTCGTTCCGGGGAACGATTTCGTCAGGAGGTCCATGGTCTTGTCGGCGAACACGGTGACGGCGGCCTCGTCCTCGGTGCTTTTCTGGCGGAGGATGAAGGTCGGGCGGTCGCCCTCGACGGACTGGACCTCGACCTGCAGACCCGCGCCCTCCAGGGACTTGCGCACGCCGTCCACGTCGGCCTTCGCGCCGGCGGGGAAGCTGACCTGGATCAGGGAGCCTCCGGTGAACTCGATCGAGTAGTTGAAACCCTTGATCGCGATGCTGGCGAGACTGAGGACCATGACCACGATCGACGTGCCGATCGGGATCCACCGGTGGTGGATGAAGTCGATGTTCGGCTTCTTGAAGATTTCCATTAGATCGAGAGCTCCTGGACGTCGTTGTGCTCCATGAAGTATTCGAAGATCATGCGCGTCACGACGGTGGCCGTGAAGAGCGACAGCACCAGGCCGATGGACAGCGTGACGGCGAAGCCCTTGATGGGGCCGGTGCCGAACTGGAACAGGAAGGCGCTGGAGATCAGCGACGTGACGTGCGAATCGATGATCGCCGACCACGCCCGGTCGTAGCCGACCGACAGGGCGGTCTTGACCGGCTTGCCCAGGCGGAGCTCCTCGCGGATGCGCTCGAAGATCAGCACGTTGGCGTCCACGGCCATGGCCAGCGACAGGATGATGCCGGCCATGCCGGGCAAGGTCAACGTCGAGCGCATGTAGGACATCGTGGCCAGCATCAGCATCAGGTTGAGGCCCAGGGCGATGATGGCGACGAAGCCGGACATGCGGTAGTAGACCAGCATGAAGAGGACGACCAAGGTGAAGCCGATGATGCTCGAGCGCAGGCCGTCCTTGACCGAGTCCTCGCCGACCGTGGGGCCGACGACGCGCTCCTCGATGACCTTGACGGGCGCGGGCAGCGCGCCGGCGCGCAGCACGATGGCCAGGGACTTGGCGTCCTCGGGAGTGAACTGCCCCTCGATGATGCCCGAGCCGCCGCCGATGCGGCCCTTGATGACCGGCGCCGAGTAAACGACGCCGTCCAGCACGATGGCCATGCGCTTGCCGACGTTGGCCGCGGTCAGCGCGGAGAACTTCGCCCCGAACTCGGGCTTGAACTTGAAGGCCACCACGGGCATGCCGTATTCGCCGCCGGTCTCGACGCGGGCGGTCTCCAGCTGGGCGCCCGTCAGGGGGACTTCGTTGTGCACCAGGTACGCGGTGCCGTCCTTGCCGGACACCAAAGACAGTCCCTCGGGGACCAGTTTCGCGGCGGCGGTCGAAACGGCGGTCCCCACGAAGGGATTGCCCGCTTCCAGCATCTTGCTCAGCGCCTGGCGGCCCTTCTCGGACTCGTCCACCATGCGGAACTCGAGCAAGGCGGTCTTGCCGACCAGCTCCTTGGCGTGCGCGGAATCGGTCACGCCGGGCAGCTGGACCACGATCCAGCGCGCGCCCTGGCGGACGATCAAGGGCTCGGCCACGCCGAACTGGTCCACGCGGTTGCGGATGATCTCGATGGCCTGCTGCATGGCGTCATTGAGGGTGGTCTTGGGGTCGAGCTTGTCGACTTCCAGCTCCATGACCATATGGGTCCCGCCCTTGAGGTCGAGGCCGAGGTTCACCAGGTACTTCGGGCGCTCGCGCAGGGCTTCCAGCTTCGCGCGCTCGGCCGGTTCCAGGCCGTACCAGTTGATCGACGGATAAAGGAGGAAGAGCGCTCCGACCACGAGGATCAGCAGTCCGATCCACTTCGTCTGGGTCTTGGACATGTCGTTGAGGTCCTTTGCGGGGCTTAAGCGGCGGCGCCGGTCTTGACGGCGGCGTCCGCGGTGACGACGCGCGCCACGGCGGAGCGAGCGACGGTGAGCTTCACGGTCTGCGAGAAGGTGACTTCCAGATCGTCGCCGCGGAAGCCGGTGATGGAGCCGTACAGGCCGCCGGTGGTCAGGATCTTGTCGCCGACCTTCAGGTTCTTGAGCATGGTCTCATGCTCGGACGCCTGCTTCTGCTGGGGACGGATCAGGAGAAAATAGAAAATGGCGAATATCGCCACGATCGGAACGAGGTTCATCAGCGGATTCGGGGTCGCGGTCGGCTGCATGGTCCTCCTATGTTATGACCGGGCAGAATCTTAGCACTTTGTCCGGGTCGCGGGAAGTGGGGGGCGGGTTATAATAAGGACGATGCGAATATTGGCGCTCCTGTTGGCGGCCGTCCCGGCCTGGTCCGCGGTCATCCCGGTTCATTTTGAGGCGGTCCCGGCCGCGCCCGCGGCCCTCGACGTCGCCGTCCGGGCCGCCGGGCTTCCGACGAGCGCCCTCCCGACGGCCGCACCCCTGCAGTTGCCCGTCTCCGCGCCTCTGCCCGCGGCCGCGCCCGGCATCGACAGGATCGCTGTAGTGGGTGACGCCGGCACGGCCGACTCCCATCAGGCGCATATCGCCCGGGCCATGGCCGCGGAACACGAGAAAAAGCCCTTCGCCAGCGTCCTGGTCCTGGGCGACAACGTGTACCAGAACGGGGAGACGGAGAAATTCCATGCCGCCATCCGCGACCCTTATGCGCCCCTGTTCGACGGCGGCGTGCGCTTCTTCCCGGTCCTGGGAAACCATGACGTGCGGACCGGCGGCGGGGCGGCCCAGCGGGCCTATTGGGGCGCCCCGCGTTGGTACCGGAAGTCCATCGGGACGGTCGACGTCTTCGCGCTGGACACCACCGTGCTTCTCCCCCATCATCAGAAGCACGCGTACGCCTCCGATTTCCCTGAGGCCGAGCGCCTGGGGCGGGAGCAATTGGCCTGGCTGGACAAGGCGCTGGGGGAAAGCCGGGCGGATCATATCGTCGTGTACGGCCATCATCC
>JAGWMT010000108.1 GCA_028871595.1 Elusimicrobiota bacterium
GAGAGTTCTGCGTCTCGCGTAAAATGCCCAATGCCTTCATCGTTTCGTCTCCGTCGTCAGGTGCGCCTCGGCGGCGGCCACGTCCTCGGGCCGGTCCACGTCGAGGGTCTTCGAAAGCGTCGGTCCGGACACGCGCGCGCCGGAGGCGATGAGCGAGCGCCAGTAGTCCCGCAGGCGCGCGTGGGCGGACGCCTCCGGAAGGCGCTCGACGGAGGCGCGGGACAGGAAGTACAAGCCGCACGTCACGCGGCGGCGCGTGCGGGCGTCGTCGCCGACGGCGGTCACCAGGCCGGTTTCGTCCACGTCGGCCCAGAGGGGCTTCTCGTCGTCGACGTGGGCCGTCAGCGCCAGTCCCGCGTCCGCGCGGGACGCGCGGCATTCGGCCCAGAAGCGAGCGACGTCGGCGGCCGGCGCGATCACGTCCACGGTGCTGATCAGGAACGCCTCGTGGCGCTCGGCCAGACGGCGCGCCACGAGCCGAAAGCTCTCGAATGACGACGCGGTGTCGGCGGCCAGGAAATCGAACGGGAGGGCGGGAAAGGCGGCCTTCAGACTGGGAGGCACCGCGCCGCCGCGGCTATTGGTCAGCACCGTGAGCTCTCGCGCGCCGGCGTCGCGCAGGGACCCGACGACCCAGTGCGAGAGAGGCCGGCCCGCGACGGAGACCAGCGGCTTCACCAAGCCGGGATGGCTGTGCGCCAGGCGCGAGCCTTCGCCCGCGGCGATCACTCCGGCCGCGAATGTCATGTCAGCGCCGCCTCCAGATCGACGACCGAGCGTACCGTCCAATCCTGCCCCGCGTCCGGCGCCTGAGGCTTCACGGTCACAAGGGCCTTCTTCATGCCCGCCGCCGCCGCGCCCTTCATGTCGCGCGGAACAGAGTCGCCCACCATCACGCACTGCGCCGGGCTGCTTCCCAGCGCGCGCGCGGCGTGGAGAAAGATCTCCGGGTCCGGCTTCTCCACGCCCAGCACCCCGGAGTCGGCGACCACCGCGAAGTGGCTTCGGAGCCCTTCGGCGCGGAGTATTCCGTCCAAATTGCCGTAAAAATTGGAGACGACGCCCAGGCGGTACCGTCGGGACAGGCGCTCGAGAACGGGCGTCAGGCGCGCGAATTGGCGGCGGCTGTCCTCCGCAAAGCGCCCGGCGATCCGGTCGGTGAGGTCCGACCGCTCCGGCGCGACGGCGTCGAGCACGTCGCGCACTTGGAGGAGCAGGGTCTGCCGGAGATCGAGGCCCGCCAAGCGGTGCTTCTTGGGCAGATTGTCGTCCGAATCGTAGAAGGCTCGGTCGAAACGATCGCGGGCGACCACCACCCCGCATTCCTTATAAATAGGGTAGAAGCGCTCCAGCCAAGTGGACCCGTCGGAATCGAGCGTCCCGCCGTAATCGAAGAGGACCGACTGCACGGTGGAATTATATCAAATCCCTCCGGAATCCTTCGTCGTCAGGAGGGCTTGGAATTAAGCGCATTTGATGCGGGCCTTGACACTGGGGGGCAAACCTGTTATAACTCACTGCCATTCCAGAAGCGCGCCGAGTCCGACCCGCCGGGGCATACGGCGGGGAGGCGGCGCTTTTTTAATGGCCGGATAACATGCCGATGAAATTAGACGCGGTTAAAGCGCGATTGAGCGCCCTGAAAGGCCTGGGGGAAATGTTCCTCGGGTCCCGGGACATCATCGCCGTGGACGTCGGCGCCTACGCGGTCAAGGTCGTCCTGCTCAAGCAGGAGGGCCCGCTTCTGGTTTTGAAGGCTTGGGGCCACCTCCCCGTCGGCGCCAAGGCCGAAGCCTCCCCGGACGAGCGCAAAACTGCCGTCGTCAACGCGCTGCGCGCGTTCCTGATCGAAAAAGGGGTCAAGATCCACGAAGCCGCTACCGCTCTCTCCGGCAACTCCGTCATCGTCCGCTACGTCAAATTCCCGCGGCTGACGCGGACCGAGCTTCAGGCCACGTTGGCCACCGAGGCCGAGCCGTTCATCCCTTTCGACATCAACGAGGTCCAGCTCGGCTTTCATATCCTCAGCGAGATTCTGGAGGAAGGCCAGAAGAAGATGGAGACCGTGCTGGTCGCGGCGAAGAAAGAGCTTCTGGCCGCCCGCCTGGAGATACTGCAGGGAGCGGGCTTCACCCCCGCGATCATCGACGTGGACAGCTTCGCCCTGGAAAACGTGCACGAGAAGATCCGCGATCCGAAGGAAGGCCCCGCGGCCACCCTCTACCTCAATATCGGCCACGCCGTCACCAACCTCTCCATCGTGGAGAACGGGGTGACCCGCGTGGTCCGCGACGTGTTCATCTCCGGCCAGACGATGACGAAGGCGGTGATGAAGGCCTTCCAATGCGAGGCCGGGAAGGCCGATGAGCTGAAGAAGCAGTACGGCGTCATCGTCGATCCCGCGGAGAAGGAGAAGGCGCTCGCCGACGGGAACCGGGACGCGCTGGGCGTGTCCCAGGCGATCGGCCAGGTGGCGCGCGATCTGGTGGGCGAGGTGCACCGATCCGTCGATTTCTATTTGTCGCAGGGTCCGGACCGGGCCATCAACCGCATCGTGCTGGCCGGCGGCACCGCCCGCGCGAAGAATTTGGATAAGCACCTGTCCGGCGAATTGAAGGTGCCGGTGACGGTGCTCGACCCGTTTTCCTTCGTCTCCGGCGGCGGCGCCGTGCCCGAGGACCTCCGGCCCGCGTTCGGCGTGGCGGTGGGCCTGGCCCTGCGTCGCAACAGGGATTGGGAATAGCCGATGATCAAGATCAACCTCGTCCCCGGGGATATCCTCGCCAAGGCGCGCCAGCGGCAGTTTATGCTGCAGGCGGGCCTGATCGGCGGAGTGCTGGCGGTGGTCATGGTGCTGATCTCCCTGGGCCATTGGTTCGGTCTCTACCGCCTGCAGAACGACTACAACTACAAGGAGGCGAAACTCAAGAAGCTGGGCGCCATCGTCGCCCAGGTCGAAGAGCTGGAGAAGGCGGCGGCGGCCGTCCGCGCCCGGTTAGGCGTCATCGAGGATCTTTTGAAGGGCCGGGCGTTCTACCCGTTCTTCATGTCGGATTTCGCCCGCACGGTTCCCGCCGGCGTGCGCGTGGTTCAGCTGACGACCTTAACCCAGCCCAACAGCACCGTGAAGCTGACCATCGGAGCCGTGGCGACGACGAACGAGGACGTGGCCGCGTGGGTGCGGACCTTGCAGGGCGCGCCGCATTTCGGCGCGATCGAACTGGGGCCGGTGAGCGCCTCCGGCGCCCGCCAGTACTCGTTCACGATCACGGCGACGTACACGAACAAACTCTGACATGGCCATCCAACTTTCGAAGCAGCAGCAGCAGTACCTGGGCGTGGGAGCGGTGCTCTTCCTCGTCGGCGCGGGCGTGTACGTCAAGTTTTTCTGGCTGCCGATCTCCGACAAGCGGGCGGACCTGACCCAGCAGATCGAGCAGATCGAGACGAAGATTTCCAAGGCCGAGGCGCAGGCTTCCCGTCTGACGCGGCTTCAGAGCGAACTGGCGACGCTCAATCAGCAGGCGGTTGAAGCCGAGAAACGTTTGCCGAAGGACAAGGATGTTCCGGACATTCTCGTCACGTTGGCGCGAATCGCGGAGAAGTACAAGGTGAGCATTCAGGGTTTCGCGCCCGGGCCGCAGAAGGCCCAACAGTATTTCACGGAACTGGCCTATCCGATGTCCGTCAAGGGGACCTACCATGATATCGGGCGCTTTCTGGCGGCGATCGCCCTGGAGACGCGCATCTTCAACGTCAAGGACGTCGTCTACCCGTCGGCCGACGGACAGGGTCAGATGACGGTGACCTTCATCTTGCTCACGTACCAGTATAAAGGATGATCACTTTCCTCTCCGCCGTGTTCCTCGCGTCGGCCGCTTTCGCGGCCCCGGCCCCGGCCGTCCCGGCTTCGACCGCGACCGCTGTCGCGCCGATGCTGGGCTTCAGCACGTACACGGTTTCCACTCTGTACACCGGCGACCGGGTCCGCGATCCCTTTCTTCCTCAGTCGATGGGCGGCCCGGTGCGCGTGCGCGAGAAGGGCGTGCCCGTCGTCATCGACATCCACGCCCTTCAGCTCCGGGGCATCATGAAGGACGGTACCAGCGATTTCGCCCTTTTCTCCAATGACGACGGGACCAGCCTCATGCTTCGCGGCGCCCGCCTTTACGATGAGCGGGGCAAGGCCGTTCCCGGAATCACCGGTCACATCCGGATCAAGCAGAAGCGCGCGGAGTTGATGACGGCGGACAAGGATGTCCAGATTTACAGCCTCGGCGAGACGGAAGACGCGAAGAAGGACAAGACGGACCAGCCTTAAGACATGGGGAGCAGGAGAAGCTCATGACCACGCACGATCTGAAGAAGGCGGTCGCGGCGCTGTTGACCGCGGCGCTCATCATTCCCCAAGGCGCCGTCGCCGCCTATGCGGCTTCGGCGGCGTCTCCGGCTCCCGCCGCCGCGGCGTCCTTCCGCGGCGTCGACGTTTCGGACGACTTGGTCACCATCAAATTGAGCACCGCCGTCCAGTACAACAGCTTCCTCACCCAGACTCCGCCCCGCCTGATCCTGGAACTGCTCGACACGAAGCACGAGACCCCGGTTCGCTCCGCGAAGGGCAAGGGCCGGTACTTGGCCGGCGTGCGCACCAGCCAGTTCCGCAGGACGCCGCGCATGATCACCCGCGTCGTCCTGGACCTGGTCAAGATGGGCGTCTACAAGGTGTCCGCCGTTCCCGCCGGCCTGGCCGTTCAACTGATCGGTTCCAACGATTCGACGGCGGTCTCGCCCAAGGACGAGGACGCTCCCGAAGTGGCGGAGGCCGCGGCTCCCGCGCGCGCTCCGGCCCCGGCGCCCCCGGCTCATCCCGTCATCGTTCCGAAGGCCGCCGCGCCCGCCGCGGCCCCGGCCGCTCCCGTCGCGATGAAGGCCGAGCCCGCGGCGGAACCGGCGCCGCGGCGCGTCCGCGACCTTTCCCCGGCCGCCGCGTTCCGCCGCGCGGGGTTGGTCGGGAAAATGAAAACCGAGCTTGCCGCCGGCGTCGAGGCCGAGGATGTGACCCGCACCAAGATCAAGATTCCGACCGACGTCGGCGACGAGGACCCGGCGAAGCGCGCGCTGGGAGGCCGTATTTTCCGCGACCTGATCAGCCGCCTGCCCCGCGATCCGATCTCCCTGGACTTCGACAACACGGACGTGCGCGACGTGATCAAGCTTCTGGCGTCGAAGGCCAAGATCAACATCATCTACGGCCCCGACGTGACCGGGACGCTGACCTTGCATCTCACCGACGTGCCGTTCAACGAGGCGTTTCGCACCGTGCTGTCCATGATGCAGCTGTCCACCGACCAGGTCGGCGACAACATCCTGCGCGTGATCACTCCGGCGGAGCTGACCAAGCAGCGCACGTCGGCGACCGCGGTCACGAAGGTGGTTCCGCTCAACTACGCGAAGGCCGCCAACGTGAAGGCGACGATCGATTCCGTGCGCCAGGCCGAGGGCCGCTCCGGCAGCTCCAGCGTGGACACCGCGTCGAACGCGCTGATCATCACCGAATCCCTCGAGGGCATGCTGGCCACCGAGAACCTGATCAATCAGCTGGACCAGCGCCCGCGCCAGGTGCTGATCGAGGCCAAGCTCATCGAGGTCAACGAGAACTCGGGCCTCAACTACGGCATCCAGTGGGACTATGCCGGCTCCGACCAGAGCTCCATCGGCGGCAAGTCGGGCACGAACCTGATCGGCAGGACCACGGACCCGGGCGCGACTCAGCTCCAGGGCGTGGGCGCGACGGGGCGCGGCACGGGGGTCAACCTCAACGCGGACCGCATCTTCGGCGCGATGACCGTCGGGCGCATCACGAACAACTACTTCCTGACGGCGACTTTGACCGCGGCCGCCTCCGAGGGCAAGGCCAAGGTCCTGTCCGACCCGAAGATCGCGACGCTCAACAATCAGGCCGCGAACATCAACGTCACCACGCAGATCCCGTACGTGACGTCGAACGTCGCGTCCACCGGCGTGCAGACGCAGACGGTGCAGTACGTGACCACCGGCATCCAGATGACGGTCACGCCCAGCATCAACGCCGACGGGCGCATCCTGCTGCAGATCAACCCGAACGTCAGCCAGCCGTCGGTGACGTCGGCGGGCAGCACGCAGACCGGCGCGCCGGCCATCGACTCGCGCAACGCGAACACCACCATCCTGGTCCGCGACGGCGAGACCATCGTCATCGGCGGCCTGATCAGCGACAACCTTCAGGACACCATCTCGAAGATTCCGCTGCTCGGCGACATCCCGGTCCTGGGCTGGCTGTTCAAGAAGCGCACGAAGACGCGGGTCCGCAACGAACTGCTGATCTTCGTGACGACCCGCATCCTGCCCGACTGAGCCGGCCGTGCTCGCGGCCCTGGTCGGCGTCCAACTGGCGGCGGGCCTGTTGTTTCGCGGCGGTTGGGATTTGTGGGGGCAGTCGGCGGTCCTGCTCTTCCTGATCGCGGGTCTGTCCCTGTGGATTTTGGGCGGCATCGCCCGCGGCCGGCTCCCGGTCCCGCCGGCGGCGCCCGCGCGCTGGGCGGCCGCGCTCGCGGCCCTTTCCTTCGCCTCGGCGTACTTCGGTCCGGTGCGCGCGTACTCCCTGCCCGCGTGGGCCGCCTCGGCCGCGGGCCTTTGGCTTCTGCCCGCGGCGACCTTGCTGTCGGCCGGAGAGCGCCTCCGCGTCGAGCAGGCGCTGCGCGCGGCGGCGTGGGTCCTGGTGCTCCTGGCCGTCCATCAGCATTTTCACGGAATAGATAGGCCGCCTTCGTCCCTGGTGAACCAGAACGTTTTCGCCGGGGCGATTCTCCTTCTGCTGCCTTTCGCCGTCCGCCGCGGCGACGCGCTCCTGGCGGCGGGCCTGCTGCTGTGCCTGTGGTGGACGCGCTCCGTCGGGGCGTGGCTGGGCCTTTCGGTCGCGTTGATCCTGCACCGGCGCGCGGTCGGCGCGTTCGCCTTCTGGGCGGGCGCGGCCGCCGGCTTCGCAGGGCTGGTGGCGGCGTACTCCAAGTTTCAATCACCCGAGGTCTTGCACCGCCTCGCGTGGTGGGCCGCCGCGTGGCGGATGTCGGCCTCGGCGCCGTGGCGGGGATTGGGTCCGGGAGCTTTCGCCTACGCCCTCCCCGCTTTTTCCAAGGGACGGCCGGAGCTGAGCACCTTGTTCGCGCACCAATACTTCCTGGAGACCGCCGCGGAGCGCGGATGGCCCTATCTGCTGCTGTGGCTGGGCGGAATCGCCCTGATCCTGCGGCGCGCCGAGCCGTCGAAGCGCTTCGGACCGGTGGCGGCGCTCGCCCACGGCCTGGTGGATTATCCATTGAGCGTTCCCGGAGTTTTCTGGCTGTTCTGCCTGTCCTTGGCCTGGTCGCTGCCCGAGTCCGAGGAGGCCGCCGCCGTTCCGGCGCCGCGCCGGATTCCCGCCCTGCTCCTCACGGCGGCCGTCGCCGGGAGCACCGCGTACTGGGTCGCCGGGAATTGGACCGCCGACCGCCTGCGCGCGCGGGTTTTCGCCGGCGCGCCGGACCTGACGCCGGAGAAGGCGGCGGCGCTGCTGTCGTCGTCGGAGGAACTGCGTCCCCACCCCGAAGCCGCGCGCGCGCGCGCCGAACTGCTCATCGCTACTGCCGCGGGCCCCGACGGCGGACCCCGCTTGGAGGAGGCCGCGGCGGATTTGGAGCGGGCCGTTTCCATGGATCCCTACCGCGCGTCGAACTGGGTCCTTCTGGAGGACGTCGATCGCCGCCTGGGCCGGCCCGAAGCGGCCGTCCTCGCGCGCGCGCGGGCGGTGAAGACCTGCCCGTCCCTGCGCCCGGAGGCCCTGTGACCGAACGCAGGCCCGCGGCGCCCGAGATCGCATCCGCCGGGGTCCTGGCGGCCGTCGTCCTGGTCTTCTTCGCTCCGATCTGGCTGCGCGGACTTTCCCCGTTCTGGGGAGACCTGACCTATCTTCATCAAGCCTGGCGCGCCTCCCCGGCGCAGTTGATCCAGGGGGGACGGGCGCCGCTGTGGGAGCCGTCGTTGTACCTGGGCATGCCCATGGCCGCGTCCCAGCAGGGCGGGCTGTTCTATCCGCCGACGATTCTATATTTCGTCTTCGGCTTCGCGAACGCGACCGCGCTTTTCCAGCTGCTCCATTACTTCCTGGCGGGCTGGCTGGCCGCCCTTTGGCTGCGTACCTTGCGCCTCAATTGGGGCGCCTGCGTCGGCGGGGGGCTGTCCTTCGCGCTCGGCGGGCTGATGATGAGCCGGCTCCCGTTCTTGAACCATCTCGCGACGTTGGCGTGGGCGCCGGCGCTGGCGTTGTTCTTCCGCCGCCGCTCGGCGTTGGCGGCCGCGCTGGCGTTGATGTTCCTGGCGGGGTACCCGACCTTCATTCCCGGGGCGGCCGCGGCGGCGTGGGCGGTGGCCTTCGCCTTGCGCGCGCGCCGCTCTCCCGGACCGGCGGCGTGGGCGGCGGACTGGGCCGCCGCGGGTGCCTTGGCCCTGGCGCTGTCGGCGGCGCAGCTGCTTCCGGCGCTGGAGCTGGCCGCGCTGTCGCGACGCTCCGGCGGCGTGGACCCGACCGAGGCCCTGACGTGGGGCTTTGCCTTCGGCGACCTGCGCCAGTGGGTCTCGCCTTTGTTCGTTCCCTTGTCTTCCTTCCACCCCGCGGTGGACTGGTGGAAGTGCGTTTACTTGGGAGTCGCCTCGTCGGGCGCGGCGGCCCTGGCGCTCGCGCGCCTGCCGCGCCGCCGCGCCGCGGCGCTGGGCGCCTTTCTTTTCGCGACGGCGGTGCTGATCCTGGGGTCCTCGAATCCCCTGTCCGCCTTCGTCTGGGCGCACGCGGCCCCGCTGCGCTTCGTGCGCTATCCCGGCAACCTGTCCTATCTGGCGTTGCTTCCGTTGACGGTCCTGGTCGGAGCGGGGTTCTCGCTGGCGGACCGGGCGCCGGCCTTGGTCGCGATCGCCGCCGTCGAGCTCCTGCTGGGCGGCTGGTACGCGACGCCCACGGCGCCGCGCGCCCTCTTCGTGGACGCCGGGACTCTGGTGCGGGCGCTGCAGGGCCGGCTGGACGGAACCCGCTACCTGATCTCGCCGCGCGCGCTGGAGGCGTCCACCGGCATCGACGTCGCGGACTGGAAAACGCGGCTGTACGGCCTGACCAACGCGCCCTACCGCCTGCGCGCCGTCGCCAACTTCGGCGAGCCGCTGGTCCCGCGCGCGAGCTACGCCTTCATGGACCGCCTCTTCAGCGCCCGCGACGCGGCCGAGGCCGCCGCCTGGATGCCGTGGGCCGGCGCGTCGCGCCTGCTCACGCCCGATCCCGTCGCCGCGCCCGGCCTGATCCGCGAGGACCGCGCGCTGTGGGCGGTGTCGCGCGTCGCGGGCCCGGTCGCCTTGGCCCAACAGCTTTCCCCCGAAGCGGGGACGGCCCTGCCGGCGGAAATGCCGGCGGCGCCGCCGCCGCCGGGGCGGCCCCTTCAAGTCGACCGTCCGCGCGAGGACCGTTTCTCGTTCTCGGGGAGCGGCGCGGGCTGGGCCTACGTGGCGGAGCCGCGCTACCCGGGCTGGCGCGTCACGTTGGAGACGCCGCGCGGGGCGGGGGACGTCGTCTCTCTTCCGGCCCTGGGCGCGTTTCAAAAAGTCCCCGTTCCGGAGGGGCCGTGGACCGTGCGGTTCGTCTATGATCCGTTGTCGTGGCGCCTGGGCGTGCTGGCCGCCGCCGCCGCGTTGCTGGCGTTCGGCTCCTATTGGTATCATCGGGCCTCCCGCATGAACCATGTCGCGGAATGATCTCCGAGTC
>JAGWMT010000109.1 GCA_028871595.1 Elusimicrobiota bacterium
GCCTGGCGAAGCGCCGCGCCGATCGCCAGGCCCGCGTCCTCCACGGTGTGGTGTTCGTCGATATGTAAATCTCCGTCGGCGCGCAAGGAGAGGTCGAAGCCCCCATGCTTGGCCAATTGCTCCAGCATGTGATCGAAGAACCCGATGCCCGTCGAAACCTTGGCCGTTCCGTCCCCGTCCAGGTCGACGACGCAGACGATCGTCGTTTCTTTCGTCTTCCGTTCGACTGCCCCGACCCGGTGCTCACCCAGAAGCTCACGGGCGATTTTCTCCCACGATTGGATCTTGATCCCGCGGATGCCCATGTTCGCGGCAAGTTGGAGATCGGTGTCGCGATCCCCGATCACGCGCGAGCGGGTGCGATCCCAAGACGAATCCGCGAGGTAGGACTTCATTAGACCCAGGCGAGGTTTTCGGCATTCACATTTGTCCTTTTCGAAATGGGGACAAACCAAAACGGAATCAAACGTAATTCCCTGTGAGCCCAGAATTCCCAGGAGCAAGGTTTGGATTTGAGTCCACTTTCGTTTGGGATATGATTTTGTCCCCAATCCATCTTGGTTGGTGACCATCACGAACCGCCACCCCGCGTCTCGAAGGGAGAGGAGAGCCGGGATCACTCCGGGCAACAGTGAAAACTTTTCCACGGCGTCGATCTGAAAATCGCTTGGCTCCGCGATCAATGTCCCATCGCGGTCCACGAACAATATTTTTTTGAGGGATACGTCAGCCATCGAGTTTCTCCAAGACGTCCAGCAGGCGGTCGTTCTCTTCCGCCAGGCCGATGGTGACCCGCACGCCGCCGGCCAAACCGGGCTCGGCGCTCCGGTCCCGCACGATGATGCCCCGGGAACGCAGCGCCGTCAAGGCCGCGTCCTTGTTCCGCAGGATGGCGATCAGGAAATTGGCCTCGGACGGCAGGACCTTTTCGACGCAGGGCAGGGCCTTGAGGCGGGCGGCGACGCGGCGGCGCTCCTCGATGATCTGGGAGACGGAGCGCTTCATGGCCGAGGCGCCCGGGGCGTTGAAGACGGTTTCCGCCGCGCGGGCCGCGGCGGCGCTGATCGGGTAGGGCGCGCGCACCGTGTGCAGCAGGCCGGCGACGGCCGCGTCGGCCAGCGTGAAGCCGACGCGCGCGCCGGCCAGGCCCCAGGCCTTGGACAAGGTCTTGAGCACCACCAAGTTGGGCAGGTGGCCGGTCAGCTGCGCCGCGCTGGGGCGGGCGGAGAACTCCAGATAGGCTTCGTCCACCACGACCAAGGCGCGCCCGGCCAGCTCGGCGGCCAAAGCGGCCACGTCGGTCAGGTCGGCGTCGGTTCCGGTGGGATTGTTGGGGCGGCAGATGTAGACCAGCTTCACCGGCGCGGCCTTCGCCGCGGCCAGGACCAAGGACGCGTCCAGCGCGAAGCTCTTCGCCGCGTCCAGCGGGACCTCCACCACGCCCGCGCCGTGCAGGCGGGCGGCGATCGCGTACACGCCGTAGGTGGGAGGCGTGATCAGCACGCTCTCGCGGCCCGGCTCCACGAAGGTCCGCGTCAGCAGGTCGATGCCCTCGTCGGCGCCGCGAGTGACCACCACGCGCTCGGCGGGCACGCCGTAATAGCCCGCGGCCTGGCGCACCAGCTCGGGCGGCTGGGGCGCGGGGTAGCGGTTGAGGCCGTCCAACTCCGGGTCGTCGGACAGGACCCGGGGGGACTCGTTGGCGTCGAGCAGGACCTCGCCGCCGGCGGCCAGGCTGCGCGCCGACTTGTACGGGGCGACGCTCCGCAGGTGCGGCCGCGCCAGGTCCAGGATGTTCATGCATTCCTCACCGAAACGGAGCGGCCGTGCGCGTCCAGGCCCTCGACGGCGGCCAACGCGGTCACGTCGGGGCCGATGGCCCTCAGTCCCGCCCGGGTCAGGCGCTGGAAGGTCACGGGCCGCAGGAAGCTCTCCAGTCCCAGGCCGCCGAAGGCGCGCGCGGCGCCGCCGGTGGGCAGGACGTGGTTGGGGCCGCTGGCGTAGTCGCCGGCGGCCTCGGGGGCCCACGGCCCCAGGAAGACGGCGCCGGCGCGGCGCACGCGCGCGGCCAGGGCCTCGTCGTCGCGGGTCTGCAGGATCAGGTGCTCGGGGGCGTAGCGTTCGGAAACCTCCAGGGCCTGGGCCAGGTCGCGGGTGAGGAGGAGCGACGAGTGCTCCAGCGCGGCGCGCGCGACGGCGGCGCGCGGCAAGGTGGCCAATTGGCGTTCCAGTTCCGCGCTCACCGCGTCCAACAGGGCACGCGACGGCGACGCGAGGACCACCTGGGAGTCGGCGCCGTGCTCGGCCTGCGCGAGCAGGTCGGAGGCGACGAAGGCGGGGTTCGCCGAGTCGTCGGCGATCACGAAAACCTCGGACGGGCCCGCGGGCAGGTCGATGGCGGCGCCGTCGGCGTCCTCGGCGACCTGGCGCTTGGCCTCGGCCACCCAGGAGTTGCCGGGGCCGAAGATCTTGTCCACCTTCGGAACCGTCTGCGTGCCGTAGGCCAAGGCGGCGACGGCCTGGGCGCCGCCGACGCGCAGGACCGTGGTGATCCCGGCCAACCGCGCCGCGGCCAGCAGGCGCGGGTCCACCTTCCCGTCGGGGCCGGGGGGCGTGGCCAGGACGCGCCGGGGGCAGCCCGCCAGGCGGGCGGGAATTCCCAGCATCAAGACGGTGGAGACCAGAGGCGCCGAGCCGCCCGGGGCGTACAGCCCCACGGCTTCCAGCGGCAGCCAGCGGCGTTCGCAGACCACGCCGGGCGCGGTCTCGACGGAGACGGGAGCGGGGGCTTGCGCCTTGTGAAAGGCCTCGATGCGGCCCGCGGCGGCGGCGAGGGCGGCGCGCACGTCCTTGTTCGTCGTCTCCCAGGCCCGTTCGATCTCCCCGGGAGGGACGGCGAGGTCCGAGACGTCGGCCTTGTCGAAGCGGCGCGTGTATTCGCGCACGGCGGGGTCGCCTTCGCCTTTGACGGCGCGGAGGATCTCGGTCACGCGCGCGCGGCGCTCGGCGTCGGGCACGAGCGCCGGCCGGGCCAGCGCGGGAGCGGAGGCTTGGGAGATGTCGGTGATCTTCATGCGATGATTTTCTCGATGGGCAGGACCAAGATGGACGAGGCGCCCACGGCCTTGAGCTTCTCCATGGTGTCCCAGAACACCTCTTCCGGGGCGACGGCGTGAATGGCGATGCGCTCCCCGGAGGTTCCCAGCGGCATGATGGACGGCTCCTCCATGCCGGGCAGTATTTTCTGGATGGCGGGAAGCGCCGCCTCGGGCGCGTTCATCATGATGTACTTGGAGCGCGCGGCCTTGCGCACGCCGTCGATCCGGACCAGCACCTTGCGCCGGGCCTCCTCGATCGCGGCCGGCAGCGGGCGCTTGGTGCCGATCAGCACGGCCTGGCTTTCGAACACGGTCTGCACCTCGCGCAGGCCGTTGGAGTGGAGCGTCGAGCCGGTCGAGACCAAGTCGCAGACCGCGTCGGCGATGTGCAGCGACGGCGCGATCTCCACGGAGCCCTTTAATTTCACGACCTCCGCCTTCACGCCCTTGTCTTTGAGATAGGCCCCGAGGAGGCCGGGGTAGGTCGTCGCGATGCGCCGGCCCTCCAGCGACCGGGGGCCGTCGAACGGCGCGGACGCCGGCACGGCGACCGACAAGCGGCAGCGTCCGAAGCCCAGCTCGCGCACCACCTCGATCCCCGCGCCGCCGTCGGGCTCCACTCGGTTGCGCTCCTCCAGCACGTTCTGACCGACGATTCCCATCTCGCAGATGCCGCTGGCCACGTACTCGGGGATGTCGTCGTCGCGGACCATCATCAGGTCCACGGGAAAATCCGAACAGCGCAGGATCAGCTTCTCCTTCCACTTCACCGCGTCGAAGGTCAGGCCGCACCGCGCCAGCAGGGCCATGGACTTCTCGTTCAAGCGGCCGGACTTCTGCACGGCCACGGCCAAGCGATCCTTCTCTTTAACGACCACGGGAGCCTCCTTTGCGCCGCTCGAGGGCCCGGCGGTAGCCGCCCTCGCGTCCGTACGTCAGGCAGCGGGCTACGCGCGTGACGGTCGCGGTGCTGATGCCGGTCTTCTTCGAAATCTCGCGGTAGGGCAGGCCCTGGTCCAGGAGCCGCGCCACCTTCCAGCGGCCGGCCAGCGCCTCCAGCTCCGCGGGGGTGCAGAGGTCGGCGAAGAAAGCCGCGCACTCCGCGGCGTCCCGCAGGGTCCTTACGGCCTCGAACAGGGAGCGCCGGTCGGCGGCGGCGTCCGTTTGTTTTAGCATAGTAATACAATATCACAGCAGCACGGCCCTGTCAAGGGCCCCGTCCCGGGCTGGCGGGAGGACCCCAGGCGGGGTATGCTTATCGGCGATGAGCCTCAAGCCCGCCGCGGCGCTGCTCTCGGCCCTCCTGTGCGCGGTTTCCGTCCGCGCGGCGGAGCCGTCGCCGTGCGCCTGCGCCGCGTCGCGCCGCTGCTGGGCCCCGGTGATGGCCGCCTACCGTCGGCGGGTGGCCGCTTCGCAGGAGGCGGTCCGCCGGGCCGCGCCGAACCGCTTCTTTCCCATATCCCGAGCATTCGCGTTGCGTTGGGTCACCGATGACGGCCATTTCCTTTCGGTCGAGTGCGGCTCCGCGCGCGTCCCCTGCACGGATAAGCGCGAGGAGCTGGAGCGCCGGCTGATCGTCTCGGGGCTTCTGGGCGCCCTGTCCTTGGGCCTGCCGGAGGGGACGCTGTACGATCCCGTGACCTGGCGCGTCAGCGAGCGCGGCGAGAAAACATTCGCGGAGCTCAAGACCTGCCGCCCCGGGCTGGCGGGGGAACTGGCCGCCATCGTCCTGGGCGCGGACTGACGCCGGGCTACAGCTCCAGGGAGACCGTCAGGTCGGCGTAATGCGCGCGCCGGGCGAAGAACTCCCCGAACGGCGAGTGCCCGGTGAAGTAGCCGACGCCGATCCGGAGCGCCCGCGTCGGGGACTCGCGGAAATGCAGCTTGACCCCCGCGACGACGTGGGAATCGGTGTTCCAGCCCGCGCGCTCGTGCCACTGCAGGTCCTCGGCCAGGAACAGCTGGGTCGGCGCTCCCGGGAACCAATGCAGATCGTCGGTCGAAGCCTCCAGCCCGGCCTGCAGGGACCAGCGGCGCGGTGAGGGCACGGTGTGGAGCAGGTACTCGACGCCGCCGTAGGCACGGGAGAAGGGACAAAGATCCAGGGCCGCCTGCGCGCGCAGGCCCTCCACGGAATAGCGGAAGCCCGCGTCGCCGGTGCGCCGGATGTAGTCGTCGCCCAAATGGGAGCTTTGGTGGAACGGGCCGGCCTTGAAGGACACATCCCCGCGGCGGACGGTCACCGGGAGCCCGGCGAGGAAGTCCACGGTCTCGAACTGGTTGACGCCTCCGCCCAGTTGGAAGCGAGAGTAAGCCATGCCCTCCAGGTCCCACTCCCACAGCCAATCCTGGTTCATGCCGGTGCGCCAGCGGGTGAGGCCCCAGGCGTGACCCAGAGCCACGTCGGACGTGTCGCGGCCGTCCAGGCGGTAGTAGGACGCCGACAGCTGGATGTGGCGCGGGTCGGCGATCAGGACGGGAAAGATCTCGTTGGGACGGGGGAACAGATCCACGTTCGCCGCGGCCGGCGCGGCGAGCGCGGCGAGCGCCAGGAGAAGAAGGCTACTTCGCAAGCGCGGCGTTCACCGCCTGTTCCAGCTCCTCGGGGTCCTTTTCGCCGAACCAGCGCTTGCGCATGGTGCCGTCGCGGCCGATCAGGTAGGCGGTCGGCAGGCCCGGGACGGTCCAACCCGCCGGGGCGCGCTCGCCGTTGTTGAGGATGACGGGGTAGGAGATCGGGTGCTTGGCGGTGAACTTCTTGACCGCGGCCCGGCCCTCCTCGTCCATGGAGACGCCCAGGATGACGAACCCCTTGTCCTTCAGGCGGTCGTTCATCTTGACCAGGATGGGGATCTCCTCCTTGCACGGATCGCACCAGGTGGCCCAGAAGTCCACCAGGACGACCTTCCCCTTGAAGTCGGTCAGGGACACGGTCTTGCCGTCCACCGTCTGGGCGGACAGCGGGGGCGCGGCCTCGAAGCCGGTCACTCCGTCGGACGAGCCGGGAACGTCGCTCTTGGGCGTGGCGGTCAGATAAACGGCCACGGCTCCGAGGGCGACGGCGACGGCGATGGCGTATTTTTTCATGGTTAGAGGGCGAGGTGCGAGAGATTTTTCGGCAGGAAGCGGATCAGCCAGGTCAGGCGGTCGGTGAAGATCAGGACGCCGATGGCGACGAGCAGGGCGCCGGAGAAGATCTCCCCGGCGCGGATGTAGCGCTTGAAGCGGGCGAAGAAGCGCAGGAAGCCGCCCACGGCGAAGCCGGTCAGGATGAAGGGCAGGCCCAGGCCCATGGAGTAGACGAACAGCAGGCGCATGCCCTGGCCCACGGTCTCGCGCGTGGCCGCCAGCGCCAGGATGCCCGACAGGATGGGCCCGATGCACGGGGTCCAGCCGCAGGCGAAGGCCAGGCCCATCAGGAACGAGCCGGCATAACCGGGCTTGAACTGGGCCGTGTCGGCGCGCTTGTGCGTATAAAGGAGCGGGATGGTGATCACTCCGGTCATGTGCAGGCCGAAGAGGATGATGATCGCGCCCGCGATCTTGGAGACCAGGGGCAGGTGGGCGGTCAGGAAGGCGCCGGCCGCCGACGCGGTCGCCCCCAAGGCGGTGAACACCAAGGAGAAGCCGAAAACGAAGAACAGGGACTCCCAGCCGGAGTGGCGCAGGGCCTCCCCGGGCTTGGCGCCCTTGGACAGTTCCTCCAGCGATAGGCCGGACATGAACGAGACGTAGCCCGGCACGAGGGGCAGCACGCACGGGGACAGGAACGACACCACCCCCGCGGCGAACGAGGCTCCGTATCCGACGCTGTCCAGTTGGCTCATTTCGACCATCCTATCATTTCGTGAGTCGGGTCACTGTAATCGGGAAACCCGCGGCGACACTCATCAGTGATATGATGACCAGGAATATGACAGGCTTAATCGCCGTGCTGGTGTCGTTGCTGACCTTGACCGGGATGCCCGCCCGCGCCGCGGAAGTCCCGTCCAAGAAGGAGGCCTCCATGAGCGACTACAAGAAGCCCTCTCGAGAGGAGCTGAAGAAAAAATTGACCCCGGAGCAGTTCGCGGTCGTCTGCAACGCCGACACCGAGCCTCCGTTCGAGAACGCGTTCTGGAACAACCACGCCGACGGCATCTACGTGGACATCGCCAGCGGCGAGCCGTTGTTCTCCTCGCTGGACAAGTTCGACTCCGGCACGGGCTGGCCCAGCTTCACCAAGCCCATCGACGCAGTGAACGTGGTGGAGAAGTCCGACTTCCAGTACGGCATGGAGCGCGTCGAGGTGCGCTCCAAGCACGGCGATTCGCACCTGGGCCACGTGTTCGACGACGGCCCGGCGCCCACCCACAAGCGCTTCTGCATCAATTCCGCGTCCCTGCGCTTCATTCCGGTGGACAAGCTGGAGAGCGAGGGCTACGGCCGCTACCTGGCGTCGTTCGTCGCCTCCGGAAAGGGCCCGAAGGCCAAGAAAGGGGAGAAACCCGTGACGAAAGAGACCCATAAGAAAGAAACGGTGGACCTGGCGGGCGGCTGCTTCTGGGGCATGCAGGAGATCCTGCGCCACATCCCCGGCGTCCTGCACACCGAGGCCGGCTACACCGGCGGTCACGTGGCCAACGCCACCTACCGCAACCACGCCGGTCACGCCGAGTCGGTCCAGGTCGTGTACGACCCCGACAAACTGCCCTTCAAGATATTGCTGCGCTGGTACTTCCGCATGCACGACCCGACGACGCTGGACCGCCAGGGCAACGACGTGGGCGACTCCTACCGTTCGGAAATCTTCTACACCACCGAGGAGCAGCGCAAGATCGCCGAGGAGTACAAAGCGCACCTGAACAAGGTGGGCAAGTGGGGCGCGCCGGTGGTGACCAAGATCGAGAAGGCGGGCCCGTTTTGGAAGGCGGAAGAGGAGCACCAGGACTACCTGCAGAAGCATCCGAACGGCTACACGTGCCACTTCATGCGGCCGGAGTCGGTGCTCGGCGACTAGACCGTTTTAAGCGCCGGGAAGGTCGAGAAGAATCGAGAGCGCGCGTTCGATCTCCGCCATTCGGGAGGCGGGGGCGGCTCCGAGCGCGCGGCCGAGTCGCCGATTGTCGATCACGCGCAATTGATCCACCATGGCGTCGGAGTCCTCACCCAAGGAGGCCTCGCCTTTTTTGAAGTGGACGCGGAGGATCGTGGAATTGAGCGCGACCTTGGTGGTGAGAGGAACGACGATCGTCGAGGCGTGGCGGGAATTGATCAGGTCGGTTTGAAGCGCCAGGACCGGTCGAATTTTCCTCGGTTCCGTTCCGCGCGGAGGGTCCAGGTCCGCAATATAAACCCAGCCCCGCCGGGGGCCCGGCTCAGTCGGGGACTTCATCGATCGCTTCGAATTCCTTCAGCACGCGCATGGATTCTTCCATGACCGCCGCGGATTCCCGGGCGAGCCGTTCGCCGAGCAGGCGCCGGCGATGGAGGCGATTAAAGTGCTCCACCGCCTCGTTGATATAGGCGTTGCGCGCCCGTTTAAGTCGATGAGTCGTGGTTTCCATTTCGGCGAAAATTTCGTCGCGGAGCTTCAGGGATAGTACCTTGGACATGGTGATACCAAAAGTATATACCGCATCCGGATTCCCGTCAAGGCGCCCCGCGCTCTATATATACGAATGGGCCCGCGTAAAAGTTCCATGCTCTCCGTCGGCCCGCGCTTTTTTATATCATCGGGCCATGACCGCCAAAACCCGAGTCGAGAAGGACACGATGGGGGAAATCCCCGTCGCCGCCGACCGCTATTGGGGCGCCCAGACGGAGCGCTCCCTCCACCATTTCCAGGCCGGCGCCGGCCGCGATACGTTGACGCGCGGGATGATCCGCGCCTTGGGCGTTTTAAAGAAGGCCGCGGCGCTGGCCAACGCGGACCTGGGCCTGTTGCCCAAGGAGAAGCTCGCGCTGATCATCGCCGCCGCCGATGAGGTGATCGCCGGGACGCTCGACGCGCATTTCCCTCTGGTGGTCTGGCAGACCGGTTCGGGCACGCAGTCGAACATGAATGCGAACGAGGTCATCTCGAATCGCGCCATCGAGCTGGCCAAAGGGGAGATGGGCTCGAAGAAGCCGATCCATCCCAACGACGATGTGAACAAGTCTCAGTCGTCCAACGACACCTTCCCGACCGCGATGCATATCGCCGCCGTCGAAGTGCTCGTTCACGAGCTGGTCCCCGCCGTGAAGGGCCTGCGCGACGTGCTGAAGAAGAAGGCCAAGGACTTCGACAAGATCGTGAAGATCGGCCGCACCCATCTGATGGACGCGACGCCGCTGACCTTGGGACAGGAGATCGGCGGCTGGGCGGCGCATCTGGACGCGGATCTTCTGCGCATCGAGGCGGTGCTTCCGGGCCTGTACGAATTGGCCATCGGCGGCACGGCGGTGGGAACGGGATTAAACACGCATCCCGACTTCGACAAGAAGGCGTCGGCGCACATCGCGGCCCTGACGAAGCTCCCGTTCAAGCCCGCGCCGAATAAATTCGAGGCCTTGGCGGGACATGACGCTTTGGTGTTCGCGCACGGCGCGCTGAAGACCTTGGCCTGCTCGATGATGAAGATCGCCAACGACGTGCGCTGGCTGGCGTCCGGCCCGCGCGCGGGCCTGGGCGAGCTGCGCATCCCGGAGAACGAGCCCGGCTCCTCCATCATGCCCGGCAAGGTGAACCC
>JAGWMT010000448.1 GCA_028871595.1 Elusimicrobiota bacterium
TATCTGCTGGCGGGGTTCGCGGCGCGGCTGGTCTCCCGGAGCCGGAAGGTCGGCAAGACCGTGATCTCGGTCTGGGCGCCCGCCGACCAGATCGCCCAGGCCGACTTCGCGCTGGAGACGGCGGTCCACGCGCTGAAGGGCCTGAACTCCTACTTCGGCCTGCCGTACCAGCTGCCGAAGCTGGACCTGGTGGTCTCGCCCGACTTCGCGTCCGGCGCCATGGAGAACTGGGGCGCCATCCTGTTCCGTGACGCGTCCTTGCTGATCGATCCGAAGCTGTCGTCGGGCGCCGCGCGGCGCCGCGTGGCCGAGGTGGTCACGCACGAGATCGTGCATCAGTGGTTCGGCAATCTGGTCACGATGAAGTGGTGGAACGACCTGTGGCTCAACGAGGCCTTCGCCACCTGGCTGGCCGCCAAGATCGTGGACCAGTGGAAGCCCGCATGGAAGGTCTGGGACGACTTCGACCAGGGCAAACGCTCCCCGCTGTCCATCGACGCCCTGCCCGGCACGCGCCCGGTGCGCTCGGACGCGGCCACGCCGGCCGAGATCCAAGCCATGTTCGATCCGATGAGCTACCAAAAAGGCGGGGCTCTCCTGCGCATGATGGAAACGTATATCGGCGAGGCGGCGTTCCGGAAAGGCGTGCGCGCCTATATCAAACGCTATCAATACAAGAACGCGGAAGCGGCCGATTTGTCCCGCGAGTTGGAGAAGGCGTCGGGTAAACCCGTCAAGAAGATGATGGACGGATGGCTCAAGCAGGGGGGCGTGCCGATCGTGTCGGTGTCATCCTCCGGCCGGACGTTGACTCTCTCGCAGGAAAGGTTTTCCGCGTTCAACATCAAGGCCGATACGAAATGGTCCGTCCCGGTGAGCGTGTCGTATCGCTTGAAGGGCGAAAAGAAGGTTCGAATCGCGCGGGTTCTTCTCGACAAGGAAAAGACGACGTTGGTTTTGCCCGGGAAAGGGGAACTCCTGTGGGCTTACCCCAATTCCGGCGAGACCGGCTATTATCGTTTGGCGCTGGATGAACATCTCTTGTCGTCGGCGCTCAAACACCGCTCCGAATTATCCCCGGTCGAGCGCTCCGGTCTGCTCAACCAGTTGTGGGCGCAGGTCCGCGCCGGCAATCTTCCCGTTACCCGCTTCCTCGATGCGCTCTCGTCGTTCCGTAACGATGCGTCGCGGCCCATTTTGGAAGATGCCGCGGCTTACCTGAAGACGATCCGCCAGGAATTGGCGACCGACGACGCCGAACGCGCGGCCGTGGGCAAGTTCGCGGCGGACTTCTTCAAACCGGCGTTGAATCGTTTGGGCTGGGATAAAAAGAAAGGGGAAAACCCGGAGGCGGCGCTCATCCGTCCGACGGTCCTTGGGGTCTATGCCCTGATGGCGCCCGATTCCGTTTCGGCCCAGATCAGCGCGCGACTCAAAATGTATCTCGCCGATCCGTCATCCGTGGACCCGTCTCTGGCGTCCGTCGTCCTGACCGCGGCCGCGCGACGCAACGACCCGGCGTTGTTCGATGCCTTGCGCCAACGGCTGCTGACGCCGAAGACGCCCGAGCAGAAGGACCTCGCGTTGCGCGCCTTGGGAGAGTTCACCGCGCCCGCGTTGCTCGACCGTTCGCTCGCGATGACGCTCACCGATGACGTTCGTCCCCAAGACGCGTGGAAGCCGTTCGTCTGGCTGCTGGCCAATCCGGCGACGCAGGCCCGCGCCTGGGAGTTCACGAAGGCGAATTG
>JAGWMT010000449.1 GCA_028871595.1 Elusimicrobiota bacterium
CCGGTGATCATCTCGTCGGAGATGAACACCGCCCCGATCTCCTTCGCGAGGTCCCGCACGCCTTTGAAGAAGCCCGCCGGGGGGATGACGTTGCCGTTGGTGCCCTGCACCGGTTCCAAAATGATCGCGGCCACGGAGCCCGTCGTTTCGCGCTTGAGCTTCTCGCGCAGGAAGGACAGGGAGTGCGCGCCGCAGTCGTGCGCTCCCTTCGTTCCGAACGGGCAGTTGCGCGAGTCGGGATAGGGCGAGAGGTGCAGGCCGGGAGCCGTGGCGCCGTAGCCGTTCTTGAAGCCGTCGTTGAGCAGGCCCATGACGCCCGAGGTCTTGCCGTGGAAGCCGCCCCAGAAGCCGACGACCTCGAACTTGCCGGTCTTGGATTTGGCCAGGCGCAGCGCGGCTTCGACGGCCTCGGCGCCCGACGAGTAGAGCTGGCAGCGCGTCAGGCCCTTCGGGGTGACGGAGGCGAGCGTCTTCAGGAAATTCAGGCGGTGCGGCGTGGTGAACGAGCCCACGGAGGTCTTGGCGGCCTGCTCGCCGACGGCCTTCGCCCAGTCGGGATGGCCGTAGCCCAAGGACGCCACGCCGATGCCGGCGACCAGGTCCAGGTACTCCTTGCCGTCCACGTCGCGCATCGTCGCCCCTTGGCCGGACTCGATGGCCAGCTGGGCGTACAGCGCGATGGTCTGCAGCCCGGGAGCGATGTACTCCTGCTCCTCTTGGAACAGGGCCTTCGACTTGGGGCCGGCGGAATACGGGGCGTCGGTCAGGGTCTGCGGGGTCATGAGTTAGGCCTTCCTTTGGGATGAGGCGGTCTGGCGCAGGCGCGCGCGCAGGCGCCGGGCGATCTGAACCGCGGCTTCGGCGCGCACGCGCGCGAAGCTGGGCCAGGAGTTGATGTCGATGACGAAGATCTTTCCTTCGGGGGTCACGATCGCGTCGCCGCCGAAGATCTCGACGGAGACGGCCTTCGCCGCGAGCTCCGCCTGCGCGGCCAGTTCCTCGAGCTCGAAGGGCAGGCGCCGGGCGGTGGACGGGTCGTGATAGAACCACGTGAACCACTGGCCGGGACCCACGCCGTAGAACTTGATCAGGTCGCCGTCGGCGTGGCGCTGCACCGCCATGTCCTTGATCTCGCGGCTCTCGAACTCGCGGCGGATCGCGTCGACCTCCTTCCAGTCGCGCGCGAACACCACGTCGTAGGAGCACGTGTTGTGAACGTCCCCGCGCTTGACCCAGTAGCCGCCCTCGGCCTCGAAGCTGGGCGCCTTCGCGTTCGCGTCGGCCGTCGTGCGGCGCACCTCGGTGGGCGGGTAGGAGAGCCCGGGAGTGTTGGCGAAAGACTCCAGCATGCGCGTGCGGTAGCAGCCCAGGACCGAATCCGAGGGGTTGATGACCATGACGCCGGTCTCGGCTTCGATTTTCTTGAGGCGCATCAGGCGCGGGTACGTCTCGCACATGGGGACGATGATGTCGTACGCGGAGACGTCGGCGCGGTCGAATTCCTCGGGGGTGATCACCGTGGTCCGGGTCTTGAGGATGGACAGCTGGTCCATCACCGCCTTCAGGATCAGCGCGTCGTCGGATTCGCGGCCCGGAGAGTTCTGCGTCTCGCGTAAAATGCCCAATGCCTTCATCGTTTCGTCTCCGTCGTCAGGTGCGCCTCGGCGGCGGCCACGTCCTCGGGCCGGTCCACGTCGAGGGTCTTCGAAAGCGTCGGTCCGGACACGCGCGCGCCGGAGGCGA
>JAGWMT010000110.1 GCA_028871595.1 Elusimicrobiota bacterium
CCGGCGCGGCCCTCAAGGCGCGGTCCAGGGCCGGCAGCGAGTACAGGAGCCTCTCGGCCAGGGCGGCCGGCGTCAAAGCGCGCGCGGAATCCAGGGGCAGCGCGTCGGCGATGTCGAACGGCCCGATGGACTCGCGGCGCAGGCTGGAGACGGTCGCGCCGCAGCCCAGGCGGTCGCCCAGCACCTCGGCGATCGAGCGGACGTAGGTGCCGCTGGCGCAGGCGACGCGATGGGTGAGTTCCGGCGCGTCCCAGGCCAGCGCCTTCCAGGAATACACTTTCGCCGAGCGCGGCTTGACCGGCACTTCCAAGCCTTCCCGGGCGTACTCGTAGAGCGCCTTGCCCTTATGTTTGACGGCGGAATAGGCGGGAGCGGGGGTGTCGATGGTTCCAACCAACGAAGCGAGTTCCTTGTCCAGCGCGGCCAACGTCAACGACGGAAGGGGCTTCTCGACCAAGACCTTGCCCATGATGTCCCCGGTCTCCGTCTTCACGCCCAATCGAATCGTGCCCGAGTACACCTTATCGAAGCCCTGCAAACGGCTCTGCAGGCGGGTGCAGGGACCCACCAGAACGGCCAATAAGCCCGTCGCCAGAGGATCCAGCGTGCCCGTGTGACCGACCTTGGTGCCTCGGGGAAAGAGCCGGCGCAGCACCGCCACCACGTCGTGGGACGTCCAGTCGCGGGGCTTGTCCACCAGAAGCATGCCGCCGGCGGCGGACGCGTCCGTCACTTTACTGGCCGCGCTCCTTCTCGAGCTTGTGGATCAGCTCGTCGATGCGCGAGGCCTTCTTCGGCGTCTCGTCGTACTCGAACTTGAGGTTCGGGATGGTCTTGACCGTGACCTTCTTCTTGATCAGCTCGCGCAGGTACGGGGCGGCGCGCTCCAAGGCCTTGCCGGCGCTCTCGCGCTCCGCGTCGGTCCCCAGCACCGAGTAATACACCTTCGCGGTCTTGCGGTCCGCGGACAGCTCCAGGTCGGTGACGGTGATGAAGCCGGCCAGGCCGGGGTCCTTGACCTGGCGCAGGAGCTCGGAGACGAGCTCCTTGTACAGCTCCTTCAGACGCTCGCCGCGGTCGTACACGAGATCAGCGCGGAGACGACGACAAGCGGCGCGTGCGCGATTCCTTGACGAAGAATTCGAGGAGATCGCCCACCTTAAAGCCGCCGAAGCCGTCGATGCCGATGCCGCACTCCTGGCCCTTCTCGATCTCCTTGACGTCGTCCTTGAAGTGCTTGAGCGTGGCGACCTTGCCCTCGTGGACCTTCTCGCCGTTGCGCATCACGCGCATGAAGCCGCCGCGGGTGACCTTGCCGTCGCGGACCGCGGTTCCGGCGATGTTGCCGCCCTTGACCGCGAACGTGGCCTTGACCTCGCCCTTGCCGACGATGACGTCCACGATCTCGGGCGCCAGCAGGCCTTCCAGGGCCGCCTTCACGTCCTCGATCAGGTCGTAGATGATCTCGTACTTGCGGATCTCGATGCCGTCGCGGGCCGCGATCTCCGTGGCGCGCGGCTCGGCGTCGGCGTGGAACATCATCACGACGGCGTCGGACGCGGTGGCCAGCAGGACGTCGGACTCGGAGGCGTTGCCGATGGCGCCATGGATGACGCGCACGCGGCACTCCGTCGTCGCCAGGTTCTCCAGGGAATCGCGCAGGGCCTGCAAAGAGCCCTGCGTGTCGGCCTTCAGCACGATGTTGAGGTCCTTCGCCTTCGACGAACCGGTGGAGAGCGCGGAGCGCAGGCCGACCAGGCTCATGTGCTTCTGGTGGGCCATGGTCTGCTCGCGGTGGATCAGGCGGCGCTTCTCCGCGATGTCGCGGGCGGCCTTCTCGTTCTCCACGACGGTGAACGCGTCGCCGGCCTGCGGGTTGCCGGTGAGTCCCAGGATCTCCACCGGGGTGGAGGGCCCGGCGATCTCGATCTTGCGGCCGGAGTCGTCCACCAGCGCCTTGATCTTGCCGTACGCCAGACCGGCGACGAACGCGTCGCCGCTCTTCAGCGTTCCGGCCTGGACCAGGACGGTGGCCACGGCGCCGCGCTTGGGGTCCATCTTCGCTTCCAGGACCGTGCCGTACGCCAGGCGGTCCGGGTTGGCCTTGAGCTCCAGGATTTCGGCGGAGAGCACCAGGCTCTCCAGCAGCTTGTCCAGGTTCAGGCGCTTCTTGGCGGAGACGTCCACGAAGATCGTCTTGCCGCCCCACTCCTCGGGCTGCAGGCCGTGACCGGACAGGTCCTGGCGGATCTTCTGCGGGTTCGCGCCGGACAGATCGATCTTGTTGACGGCGACCACGATGGGCACGCCCGCGGCCTTGGCGTGGTCGATGGCCTCCAGCGTCTGCGGCATGATGCCGTCGGTGGCGGACACGACGAGAATGACGATGTCGGTGACCTTCGCGCCGCGCGCGCGCATGGCGGTGAAGGCCTCATGGCCGGGGGTGTCCAGGAACACGACCTCGCCCTTGTCCACCTTCACCTTGTAGGCGCCGATGTGCTGGGTGATGCCGCCGGATTCGCCTTCGGCGACCTTGGACAAGCGGATCGCGTCGAGGAGGGAGGTCTTGCCGTGGTCCACGTGGCCCATGATGGTGACCACGGGGGGGCGGGTCTTGAGCTTGGCCGGGTCTTCCTTCTCGGCCTTGGTGACCGCCAGCTCCTCTTCCTTGTACATCGCGACCACTTCCAGCTCGAAGCCGAAGTCGGAAGCGACCACTTGAGCGGCCTCGGTCTCCAGACGCTGGTTGATGGTGGCGAAAATGCCCAACGTCATCAACTTCTTGATGACGTCGTTGGTCTTGACCTCCATCTTCTCGGAGAGCTCGCGGACGGTGATCATCGACGAGACCTGGATCTTCTTCAGCGCCGGCTTCGCGCCGGGCTCGAGGGGCTTGGGCGCCGGGGCCGCGGGTTGGGACGGGCGGTTCTGATGGGACCCGCCGCCGCGCTGGCCGCCGCGGTGGTGCTGCTGGCCGGGGCCGCGATAGCCGGGCTGTCCGGGGCGCGGCGCCTGGCGAGGAGGAGCGAACGTCGGGGGCCGGGTGGTGATGGCGCCGGGACGGAGCACGACCGGCTTGGGCGCAGTCGTGGGCGGGACGCCGGGCTTGGCCGGGGCGCCGGGGACCTGCGGGCGGACGGCGGGCATGCCCGGAGGCATCTGCGCCGGCGGCTTGGGAGCGGCGGCCGGAGCTCCGGCGGCGGGCGGAGCCGCCGGGCGGACCGGCGGCATGCCGGGAACCGCGCCCGGAGCGGCCGGGCGGGGCGGCAAAGCGGGGGCGCCGGGAACCGCGGGCTTGGCGACGGGTGCGGCGGGAGCGCCGGCGATGGGCGCGGGCGCCGCGGGAGCGGCCGGAGCGGGCGGCGGAACCACCGGCTTCGGAGCCGGAGGCTTGGGCAGCGAGGCGCCGGGCGCCAGGCGCGTCACGCTGGGCGCCGAGGTGGAGACGTTGCGCTTCTTGAACATCGCGAACGCGGACACCAGGTTCGACGACGGCGGTGCGATGGAGTTGTCTTCCTGCTTGGAGCGGACCTCGGCGGCGGTTTTGACCACGCCCTCCACTTCGTGCTTGTCGCTTTTCTTGGCGGACTTGCTTTTGGGGGCGGCGGCCTTCTTGACGGGAGCCTTCTTCTTCTCCTCGCCGTCTTCCTTCTTGGCCGCGGGCTTCTTGGTCGTCTTTTTATCCATTATTTCGAGGCTCCAAAGCTCATTGTAGCATTTTCGAGCTTAAGGCTGGGAGGCGCCCTCCGCCGGAACCAAGGCCTTCGCCGAGGAAATGATCTTCGCGGCGGTCTTCTCGCCGATGCCCGACAGCGCCGTCAGGTCCGCGACGGTGCACGCGGCCAGCCGCGCGATGTCGGTGATGCCGGCCTTGACCAAGGTGTCGATGGTCTTCGGGCCCACGCCTTCCAGCGCCGCCAGCTTCGAGGCGGCGGCGTCCTTCGACGCGGCGTTCTCCGTGTTCTTCTGGCCCTCGGACTTGACCTCGAGCGTCCAGCCGGTCAGCTTCTGGGCCAGGCGGACGTTCTGCCCGTCCTTGCCGATGGCCAAGGCCAACTGCTCCTCGGCGACCAGGATTTCGGCGACGTGGTTCTCCGCGTCGGTGATGCGCACGGCCGAGACCTTCGCCGGTCCCAGCGCGTTGGCCAGGGCCGTCTCCGCCTCGTCGGCGTAGGGGATCAGGTCGATGCGCTCGCCGGCGACCTCGTTCATGATGGACCGGATGCGCGAGCCGCGCAGGCCCACGCACGCGCCGATGGCGTCCACCTTGGGGTCGTTCGACTTCACGATGACCTTGGCGCGGAAGCCGGGATCGCGCACGATGTGCACGATCTCCACGGTCTTGTCGCCGATCTCGGGGATCTCCATCTCCATCAGGCGCGACAGGAACAGCTCCGACGCGCGCGACAGGACCACCGCGGGGCCGCGCTGGGCCTTGTCCACGCGCAGGATCACCGCGCGCACGTTGGCGCCGATGCCGTAGCGCTCGCGCCGGATCTGCTCGCGCAGGGGGAGGATGCCCTCGGTCTTGCCCAGGTCCACGATGATGTTGCGGTCCAGGAAGCGGTGCACGGCGCCGTTGACGATCTCGCCCTCCTTGGGCTTGAACTCGTCGTACAGCTTGTCGCGCTCCACCTCGCGCACGCGCTGGGTCAGGACCTGCTTGGCGGTCTGCGCGGCGATGCGCGCGAAGTCCGCGGCCGGGGCGGGGTAGGTGACCTCGTCTCCGACGGCGGCGCCTTTCTTGATCTTCTGCGCCTGCTCGACGGTCAGCTCCAATTCCGGATCGGTCACGGTCTCCACGACCTTCTTGACGACCAAAGCCGAGAACTGGCCGCTGTCGCGATCGATGGTGGCGCGGATGTCGGCGTTCTTGCCCACGTGCTTGCGCAGGGAGGACACGACCGCGCCCTCGATCATGGAGAGGATCTCCTCGACCGGGATGTTCTTCTCGCGCGCGATCTGCTCCAACGCGCCCATCAGCTCGGATTTAGCCATAAATCTCTCCTATTCCAGGTCCGCCGCGGCCGCGTCGTCGAGACGGATCTCGTCGACGTTGGCGCGCGCGAACGCCTTCGTGTCCGGGCCGACCTGCACCGCCACCTTGTCGCCGTCCAGCCCCTTCAAGATTCCCGCGAAACGGCGCTGGCCGTTCTCCGCGATCTTGATCCGCACCTTCACCGCCTTGCCCGCGAAGCGGGCGAAATCCTTGTCCTTCTTGATGACCCGGTCCAGGCCGGGCGAGGAGATCTCCAAAACGTACGACTGCGAGATGGCGTCCTTCTCGTCCAGGAACGCGCCCACGCGGTCGGAGAAATACGCGCAGTCGTCCAAAGTGATCCCGTTCGGCTTGTCCAGGAACAGGCGCAGCACCCACTGATGGCCCTCGCGGCGCCACTGCAGGTCCACGATCTCGCCGCCTTCCTGTTCGATCAGGGGGGAGATCAACGTCTCGATGTCTTTGGCTTCCATAAATTTTTTCAATAAAAAAAGTGGCTCAAGACGGAAGCCACTTTCAATGGTCGCCCCGGCAGGGAGCGAGCAAGGACATTATACCATGAAACGCAAACTATTACAAATCGGTCATATTATCCTGACCGAATGGTCGAATGACTCCAGAGTCAGTCGCTTGCGTTTCGACGACGGTCACCGCGGCGCAGCCGCCGGCGCGATTTGAGTGATGATATCGTCCTCGCGGAGGCCGCGGAAACAGGCGCACGCGTGATGTCCCGGTTCGTCGATCCATTGTCCCAGCCACTCTTTGGCGTCGGGACTCAAGGGCCGCGCGATCGATCCGGCCGGACAGGACTTGATCGCGCCGTAAGGCTGGATCGAGTCCCCCGGAAACTTCACGAGGAAACCCGAGGCCAGCGAACACAGGCATGCCGCGTCCTTCACGAGTTGGTCGTCGCTTTTCGTGCCGGCGGCGAGCGCCGCGGAGAAATCCGAGTACGGCGCGCACCTTTTAAACGCCGCCGCGGAGGCGGTCTCCGGCGCGGCCGGAGTCCTCACGGCGCCGCCGAAACACCCCGCGAGGCCGTACGCCATCGCGCACAGGAGCGCTTCGACGAGGAAAAACCGGACGCGTCCGGAGATCAGACGAGCGCCTTGAGCCTCGCCGCCGCCTCGTCGAGCTTCCAGCGCTCGGCGTCCATGGAGGCGCGGCGCTTGAACTCCACCTCGCCGGCATCCAAGGTGCGCTTGGAGACCACCAGGCGGTACGGGATTCCGATCAGGTCCATGTCCTTGAACTTGACGCCCGGCTTGCCGTCGCGGTCGTCCTCCAGGACTTCCACGCCCTTGGCTTCCAAGCCCTTCACCAGCGCGTCCGCGGCGGGGCGCACGCGCGCGTCGTCGGCTTCGTCCAGGACCACGACGGCGACGTGAAAGGGGGCGATCTCCGCCGGCCACAGGATGCCGTCCTTGTCGTGGCCCTGTTCGATGGCGGCGGCCACCACGCGCGACACGCCGATGCCGTAGCAGCCCATGACCATGGTCACCGGCTTCTGGCCCTTGTCCAGGTACTCGGCCTTCATGGCCTTGGAGTACTTGGTGCCCAGCTTGAAGGTGTGGCCGACCTCGATGCCCTTGAAGAACTCGGTCTTGCCGCCGCAGCGCGGGCAGGCGTCGTCGAGCGTGGCGGAGCGCAGGTCGAAGAAGCCCTTGAACCCGTGCTGGAGGTCGCGCGCGATGTTGAAGCCGTCCACATGCAGGCCGTCCTTGTTGGCGCCGGTCACGGCGTTGAGCACGGCGCGCGCCGCGAAGTCGGCGTAGACGGCGGCGGCGGGGTGGTCCTGCGGCCCGCCGAAGCCCACCTTGCAGCCCATGACGGACTCGTACTGCGCGGGGGTGGCGCGGTACAGGTTCGGCGCGCCCGCGGCGGAGGCCAGCTTGGCCTCATGGAGCTCGTGGTCGCCGCGCATCAGCGCGATCACGGGAACCTTCCCGTCGATCATATACAGCTGGGTCTTCAGGAAATCGGTGACGGGGCGTCCGACGAGCGCGGCCACGTCGGCCACCGTCGTCTTGCCTTGCGTGTCGAACTCGGCGACGGGCTTGAACTTCGACGCGTCGGGGGCCGCGAACGCGTCCTTGATCTCCGCGCGCTCGATGTTCGCGCCGTACTCGCACTTGGTGCAGGAGACGATGGTCTCCTCGCCGGTCTCGGCCAGCACCATGAACTCGTGAGAATACGAGCCGCCGATGGCGCCCGACTGCGCCTCCACGGGCTTGAACTTCAGGCCGCAGCGCGAGAACACGCGCTTGTAGGCCTCGTAGATGGTCTTGTAGTACGCGGTCGCGTCGGCCTCGTCGGCGTGGAACGAGTAGGCGTCCTTCATCAGGAACTCGCGCGCGCGCATCACGCCGAAGCGGGGGCGGATCTCGTCGCGGAACTTCAGGCCGAACTGGTAGAACATGGACGGCAGCTGGCGCCAGGAGCGGATCTCGCGGCGCACCAGGTCGGTGATCACTTCCTCGGCCGTGGGGGCGAAGCAGAACTCCGCGTCCTTGCGGTCCTTCAGGCGCAGCAGTTCCTTGCCGTAGACGGGCCAGCGGCCCGTCTCCTCCCACAGCGCCTTGGGCTGGATCACCGGCAGCCACACTTCCTGGCCGCCGATGCCGTCCATCTCCTCGCGCACGATGCGTTCCACCTTGCGCAGCGCGCGCAGGCCGAACGGAAGCCAGTCGTAGATGCCCGAGGCCACCTTACGGATCATGCCCGCGCGCTGCATCAGCTGGGCGGAGACGTTGTCCGCGTCGGACGGCGCCTCGCGCAAGGTCGGGATCAGGTATTTCGAGAGTTTCATGGGCGGATCAAGGCCTCTTGGGGGCGTCGGACTCGGTCTTCACCGCGCCGGTCGCCTTCTGGTCGGCGGCGCGTGCGGCGCGCTCGTTGCGGATGCGGAGCACGTCGTTATACGTGGCGAAAAGAAGGAGCGACATCAGAAAAGCCAGGCCCACGGTGTTGGCCTTTTCCATGGTCTCCGACGACAGCCGTTTCCCCGCCAGCCCTTCCCAGAAGTAGAACGCGCCGTGACCGCCGTCCAGCAGCGGCAGGGGGAGAAGGTTGAAGAAGCCGATGGCGACGGAGATGAAGCCGATCAGGAAGATGAATTCCTCCCAGCCCGCCCGCGCCGCGCGCGAGACCATCTGGAAGATGCCCACCGGGCCGGCCAGGTCGGGGCGTTCCCGCTTCCAGATCTTGCCCGCGATGGTCGTGACGGTCTGCTTGGTCTGCGCCCAGCACATGTTGGCGCCCTCGCCCATGGCGCCCAGAAGCCCGACCGGTTTGTACTCCGCCTTCGGCATGATGCCGATGACGCCCCGGTCGTCGTCTTTTTTCGGGGTGATCTTCACGTCCAGCGTCTTGTCGCCGCGCCGCACGGTCAGCGCGACCTCGTGGTCCGGGGAGCGATGGATGGAGCTGGCCAGGTCGTCCCAGGTGGTCAGCGCGCGCCCGTCGAAGGCGGTGATGGTGTCTCCGATCTGGATGCCCGCCTTCTCCGCGGGATAGCCGACCACCAGGTTGCCGATCACGGCTTCCTTCGAGGCCTCCGGGAGGCCCTTCGCCCAGTACAGGCCGGTGAACAGGCAGAACGCCAGGACGTAGTTCATGGCCGGGCCCGCGTAGACGATGAGCAGGCGCCGGTTCCAGGACTGGCCGAAGTACTCGTCGGGCAGGGGCGCCACGTCGGAGGTCGGCTCCTCGCCCGCCGGCTTCACGAAACCGCCGAAGGGGATGGCGTTGAGCGAGAAGCGCGTCCCGGTCGCTCCGGTGAAGCCCAGCAGCTCGGGCCCGAAGCCGAAGGCGAACTTCTCCACGCGCACGCCCAAACGGCGGCAGGCGATGAAATGGCCGGATTCATGCAGGAAGATCACCAAGCCGAGCGCGACGGCGTTGGCCAGGACGGTGAAGGCCGACGAGGCCAACGTGTGAAGGATATTCAACGGGTGTGCTCCTCGGCCTTGTTTCGCGCCCAGGAATCGATCTCGACGACTTCCTGGAAGCCCGGCAATCCGCCGCTGACCGTGTAGGCCGCCATGGTCTTCTCGATGATGCGCGGAATGTCGGTGAACTTGATCTTGTGGTTGATGAACGCTTCGACGGCGATCTCGTCGGCGGCGTTGAGGACGACCGGCAGGCCGCCGCCCTTGAGCGCCGCCTCGCGCGCCAATTCCAGGCACGGGAAGCGGGCGAAGTCGGGCTTCTTGAACTCGAGCGTGCCGATCGCGATGAGGTCGAGCGGCTCGACGACGCGCGTCGTGCGCTCGGGGAACGTCATCCCGTACTGGATGGGGAGCTTCATGTCGGGCAGGCCCATCTGCGCCAGCACCGAGCCGTCGGAGAACTCCACGCCGGAGTGGAAGATGGACTGGGGATGGATGACGATCTCCACCTGCTCGCGCTTGAGGCCGAACAGGTTCATGATCTCGATCATCTCGAAGCCCTTGTTCATCAAGGTGGCGCAGTCCACGGTGATCTTCTTGCCCATCTTCCACGTGGGGTGCTTGAGCGCCTGCTCGGGGGTGACCTCGGACAGATCGCCCTTGTACTTGCCGAAGGCGCCGCCGGACGCGGTCAGGATCACGCGGCGGATGGTTTTAAGAGGGGCGGCCGCGCGCGGGTCCGGATTCAAGCCCTGCACGCACTGGAAGATGGCCGACGGCTCGGAGTCCACGGGCACGATGCGCGCGCCCCAGCGCTCGGCCTCGCGCATGAACTGCGC
>JAGWMT010000450.1 GCA_028871595.1 Elusimicrobiota bacterium
TCTGCACCTGGCGGGGCGCGGGCAAAGAGTGGTGCCCGGAAATGTTCGTGTCGATGAGCGTGGTTTTCTTCGCCATGATGTCGTCGCGGCGGTCAGTGTAGCCTGATCCGGACTCAGCGTCAAGGCGCGGCCGCCGAAACTCCCTCCGGAGTAAGTTAAAATTGCCGCATGATTTCATTCCGTTCCGCCGACGCGTCCGACGTCGAGGCCCTGGTCGCCTTAGTGAATTCCGGGTACCGCGGAGAAAGCTCCAAGAAGGGCTGGACCACCGAGGCCGACCTCCTGGGGGGCCAGCGCACCGACGCCGACAAGATCCGCGAGATGATCGCGGCGAGGGATTCTCGGGTCGAATTGGCGTTCGACGCCGAAGGCGGCTTGATCGCCTGCGTGCATCTAAAAAAGGAAGCGGACGGCTCTTGTTACTTGGGAATGCTGACAGTGGATCCCAATCGCCAAGCGGGCGGGATCGGCAAGTCGCTGATGGCCCATTCGGAGGAGTTGGCGCGCGCCTGGGGGTGCTCACGCATGCGGATGACGGTCATTTCCGTGCGCGCCGAACTATTGGCCTACTACGAGCGCCGCGGTTACGTCAAAACCGGCGCCACCGAGCCGTTTCCCGAGGACGATCCCCGCTTCGGTCTGCCCAAGGTCCGGGGGTTGACGTTCGTCGAACTCGTCAAACCCCTCGGTTGACGCGCGGCCTTGACGCTTCCCCGCGCGACTGATACCCTGCTGACGCGATGAACGAAGTTCCGGCGCGCCGCGTGGTGGTGAAGTTGGGTTCGGGAGTGCTCTCCGGCGGGGGAGCGGGCCTGGACTCCGCGACCCTGCGCCGCCTGGCGGCCGATGTGGCCTCCGCGCGCGAGGCGGGACACGAGGTCGTCGTGGTCTCCTCCGGCGCCATCCTGGCGGGACGCGAACGGCTGGCGCTCAAGGGCCGTCCCAGCACTCAGCTCAAGCAAGCGGCCGCGGCCGTGGGGCAGAGCCGTCTGATGCGGGCTTGGGAGGCGGCGTTCGCGCGGCGCGGGCTCACCGTCGCCCAGGTGTTGCTCACCGCCGACGACCTGCGCGACCGCCAGCGCTATCTCAACGCGCGCAACACCCTGCTGACTTTGCTCCGCCTCGGGGTCGTGCCCATTGTCAACGAGAACGACACGGTGGCCGTCGAGGAGATCAAGTTCGGCGACAACGACGGACTCTCGGCGTTGGTCGCGGGGCTGGTGGACGCCGGCCTTCTCGTGCTTCTGACGGATCAGGACGGCCTGTTCACCGACGATCCGCGTTCGCACGCCGACGCGACCCTCATCGCCCGAGTCCTTCCGGGCGAAGCGCCCGCCCGCGTGGGACGCGCCGGACCGTGGGGCACCGGCGGCATGGAATCGAAAGTCCGCGCCGCGCGGCAGGCCGCGGGCGCGGGCATCGCCGCCGTCGTGGCCAACGGAACCAAGCCCGGGACCCTGGCGGCGCTCGTCGCAGGCCGGGACGTCGGGACGTTGTTCCTCCCCGTGACGAAACCTTTGGATAAACGCCGCCAATGGCTGGCGTTCGCGTCCCAACCGAAGGGACGCATCGTCGTGGACGCGGGAGCGCGCGAGGCGTTGGTCGTTCGCTCCAAGAGCCTCCTCGCCAGCGGCGTGAAGTCTTCCTCGGGCGCGTTCGCGCCCGGCGACGTGGTCAGCCTGATGGAAGGCGGCGTGGAGTTCGCCCGCGGCCTGACCAACTTCGGCGCCGAGGACCT
>JAGWMT010000451.1 GCA_028871595.1 Elusimicrobiota bacterium
TGGTGCCGCACAAGGATCACGACACCTTGATCGCGGCGGCGCTCATCGTCCTGCTGAAGAGGCCGAAGACCCTTTTTCTGATCGCGGGCAGCGGCCCGGAGGAGGCCAGGCTTGTCGCCGGCGTCGCGCGCATGGGGCTCCAGGGCAGGGTCGCGTTCCTGGGCCAGCGCGCCGACGCGCTTGCGCTCCTGAAGGCGCTGGACGTCTACGTCCAGTCCTCCTGGGGCGAGGGCATGGGCTCCGTGCTGATCGAGGCCGCCGCCTGCGGCGTGCCCGTCGCGGCCACGGCCGCCGGAGGCATCCCCGAGGTGGTGGAGTCGTCCCGGAGCGGCCTGCTGGTCCCGCCGCGGCATCCCGAGAAGCTGGCCGAGGCGATCCTGGCCTTGGCCGACGACCGAGCTCTCGCGCGGCGCCTGGCCGACGAAGGGCTCCGGCGCCTGCCGAACTTCGGCCTGACGCGCATGGCCGCCGACATGGAGAAGATCTATGACTCCCTCGCTTAGCGCGCTGCTGATCGCCAAGGACGAAGAGGCCGACCTTCCCGGCTGCCTGGAATCCCTCAAGGGCTTGGCCGGGGAGATCGTGGTCGTCGTGTCCGCGGACACGACCGACCGCACGGAGGAGCTCGCCCGCGCCGCCGGCGCCAAGACGATCCGCCGCGCCTTCGACGATTACGCGCGCCAGCGCCAGGCGGGCCTGGACGCCGCGACCGGGGACTGGTGCCTGTGGATCGATCCCGACGAGCGGGTCACCCCCGCGTTGTCGTCCGAGATCCGGGCCGTCCTGGAGGCGGCGCCCGCGGACGGCGGGTTCGACGTGCCTTTCGAGGTGCGCTTCCTGGGCCGGACCTTGCGCTGGGGCGGGCTCGGCTCGGAATCGCACGTCCGTTTATTCCGCCGGACCAAATCGCGCTTCGTCGGCGGCGAGCTTCACGAGGGCATCGCGCTCGAGGGGGCCGTCGGCCGCCTGCGCGGGCGCATCGCGCACGAGCCCTACCGGGACATCTCCGACTACCTGGGAAAACTGGACCGCTACACGACCTTGGCCGCGCGCAAGCGCTTCGCGGCGGGCCGGCGCTTCAGCCCCGCCTGCCACCTGCTTCTGCCCTGGGAGTTCTTCGCGCGCGCCGTGCTGAAATTGGGCGTGTTGGACGGTTATCCGGGTCTGGTGTGGGCCGGTTTGTCCGCCTTCCACAGCTGGCTGAAATATGTAAAACTCGGAGACATGCAGCGGGAGAAAAAATCGTGATCGGCGCGCTCGCGGCGGCCGCCGCGGCCGCCGCGGCCGGAGCCAGCGCCCGCTGGAACTGGTGGCGTCCGGTCGTCGCGGGCGGCCTCCCGGTCCTGATGTACCACAAGATCGGCGAGCCTCCCCCCGGATCGGAGCTCAAGAAGCTGTGGGTCTCCCCGGAGAAGTTTCGCGCCCAACTGGGCTATCTGCGCGAGAACGGTTACGAGCCGGTTTCTTTCTCGCAGTGGCGCGACGCGGAGAAGGGCCTCAACCCCCTGCCCGAGAAGCCCGTCCTGATCACTTTCGACGACGGCTACGCCGACAATCACGCGAACGCCTACCCGCTTTTGCGCGAGTTCGGCATGAAGGGCGGCGTCTTCCTGGTCTACGAGACCGTGGACCGGCACAACGCCTGGCACGACCCGGCGACGGAGCCGTGGCAGAAGATGCTGAGCTGGGCGCAGGTGAAGGAGATGCAGGACTCCGGCGTGTTCGAGTTCGGCTC
>JAGWMT010000452.1 GCA_028871595.1 Elusimicrobiota bacterium
TCCTGGCGATCTACGCCGAAGCGCTGGCGCGGGGCGAGGCGCCTCCCGTCGCGGCGGCGCCGGTGGTTCTCGACGAGGCGGCCGCGGATTCATTCCTGAACGGCCGCGCGCGGGCGCTCGGCCTTCCGGAGTCCGCCTTCGACGGGCTGAGCCCCTTGATGCGGCGTTTGATCAAGGCGGATAAGACGCCGCAGGGTGTCCTCTTCCCGTTCGCCGCCTCGCCGGCGGATTCGCCGGAGTTGGCGGCGCTGGCGGACCGTATCGTCCTGCTCGGCGCGCGGGTCAAGGCCGAATCAGAGTCGTCGCGCGAGGGCAATCCCCGCCACGAGGGCTACCTGTTCTGGACCGCCTATGCGGACTGGGCCGTTCGCTACGGCGCCCGGAAGAACGCCCATCTCGAGGAACTGGTCCGCGCCGCGGCGCGCTGAGGCATCGTCACTGCGGATCGATCGCGGCGATCTCGCGCGGGTAGGGACGCATAGACGTAATGGCTTCCCTTGCGGCCCTTCTTATCTGTCTCGTAGAGATTCAACTTGGTCCAAGGGATTTGCCGACACAGCGGAGAGCGCGAAGAAGACGAGCGCGCCGGCGAGCGCGCCCGTCGCGGCGGTCTTGATCAGGTGAAAAGGGGGGCGAATGGGCTAAAATCTTTCCGTGAAGGAAGAATCCCGCCGCAACGTGATCGGCCTGGGCGCGGTGAGCTTTTTCGCCGACGTCGCGGGGGAGATGATCGCCCCCATCCTGCCGCTGTATCTCACGGCGACTCTCGGCGCGCCCCCGACGGTGGTCGGCCTGGTGGACGGGAGCGCGGAGTTGGCGGCCAGCCTGTTCCGGGCCGTCGGCGGCTGGTGGAGCGACCGCGCCGGCCGGCGCAAACCGACGGTGATCCTGGGCTACTCCCTGTCCGCGGCCGCCAAGCCCGCGTTGGCCCTGACCGCGACCTGGCCGGGCGTCATGTGCGTGCGCTTCCTGGACCGGACCGGCAAGGGACTGCGGGGCACGGCCCGGGACGCGCTCATCGCCTCATCGGTGGAAAAGGAAAGCTGGGGCCGCGCCTTCGGCCTTCACCGGGCCATGGACACCGCCGGCGCCGTGGCCGGGCCGCTGCTCGGACTGTGGCTGATGGAGCGTTACGGCTTCACCCACCGCCGCGTCTTCGCCGCCGCGACCGTTCCCGCGCTGCTGTCCGTCGCGGTCCTGGTTTTTTTCGTGCGCGAGACGCGGAGAGCGCCGCCGGCGCCAGCCCCCGCGGCCCCGGCGACGTCCGTGCGTCCGCCCCTGCCGCCCGCGTTTTGGCGCTTCCTGGCTATCTACGGCCTGTTTGCCTTGGGGAACTCGTCGGACTCCTTCCTGCTGCTGAAGGCGCGGGCCTCCGGACTGGCGGAGAGCGGGGTGATTTTGGCCTACGTCCTGTTCAATCTGGTCAACGCCGGCTTGGCGCCGGCCATCGGCCGCCGCGCGGACCGCGTCGGGAGGCGCCGCACGGTCGCGTCGGGGTTCGCGGTGTATGCGTTATGCTACGCGGGCTTCGCCGTCGCCGGCTCCGCCGCGCAGTGGCCGCTGTTCGCGCTGTACGGCCTGCACGCGGCGCTGGTCGAGGGCTCGTTCCGCGCCGTGGTCTCCCAATTCAGCGACGAGGGCAACCGCGGCACCGCGCACGGGATTTTCCAGTCGGTCGCCGGGGTCCTGGGGTTCGCGGCCAGCGTGCTGGCCGGGGAGCTTTGGGCGCACGT
>JAGWMT010000453.1 GCA_028871595.1 Elusimicrobiota bacterium
GAGCGCACCGGCAAGTCCAAGGTGAAGCCGTTCCGGGACATCCTGCGGACCCTGCAGATCATGACCCAGATGATGATCTACTACAATCCGCTCAAGCTGGCCGCGACGGCCGCCGCGGGAATCGCCTCGGCGGCGCTGGCCGTCTACGCCGTTTTCGGGCTCTGGCTGGACACCCCGACCGCTTTGCCCGCCGCCGTCATTTTGGCCGCGACGTCCGTGGTCGTCTTCTTCCTGGGCTGCCTGCTGGACGCCGTGCGCCTGCATTTCGCGGCCCAGAAGGGGCCGATGACGTTGGATTAGGCGCGGGACCGGACCGGCCGATCTCATGAAAGGTTTCCTGCTCGCGCTGCCGGTTTTGTCCGTCTTGGCCGCGGCTCCGCCGCCGTTGAGCGATTCTCGCGCCGAGCCCGCGCTGCCGACCGGACGGGACATCCAGGACCGCCCTTATCCGATGCTCGCCTATGTCCGGGTTTCCGGCGGCCCGTTTACCGCCCCGCTTCGTTGGGATCGGATCGCCCAGGGCGAACTCGGCACCTGCTTTTTCCTGTCGACTTTGGCGGCGATCGCCCACGACCGTCCCCTCGCCGTCTCCGGCGCGATCCGCGGCGACGGACACGGCGCGTTCGTCGTGACGCTTCACGGCGCCGATGGTCGCGCGCGCGAAATCGCCGTCGACGACCGTTTCCCCACGACGGGCTCCGGGAAGACGTTCTTCGGACGAGGCCTCGATTCCCGTGAAATCCGGCCCGCGCTGTTCGAAAAGGCGTACGCGAAATTGCTCGGAGGTTATTCGGCCATCGACGGAGGCGACGCCTCGGCCGCGTTCCTGGCGCTGACCGGCGTGGTGGGAGCCGACCACGCCGTCGCCGGCCTGACCGAAGAACAAGTCTGGACGCTTTTGACGTCGGCTCGCGCGGAGAATAGGCCCATCGTGGCGAGCACCTTGGAATTTCCCGAACTGAAGCGTTTGACTGGCCGCGCGGATCTGGGCGGAGTCATCGACGATCATGTTTACGCGGTGATCGGCCTGGTTGCCGGGGCCGGCGGGCGATTCGTCCGGCTCTACACTCCTTTGTCGCCGGGAGACGCCGGCTACGCGAAGGACGGACCGAGGCTTCTGGAGCTTCCGTTGAAGGCGTTCAAGACCGATTTCGACACGATCACGGTCGGGCGCTGACCGGCCGCCGCGAGACGCACAGCAGGATCACGCCCTGCCAGCCGAAGATCCGGCACGCCAGGCGGAAGAACGGGTACAGAAGCCAGGCCGCGGCGTTGATCGCCGCTTCCTTCAGCGCGACGAGCGCCAGGATCAGCCGCGCGCGCCCGCCCGCCGGGGTCGAGGCGGTTCCGACGTGGGCGATCTGGTCCACGTTCAACGTCTTGGTCGCCAGGCCGAACTGGAGCTTCTTGCGCAAAAGAAGGGCCAGGAGCTGGCGCGGCACGCCCAAGCTGCCGCAGCTCAGCACCTCGAACGAATGATTCTCCACGAACCTCCGCAGGACCGGCGCGCTCCAGCGGCTCAGGTGGTGAGGGGGATTGTCGATCCACTCCATCGCCGGGCCCGTGAACGGATCGAACGTCCGCTCCCGGTTCGGCAGGCCGATGAAGAAGTACCCTCCGGGCTTGAGCAGGGAATGGATCGCGTCCACCCAGCGGCCCGGGTCGTCGAGGTGCTCCACGACCTCGAAGATGGTCGCCACGTCGAAGCGCTCGCCGGGCCGCGCGCGGAC
>JAGWMT010000454.1 GCA_028871595.1 Elusimicrobiota bacterium
ACCTCCTTGATGAGGATCGCGCCGTCGTCGAAGACGATGGTCGGCGCGAAGGAAGCGACCTCCGCGAACGTCCCCTTGTCCACGCCGCGCTCGATGTCGAGCGCCGTCGCCACGGGGATGCCGAACGAGCGCACCAGCTCGTAGGCGTCCTTATGGGTGGACTCGGCGTTGGACGGCACGAACAGGACGTCGACTCCGTTGTCGGCGAGAATCTTGGCCCAGACGGCGGCCTTCACTTCCAGATGCGTTCCCAGAACGACCTTCTTGGGGCCCGGTGCGTTCTCGGAGAGCCACTTCGCCGCCCTTTCGCACAGCGGCAGCTCGACGGGAAGCGCCTGAGCGCTCCTGCCGTCGCCTGCCCCCTTCCGCTCTTCCAATACCTGATTCGTCATGAATCTGCTCCTCCTGAATTCTCAGCGATTGTCCGTCTCGCATCACGGGAGCAATTTTCATGCCGGCCTCCGCCCGAAGGAGATCGGCTGGCCGCCGCAAGAACGTCTGCTCGGCCGAGCAGAAATTCATCTCGTTTGAAAGAAGGCCCGCAGCCGCGCGAGAAGGTCGTCGATCGCGAAGGGCTTCGAGGCATAGTCATCGACGCCGGCCCCGAACGCCAGCTCTTCGCTTTCGGCATCGAACCGTCCGGTAATAAGGAAAACGCACAGCTCGGCCATCCCGGGATCGGCCCGGATGGCCTTCAGCGTCTCGAGGCCGCTCATGCCGCCCAGGTCCCAGTCCATGATCACGGCGTCGAAGCTCTCGCGGCCGAGCCGCTCCAGCGCGGCCTCGCCGCTGCGCTCGAATTCGCAGGCGAACTCTGCGGCATGGCGCCGGAAGATCGACCGATAAAGAGCGCTCATCAGCGCGTCGTCGTCGACGATCAGCAGGCGCTTGCGCGAGCCGGTCTTCGCTCTCTCGTCATGGCTCATCTTGTCTCCTGTCGCGTTCATGGAGTCCCTCCGAGATACGGGGGCAATTTCGCTGCCCCGCTCGCTGGCACGGAAATTGCTCCCGGATGAATAAGCGCGAGAATGCTGCCGCGCTGCAAGACGCGAACCAGGAGAGCACAACATGGATTCGATCTCGTCGCCGTCGGACCTTCACGGACACTACGACCTCGTCATCGTCGGCGCGGGGCCCGCGGGCCTGGGCGCCGCCAACCACCCCTCGACCGCCGGGCTGCGGGTCCTCACGGTCGACGCCGGCAAGTCGGTGGACCGCCGCGAGCGCGACAATCCGGACGACCTGACCTGCGGCGACGGCGGCGCCGGCCTCTTCTCGGACGGCAAGTTCAGCTTCTTCCCCTCCTCGACGGCCTTGTGGTCGCTGGACGATTCGGAGAGCCTCCGGGCGGGCTACCGCTGGACGGCGAAGGTCCTCTCCGACTGCGGCATGGAGGTTCCCCCGTTCCCGGACTCGCCGCCCAGCGCGGAGGAGCCCGCCGGGCAGTGGTTCCTCAAGCGCTATCCCTCCGAATATCTGACGCTGGAGCAGAGGATCGACCTGATCCGCGGGCTCGTGGAGAGCGGGCACGGCGACATCCTGCGCCAGGCCATGGTCGAGGAGGGCGACTATTCCTTTGATACGCGCCTCTTCACGCTGTCGATCTCCGGCAGGAAGGTCACGGCCGACCGCGTGATCTTCGCCGGCGGCCGGTTCGGCCCCCGCCTCATGGACCGCTTCCCTTTCATGGAACCCGTCTTCCGCAGGCTGGAGGTGGGCTTTCGCAT
>JAGWMT010000111.1 GCA_028871595.1 Elusimicrobiota bacterium
CACGTCCATATCGGCGACGGCGCGGTGCTGGGCGGGGTCTGCGCGATTCATCAATTCACGCGCATCGGCCGCGGGGCCATGCTGGGCGGCGCGTCCATGAACGGCCAGGACGTGCTCCCCTTCGGCATGACCCAGGGCGACCGCGCGACGCTGCGCGGCTTGAACCTGCTGGGACTGCGCCGCGGCGGCTTCTCGCGCGAGGCCGTCTCCGCGCTGAAAGACGCCTACAAGACCTTGTTCCTGTCGGGCCTCACCCAGGTGGACGCGCTGGCGAAGCTCAAGGCCGGCGGCCCCACGAAGGAAGTCCAGGAGTGGATCGACTTCATCGAGTCGGCGGGCAAGCGCGGCGTGATGCGCCCCGCCGCCGGGACGACCCAACTCGAGGAAGCGGCGGCCTGACATGAGCACGCCGGAGCCGCTGGGCCTCGTCGCCGGCTCCGGGCGCTTTCCCCTCCTCGTCGCGGAGGAGGCCAAGCGCCGCGGCGTGCCCATCGTGGCTCTGGGCATCCCGGGCGTGACGGACCCGGCTCTGGAGGCCGTCGCGGGCGGACTGACCTGGTTCAAGCTCGGGCAGATCGACGCGCCGATCAAGGCCTTGAAGGACGCGGGCGTGCGGAAGGTCGTGATGGCGGGCAAGGTCCAGCATGTGTCCTTGTTCGGCGGCGTGATGCCGGACTGGCGCGCGGCCAAGGTTCTTCTGGGGCTCAAGGACAAGCGCACCGATACCGTTCTTAAAGCCGTCGTGGACGAATTCGCCAAGGACGGCCTCGAGTTCATTTCGTCCGCGATCTACCTGGAACACCTGCTCGCGCCGAACGGTCCGCTGACGAAGCGCGAATTGACGAAAGATCAGATTTCCGATGTATCTCTCGGCTGGCGCGCCGCCAAGGCCGTGGCCGGCTTCGACATCGGCCAGACCGTGGTGGTCCAGGGCGGCGCGATCGTCGCCGTGGAAGGCATGGAAGGCACCGACGCCTGCGTCAAACGCGCCGCGGAACTGGCCCGCTCCCAGGGACGGGAACCCGCCTTGGTGGTGGTGAAGGTGGCCAAGCCGCGCCAGGATTTCCGTTTTGACCTGCCCGTGGTTGGGCTGGATTCGCTGGTCAATTTCAAGAACGCGGGAGTCAAGGCGCTGGCGCTCGAAACCGGCGCGACGCTCATCTTCGACCGCGACCGCTTCGCCGCCGACGCCGACGCCGCCGGATTGGCCGTCGCCGGCTTTCCCCCGGAGGGACCGATTCAATGACCGAATCATCCAAGATCCGCGTCGCCGTCGTCGGCGCCGGCAAGATGGGCACCTATCACGCCAAGCTCCTGGGCAAGACCCCGGACGTGGAGCTGGTCGGCGTCTGCGACACGAACGTCTGGAAGGCCCAGCTCGCGGCGTGGCAGTCGAACTCCGTCGCGGTGCGCGACTACAAGGACGTGTTCGGCCGCGTGGACGCGGTCGTCGTCGCCGTTCCCACGCCCATGCACCACGCGGTCGGCATGGCCGCCCTCTCCGCAGGAGCCCACGTGCTCATCGAGAAGCCCCTGGCCTCCACCGTGGACGAGGCCAAGGAGCTGTTGGCGCTGTCGCAGGAGAAGCAGCTGGTGCTGCAGGTCGGCCACATCGAGCGCTTCAACCCCGCGGTCCTGGAGGCCGTGCAGCATATCCGCGATCCGCGCTACATCACCATCGAGCGGCTGGGACCCTACGACCCGCGCATGAGCCACATCGGCGTGGTCATGGACCTGATGATCCACGACCTGGACATCCTGCTCACCTTGGTCGGCTCCGAAGTCGAGAGCCTGGAGGCGCTCGGCGCCAACCTGCTCTCCGGCCACGAGGATATCGCCAACGTGCGCGTGCGCTTCAAGACCGGCTGCGTGGCGGACCTGACCGCCAGCCGCATCTCGCTGGGCAAGAGCCGGAAACTGAGAGCGTTCCAGAAGGACTCGTACATATCCCTGGACTACGGCGCCGGCTCGCTCAAGATTTATAAGAAGAAGGCCCCCGTCATCAAAAGCCTCAAGGACGTGGAGATCCTGAACCCGAAGCTCACCGGCGTGGACCCCCTGAAGAACGAGCACAACCACTTCCTGGACTGCATCCGCCACAACCGCAAGCCCTGGCCCAGCGGCGAGCGCGGCGTCGAGGCCTTGAAGCTGGCCCTGCAGATCTCCGAGGAACTGGAGCGCTACGAGCTGTCCGGCCACGCCGGCTCGCGCTCCTTGATTCCCAGCTGGGCGCAGGATTTGGGGAAGATCGCCAAATCCGTCGGCAAGGATATTTTGCGCAGCTAAGACTCACGACCGTTGGCGCCAACAGTTTCAGCCGTTCGTCGTGTGGAAAACGCGAATAACTTCAACTCCATGAGTTCCCCGTTGTTTCTCGTCGTGGCCGGAGACCCCTCGGGCGACCTGCACGCCGCCAACCTGATCCGGGCGCTCAAGCGCCGCGGGCCGGGGACGCGCGTCGCGGCCGTCGGCGGGCCGCTGTGCCGCGCGGTCGCGGACGAGTTCATCGAGGATCTGGCCTCGCGCGGGGTGACCGGGTTCTTGGAGCCCGTGCTCAAGATCCCGTTTCTTCTGGGACTACGAAAACGGCTTCAGTCCTTCATCGGCGAACGTCGTCCGACGGCTTTGATCTGTGTGGACTATTACGGCTTCAACCGCCGCGTGCTGCCCCTGGCCAAGGCCGCGGGGATTCCGGCGTTTTATTTCGTGAGCCCGCAGGTTTGGGCGAGCCGTCCGGGGCGGGTCAAGGTTTTGAAACGCTTCGTGACCAAGATGCTGGTCATCTTCCCGTTTGAAGAGAAAATGTACCGCGAAGCGGGCGTTCCGGTGGAGTTCGTGGGGCACCCTCTGCTCGACCTGATTCCGGAACCGACGAAACGAACGGAAGGGGAACCGGTGACGGTCGGATTGCTCCCGGGCAGTCGGAATTCCGAGCTGAAACGGCATATACCCCTGTTTTACGAAGCGTTTCGGCTCCTGCGCCAAAAAAGGCCGGGCCTCCGGGGGTATCTCTTCGCGTCCGCGAACCAGAACGACGCCGCTTACGGGAAGCTCCCGGACGGCGTCGTTCTCGTTCGCGAGCACAATTACGCGCTTCGCGCGATGTGCGACATAGCGCTATGTTCATCCGGGACCGCCACTTTGGAGAATGCGCTTTTGGGCATACCGATGGTGGTCATATACAAATTGTCGTGGCCGACCTACGCCATCGCCCGGGCGCTGGTCAACGTCAAACATATCGCGATGGCCAACCTTCTCGCGGGACATGGGCTTGTACCCGAATTGATTCAACATGAGGCCACCGCGAAAAAGGCCGCCGCCGCGGCCGCTCGCTTCCTGGACGATGACTCGTACGCGGCGTCGACGCGCGGGGAGCTTCTCACGGTCCGGCGCTCCCTGGGCACCCCGGGCGCGGCCGACCGCGCCGCCGCCGCCATTCTTTCCGCGACCTCCGTCAAGGTGCCCTCATGAGCGCCTCCGGACGCTTCCGCCGTTATCTCCGTCCGTATCTGTCCCGCTTCGGCTGGGCCTGCCTGGCGATGCTGGTCGTGTCGGCTTTCAACGGTCTTGTCGTTTTATTGCTTAAGCCCATCGTCGACCGGATCTTCATCGCGAAAGACATCGACATGCTGCGGCTGGTGGTCATCGGCGTGCCGCTGCTGGTGATCCTGAAGTCCATCGCCTCCTACGCGCAGAACTACCTGATGAGCTGGATCGGCCAGAAGGTCACCCAGCAGATCCGCGAGGACCTGTTCCGGCACCTGCACGCGCTGCCGCTGGAGTTCTACTCCGGCCGCAAGGGCGCCGACGTGCTCTCGCGCGTCAACGGCGACCTGACGCTCGTGCAGGCCGCGCTCACCACCTTGCCGGTGTACGCCATCCGCGACAGCCTGACCGTCCTGTTCCTGATCGCCGCCATGCTGCGGCTGGACTGGCGCTTCGCGGCGATCGCGCTTCTCGGCTCCCCGCTGTCCTTGGCCGCGCTGTACGTCCTGTCGCGCAAGATGCGCGAGGCCAGCCGCCAGGCGCAGATCGCCGTGGACCGCCTGCATCACCGTTTCCAGGAGAGCGTGCAGGGCATGCTGGTGGTGAAGGCCTTCAACTACGAGCCCGGCGCCACTGAGAAGTTCCAGGAGGAGAACGAGGCCTTCTTCCAGCCCATGATGCGCTACCTCCGCGCGACCGCGCTGATGACCCCGCTGATGGAGGTCGGCGCCTCCGTCATCGTCGCCGCGATCATCTACTTCGGCGGCCGCGAGGTGATGACCGGCCGCCTGACCCCGGGCGCTTTCTTCGCGTTCCTGGGCGGCATGATCGCCGCCTACGCCCCCATCAAGAACCTGGCCCGCACCAACGCCGACCTGCAGCGCGCGTGGACCGGCGTCGAGCGCCTGTTCCACCTATTGGACGAGAAGGCCGCGTCGCCCAAACGCCGCAAGCCGGAGTTCCCCGGACTCCAGCACGCCATCCGCCTGGAGGACGTCGGCTTCCGCTATCCCGGCGCCCGCGCCTGGGCCCTGCGCGGCCTGAACCTGGAGATCCGCAAGGGCTCCCGCGTGGCCCTGGTGGGACCCAGCGGCTGCGGCAAGTCCACCCTCTCGCGCCTCCTCCTGCGCCTTCACGACCCGGCCGAGGGCCGCCTCCTGCTCGACGGCGTGGACGCGCGTTCGTTCGACGCCGCGTCCATCCGCGCCCGCGCCGGCTTGGTGACCGCCGAGTCGTCGCTGTTCAACGACACCGTCTTACAGAACGTCGCCCTCGGGCGCGACGTGGTGACCTTGTCCGAGGTGGAGCGCGCCTGCCGGGCCGTCGGCGCCGCGGAGTTCGTCGAAGCCCTGCCCGAGGGCTACCAGTCTTTGCTGGGCGAGTGGGGGTTCTCGCTGTCCGCGGGCCAACGGCAGAAGATCGCCTTGGCGCGAGTCCTTCTGCGCGACCCGGAGCTGGTGGTGCTCGACGAGGCCACCGCCCACCTGGACGGACCGGCGGAAAAAGAAGTCCTGGCGGCGCTGGAGAAAGTTTTGGCGGGACGCACCGTCGTCACCGTGGCCCACCAGCTGCGCCCGGTGATCCAGGCCGACCGCATCGCCGTGATGAGCGCGGGCGCGGTCGTGGAGACCGGCACGCACGCCGAGCTGATGTCGGCCGGCGGCCTGTACCGCAGACTGTTCGACCTGGAAGACGCGGCGCGTCCCGCGACGGAGCGCGCATGACCGAACTCAAGGAACTCGTCGGAAAATTCAACACGTACTCCCCGCACGTGGATCCCACCGCGCTGGAGCTGGCCTGGGAGTTCGCCGAGAAGGCGCACGCCAACCAGTCGCGCGCGTCGGGCGACCACTACCTGACGCACTGCGTGGCCGTGGCCGACTCGCTGATCGAGTGGCGCATGGACCTGCCCACCGTCTGCGCCGGCCTCCTGCACGACACCCTGGAGGACACCCCCACGACGGAGGCGCAGCTGCGCGCCGAGTTCGGCGAGGAGATCGCCATGCTGGTCATGGGCGTGACCAAGCTGGACGCCTTGAAGTTCGAGTCGCGCGACGAGGCGCAGGCCGAGAACTGGCGCAAGATGCTCCTGGCCACCGCGCAGGACATCCGCGTCATCGTGGTGAAGCTGGCCGACCGCCTGCACAACATGAAGACGTTGAACTTCCTCAAGCGCGAGAAGCAGGAGCGCATCGCCGCCGAGACCATGGCGCTGTACGCGCCGCTGGCTCACCGCCTGGGCATGTTCAAGCTCAAGAGCGAGCTGGAGGACTTGTCGTTCTCGTACCTGCACCCCGAGGAGCACGCCGAGCTGGCGCGGAAGGTCGGCGCCCAGCTGGCGGAGAACGAGAAGCAGCTGGCCGCCGCGCGCGCCGCCATCGAGAAGGTCGTCGCCGGGGCGGGCATCCCCTGCCGCATCCTGGCGCGCACCAAGACCCTGTGGTCCACGTACAAGAAGATGGAGCGCCAGGAGAAGCCCTTCGAGGACATCCAGGACGCGCTCGGCATCCGCCTGATCACCGACACCGTGGCCAACTGCTACGCGCTGCTGGGCATCGTCCACACCCACTTCAAGCCCGTCGCCGGGTCCTTCACCGACTACATCTCCACTCCCAAGCTGAACCTGTACCGCTCTTTGCACACCACCATCATGAGCCCCACCGGCGAACTGGTCGAGATCCAAATCCGCACCGAGGAGATGCACCGCTCCTCCGAGTACGGCATCGCCGCGCACTGGCGCTACAAGACGGGCGAATCCGCCAAGGACGCCCACATGGAGGAGAAGCTCAACTGGCTGCGCCAGTGGATCGAGTGGCTGCAGGACTTGAACTCTCCCCGCGAGTTCCTCGACAGCTTGAAGACGGACCTGGAGTTCAACCAGGTCTTCGTGTTCACCCCGGCCGGCGAGGTGAAGGTTCTCCCCGCCGGCGCCACCCCGCTGGACTTCGCCTACGCCGTCCACACGGAAATCGGCGAGTCCTGCGTGGGCGCCATCGTCAACAACAAGATGGTGCGCCTGGACCACGCGTTGAAGTCCGGCGACATCTGCCGGATCAATATCAAGAAGGGATCCACTCCGAAGAAGGACTGGCTGAACTTGGTGAAGACCGCCCGCGCGCGCTCGAAGATCCGCCACTATCTGCGCGAGCGGGGCATCGTCGAATGACCAAGACGCGCGCCGCCGTCCTGGCCCTGGCCTGCTTCCTGGCCGGCGTGGCGGCGACGCGCCTGATGCGCCCCGCCGCCCCCGCGGCGCCGACGGAGGCGACCGTCGTCTTGGGCGACGGGATGACGTCCATCTACACGGGACGCTTCCGGGAAGCGGTGGCGCGCCTCAGCGCGCTGATCAAGCGCGACGGGCGCGATCCGCGGGCGTACTACTTCCGCGGGCTGGCGTACCGTGAACTGCGGGCGCTGCCCGAGGCCGTCGCCGACCTGTCGCGCGCCGTCGAGCTGGATCCGACCTTGTCCGGGGCGCGCTACCTGCGCGCGCTGTCGCGGCGGGAGCTGGGGGACATCCCGGGCGCCCTCGCCGACGTGGACGCCCTGCTGGCCGCCCCGGGAGCCCGCGCCGACATGCGCGTCCTGCGCGCCGACCTTCTTCAGGAGCTGGGCCGGGATCGCGAGGCCCTCGACGAGCTTGACCGCGCGCTGGCCCAGAAGCCCGACTCCTATTTCGCTTTGGTGCGCCGCGGAAAGCTGAACTCGCGCCTGGTCGGCATCGAGACGGGGATCAAGGATGACGACGCCGCGATCGCGCTGGAGCCGCGCCTGGCCGCCGCCTACGTCGCGAAGGCGGGGGGGCTCCGCCAGCTGCGCCGCTACGACGAGGCGACGACGGCCGCGCGCCTGGCTCTGGAACGCCTGCCCGGCCGCGCCGACATCTACCTGCTGCAGAGCGGCATCGAGAGCGACCGCTACCGGTACGACCAGGCCCTCGCCGCGGCGACCGCCGCGATCGGAATCTCGCCCAAGAACTACGAGCCCTGGGTGAAGCGCGCCATCCTGTACCGCGCCGACGGCGTCAGCCGCGACGACTCGTCCAAGTTCGCTTTGGCCCTGCTCGATCATGACAAGTCCGTGGAGCTGGCGCCGAAGTCTCCCGAGGTGTACCTGCTGCGCTCGAACACCGAGGTCTGGGCCGACCGCCTGGACAAGGCGCTCGACGACGCGAAGGCCGCGCTGGCGCTGGACCCGCGCAGCGGCGCCGCGCAGAACGCGATCTGCGACGTGTACCGCATGAAGGGCGAATACGACAAGGCGCTGCCGGCCTGCGACAAATCCATCGACATCGACCCGTACTCCGCCAGCCTGCGCATCACCCGCGCGCTCACCTTGGAGTCGATGGGCCGCATGAAAGAGGCGCTGAAGGACTGCGACCGCGCGGTCGACTTCGCGCCGAACTCGGTGGAGGCTTGGTTCCACCGCGGCCACATCCGCGTGCACGCGGGCATGCGCGAGGAAGGGGCGGCGGATCTGCGCAAGGCCCTGTCCCTCGATCCCGGGGACAAGCGCGTCCGGCGCGCGCTGGACGAGGCCGTCTCGGCGGTGAAATTTTGAAGCGCCCGCTCGCCGCCGTCTGCGCCGCCGCGCTGGCCGCCGCCGTGCTGGCCGCCGCCGCCTGCCGCCGCGCCCCCGCCGTCGCTCCGGTGTCCGCGCCGGCCGCCGGGTTCGACGCCTACGCCCGCGGCGACCTGTCCGCGGCCGAGAAGGCGGCGGGCGACGCGGTGGCCAAGGACCACGACGACGCCCTGGCCCTCAACTGGCGCGGACGCTTGAAGCTGGACCGCCTGGACTTCGAGGGGGCCGAGGACGATTTCTCCGAGGCCATCCGCGCCCAGCCGACCTTGGCCGTCGCCTGGTACAACCGCGGCAACGTCCGCATCGACCTGGGGAAGCTCCTGGAAGCGCTGGGCGACCTGGGCCAGGCCGCGAGACTGGATCCCGACCTGGAGGGCGCGCCGTACTCCGCCGGCCTGGCGAAAAACGCGATGGGCGACTACCGCGGCGCCGCCGACGCGTTCGCCGTCGCCCTGCGGATCAATCCGGGCATGCGCCAGGCCAAGCTGAACCGCGCGATCGCCTTGGCCGCCTCCGGCGACCGCGAGGCCGCGCTCCCGCTCCTGGACGACGTGCTGAAGGAAGACCCCGACTCCCTGGGGGCGCTCCTTCAGCGCGGCTCCCTGCGCGAGGACGCGCACGACGCCGCGGGGGCCGAAGAGGACTACGGCCGGGTGATCGCGCTGGTGCCCGACCAGGCGCTCGGCTACCGCGCGCGCGCGCGCGCCGAGAGGATGGCCCTGAAGCTCGACGACGCGATCCGCGACGAATCGCAGGCCGTCCGCCTGGATCCGGCCGACGCCGCGCCGCTCATGGAGCGCGCGCGTTCTTATTACCTGACGAACCGCTACCCGCAGGCGGTGCAGGACTGGTCGAAGGCCTTGAAGCTCGACCGCGGCCTCTCCCATGAGATTCTCGCCTACATCGAGCAGATCGAGAAGAAGACCGGCGCGACGGCGCCGAAAAAGAAGAAGCTCCCCGCACGGAGACGGAAATGAACCTTGCCCGCGCCGCGTGCCTGGCCGCCCTCCTTCTCGCCGGCTGTTCGCGGCAGGCCGAGCGCAACTACAAGAACTGCCTGAAGCTGCGCGTGGGCATGACCAAGGACGCCATGCTCAAGATCATGGGCGCGCCCGAGGACGTGTTTCCCTACGTCGAGGGCAAGTCCCTCCCCTACCTGAAGGGCCGCACCGCCTACGAGTGGTCGAACCCGGCGTCCATGCCCAGCCCCGACCACGTGAGCGTCTCGGACGACGACCAGAAAATCGAGAGCATCCGTTGCTCGGGCGTGGACATCACCGCCCCGGTGTACGTCGAGCCTCCGGCGCCGTCCACCGCGACCGTCGCGGTCTCCACGCCGGCGCCCGTCGCCGCGCCGGCGGTCTCCACCGCCGCCGCCGAGCCCGCGCCCGACTTCAAGGCCGCGCTGGCCGCGTACAAGAACAAGGAGCTGGTCCTCGCCTACAAGATCGCGCGGCCCATGGCCGACGCGGGCAACGCCGACGCCCAGATGCTGATGGGGCTTCTTTATTCGGACGAGCGCGCCCGCGCCGCCGGCAAGGAGTCCCTCAACGAGGCGCAGAAATGGTTCTA
>JAGWMT010000112.1 GCA_028871595.1 Elusimicrobiota bacterium
ACTTTCGGTAGCATTATGCTACCCTATGTCCATGCCCCAGCCCGTGAAAATCGCCGATGCCCTGATGCTGGACGCCCGCCTCGCCGCCGAGATCGGGAGCCGGTCGATCGCCGGCCAGATCGAATATTGGGCGCACCTCGGCGAGGCGCTGGAGCCTCTGCTGCGCGGCGATCAGGTTCTCGCGCTCCTCAAGGCGGGCGCCGAGAAGCCTCTCTCCGCCTGCCTGGAGTCGGTGGACACCGCCCAGGGGCGCCGCCGCGTGATGGAGCACCTGAACAAGCAGCCCTTCCCGCATTACGAGGCCGCGCCGAAGCGTCCGGGCATGCTGGTGCGGATCGCGGAAGACGGCACGCGCACGGTCGGCCGCTTCGTCAAACGGCGCTTCGTCCCCGCCGCTTGATACGGATCGCCGAACTGGATCGGCGGCCGGTGCTGGTCGCCGTCGCGGGCCCCAACGGCGCGGGCAAGACGACGTTCTACGAGGCCCATATCGCGCCCGCCGGCCTCCGTTTCGTCAACGCGGACGTCATCGCCCACCAACTCGGTTCGGACCCTTACGCCGCGGCGAAGGCGGCCGACGCCCTGCGGCGCGCCATGACGCGCAGGAAGGAGAGCTTCGCCTTCGAAACGGTGTTTCCCGATCCCGTCGGCGACAAGGTGAAGTTCCTTCAGGAAGCGGCGGAAGCAGGCTACGCGGCCGTGCTCTGTTTCATTGGAATCTCCTCGCCGGAACTCTCGGAAGAGCGCGTCGCCATGCGCGTGTCCCAAGGCGGCCACGACGTGCCGACCGAGAAGCTTCGGTCGAGATTCCCGCGCACGTTGAATAACCTCAACGCCGCCCTGCGGACGCTCCCCTTCGTCTTCGTCTATGACAACAGCGACCTGGGCCGCTCATTTCGCGAGATCGCGGCGTTCACGGACGGACGCTTGATCCGGATGACGAAGGCCGTCCCCGCTTGGTTCCGCCCGATCGCCAGCACAGCCAGCCGGCGACCAAGGACGCGGCCAAGTGGAACGCCGCCGCCGGGATCAGAGGCCAGAAGGCGTGGAACAGAAGGTATTGTCAAGAAAGCGGGCGGAAGGATAAAAAGATAAAATCGGGCCCGCTCACGGTTCCCGTCATCCCGCTCTATCTGCTCGTCGTCGCCGTCCTCGCCCGCCCCGCCGCGGCTCAGACCGCCGCGGAGGCGCCGCCCATCGCGCTGTCCTCCGGCGTGGCGGTCGCCACGCAGACCGCGCCCGCGCCGCCGGCGCCCGCGCGCGCGGCGGTCAAGGCCACCCCGGCGCTGGCCCGCGCCCGGGCCTTGTACTTCTCGGGGGACGTGCTGATCGCGGCGGAGGCCTTCGAGAAGGCCGTGAAGACGTCCCCGGCCGACGTCTCCGCGTGGCTGGACGGGTCCATCGCCTGGGGCGAGGCCGGTCGGCCGGACAAGGCCGCGGCCTACGCGCGCCGCGCCGCGGCGCTCGACGCCGACTCCCGGACGCGCACCGCCTTGGGCTGGGCGCTGCTGCGCGAGGCGGACTACGCCGACAGCGAGGCGGCGTTCGCCGACGCCCTGGCCCGCGACCCGGAGAACTCCTGGGCGGCGCTGGGCTCCGGGCGCGCCGAGCTGGCGCTGGGCCGCGCCGCCCAGGCCGTCCCGCTCCTCAAGCGCGCGGGAGACGACGCCCTGCTCCTGACCTTGTCCTCTTTTTACCTGGGCCGCGCCGAGGAGGCCCTGCGAGATCCCGCCGCCGCCGCCGAGGCCTACAAGCGCGCGGTCGTGGGGGACGCCTACTTCCACGAGGGCCGCAACCCGCTCACGCGGGTCTATCTCAAGCTCAAGCGCTACAACGACGCCTGGCGCCAGCTCACGCGGCTGGCCGAGGCCGAGCCCAGCGCGCGCCTCACCCGCGCGCTGATGGACAAGGTCCGGCCCCTGCTGACCGGCTCCGCCGAGCCGCGGCACCTGAATTCAGGAAGACCGCCCATCAGCGCCCCGGCCACGGACTCCGAGACGCAGGGGGGGATTCCCCTGATCCGCGTCGGCATCGGGGTCACGGCGCTGGGCAAGCCGCGCCCGCGCAAGTCGGTCACCGTGCGCGGCTCCGGGCCCTGGCACGCCTACGATCCGAAGACCGGACGTACGCTGGCGGAGTGCGGCGCGCAGGAGGCCTGGACGGTGCGCATCGTCCCGCCGAAGAAGAGGAAGGGCCGCGCGCGGCTGGAACTGCGCGGGCCCGACGGGGAGGTCCGCGTCGTCCCGGGCGACCTGGTGCGCCTGGAGCCCAAGGATCCCGTGCACGGCGCTCTGTCGCTGGAGGACGACCCGCGCAAGGGAGGGCCGCTGGGAACGGGCCGCGCCATGCGCGGCTCCATCGAGGCGGCGCTGTTCAACCGTCGCCGCTCCCTGCGCCTGGTGAACATCGTGAACCTGGAGGACTACACCGAGGGCGTGGTGGGCGCGGAGATGCCCTCCAACTCGCCCTTGGAGTCGCTCAAGGCGCAGGCGCTGATCGCCCGCACCCACGCCCTGTTGATCAAGACCGTCAGCAAGCGCCACCGGCGCGAGGGCTACGACGTGTGCGACGACCAGCACTGCCAGGTCTACGCGGGCCTGCGCGCGGAGAACGAGCGCACGCGCGCCGCCGTCGCCGCCACGCGCGGCCAGGTCGCGGTATTTAAAGGACAGCTCGCGCACGTGATCTACTCGTCGAACTGCGGCGGGTCCAGCCAAAGCGGGGACGACATCGGCTGGGGCCACGTGCCCTACTGGACCCGCGCCAGCGACTCGCCCGCGCCCATCGCCCCGCCGGCCTCGCCGTCGGAACTGCGGCATTACCTCTCGACCTGGCCCGCGACGTACGACAAGCCTTCCGGCTACGTCCATCCGTCCCATTCGCGCTGGGCGCGGGTGATCGCGGCCAAGGATTTGGAAGAGCGCGTCAACCGGCGGCACAAGATCGGACGCTTGAAGGGGCTGCGCGTCCTGCGCCGCGCGCCCACCGGCAACGTGGAGGCCCTGCTCCTCCTGGGCTCCAAGCGGAACCTGAAGCTGACCGACGAGTTCGCCATTCGCGGGGTCCTCGGCGCCGGCTCCCTGCGCAGCACCTTGTTCGTGGTGGACACCGAGTACGCGCGGGAGACTTTTCCCGCCCCCAAAAAGAGGAAGGGACATAAAGCTCCCGCGCCCAAGTCCGTCCTGGTTCCCAAGGAATTCGTGTTCCGCGGCGGCGGGTGGGGACACGCCGTGGGTTTGTGCCAGTCCGGGGCCATCGGCCGCGCCGAGGCCGGCCAGGATTACGAGACCATCGTGAAAGCCTACTTCGCGGGCGTCCAACTGACGTCGTTGGACTACACGACGATGCGCCCCTAAGCGGCCCCGCCTTGTTTCCTTAACACAGATCGGGTATCCTGGCTTTCGATGATGCGCGCCTCTCTCGTCGCCGCCGTCCTCCTGGCGCTGACCGCGTGCCGCGGCACCGTGCCGCCGCGCGACGCGCCGCCCGAGCAGGCCATCGCCGCGATCCTGATCGGCGGGCGCATGATCCTGCCCACCGGAGAGTCCCGCCGCGCGCGGACCTACGTGAATTTCGAGAGCGAGGGCGGCGAGGCCGGCGAGGTGTACCGCCTGCCGATCAAGGGCGGGGAGAACGCGCTCTACCTGGTCGAGCCCGGCACCTACCGGATCCTGCCCACCCGTTCGCTCATCGGCTATTACCAGGAAAACATGAAGGTCGTCATCGAAGGCCGCACCTACCGCCTCCCCTTCCCGCGCGAACTCCTGCGTCTGGAACCCTATAAAGTGAAGGCGTCGAAGATCGTCACCTTGGGCGTGATCGAAGCCCGGGTTCTCCCGGCCCTTCCCGGCCGCAAGCCCGAGATCCGGGTCCGACTGGACGACAGCCCCGCCACGCGCCGCGCCATCGTCCAGGACATGATCCGGGAGATGATGGACCCCAACCGTTCCCTGTCCGCGCGCGAGAGCACAATCTCGTGGAGCCGGGCGCTGCAGAACTCCTTGATGGACATCCTGTCCGAGCAGGAGAAGTCCCCGATGTACGACCGCGCGCCGTGAACGCCGCGCTGGGCGTGGACCTGGGCGCCACCTGGCTGCGCGCCTGCCTCGCCGACGGCGGCGGGGTCCGGACCGCCCGTCTTCCGGCCGTGGACTGGCGCGAACTGCCGAAGACTTTGCCCGGGCTCCTGCGGAAGCTGCGCGCGCCGCGGCTCGACGTCCTGACCGTGGGCAGCACGCGGCTGGGAGGGACGGAAGGGCGGACCCAGTTGGCCAAGGCCCTTAAAAGAATGGCCCGGAAAGTGCGCGTCCTGCCCGACTACGAGATCGCCCACCTGGCCGCGTTCGGCGCGGGACCCGGCGTGGTCCTGGTCGCCAGCACCGGCTCCGCCGCGTTCGCGCGCGGAAGCCGGAACCGAAAGAATCGGGCGGGCGGCTACGGACCGCTGTTGGGCGACGAAGGCTCCGGATTCTGGCTGGGCCGCGAGGGGGCGCGCGACGAGACGCTTCGGACGGCGCTGCGCCTGCCGCATCCGTTGGACCTGGCGCACGCCGACGATCCCGTCCGCGCCACCGCGGCGCTGGCGCCGCGCGTCCTCCGCGGCTCGCCGCGATTGCGCGCCGAAGCCGTCCGCCATTTGGCGGCGCTCGCGCGCCAGGCCGCGCGCGGTTTGGCGCTCCCGCGTCCGACGCCGCTCGCCCTCCATGGGAGCCTCTTCCGCGACGCCCGTCTACGGACGGCGGTCCTGCGCGAATTGGGAAGAGGCTGGGCCGTCGTCGAGCCCCGCGTGCCCGCCGAGCGCGCCGCCGCCGGACTCTGACCCCCGGCGATTTTCTTTTTTGTAGAATCGGGACATGATCATCGCCCTCGGCTGCGACCACGCCGGCTACCCTCTCAAAAAGCTCGTCCACGCCCGGCTGGAGAAGAAAGGCTTGACCGTCCTCAACCTGGGCGTCGACACCGACGCCGTCCCCGCCGACTATCCGGACTACGCGCGCGCCGTCGCCGAAGCGGTGCGCGGCGGCAAGGCCGCGCGCGGCATCGTGGTCTGCGGCTCGGGGGTGGGCGCCTGCGTCGCGGCCAACAAGGTGCCGGGAGCGCGCGCGTGCATGTGCCACGACACCTTCTCCGCCCGCCAGGGCGTCGAGGACGACGATCTGAACATCCTCTGCCTGGGCGGCCGCGTGATCGGCTCCGAACTGGCCTACGAAGTCCTGAACGCCTTTCTCAACGCCAAGTTCTCCGGCCTGGACCGTCACCGGCGCCGCAAGGACAAGGTGACCGCCATCGAACGCGCTTATTCCAAGGAGGCCGTGAAATGAGCCGCAAAAATCCTCTCCGCGACCTGCACCGTTTCGGCGTGTCCGTCTGGTACGACTACGTCAGCCGCTCCTTGATCTCGTCGGGCGCGCTCCAGCGCCTGATCCAGGACGACGGCGTCCGCGGCGTGACCTCGAACCCCACGATCTTCGAGAAGGCCATCGGCGGTTCCTCCGATTACGACGGCGCCATCCGCCGCCACGCCCGCCCCGGCCAGGCGCCGGTCGAGCTCTTCGAGAAGCTGGCGGTGGAGGACATCCAGGCGGCCTGCGACCAGTTCCGGGCCCTGTACGACGAGACCAAGGGCGGCGACGGCTTCGTTTCCCTGGAGGTCGCCCCGACCTTGGCGCGCGACGCCGCCGGCACCGTGGCCGAGGCCAAGCGCCTCTGGGCGCTGGTCGCGCGTCCGAACCTGATGGTGAAGGTCCCCGGCACCGCCGAGGGCGTGCGCGCCTTCGAGGACCTCATCGCCGAGGGGCTCTCCATCAACGTGACCTTGCTGTTCGCGGTTGAGCGCTACGCCGAGATCGCCGAGGCGCACGTGAAAGGCCTGGAGCGCCGCGCCGCCGCGGGGAAGGACCTGTCGCGCGTCGCGTCGGTCGCCAGCTTCTTCGTCAGCCGCGTGGACTCCGCCATCGACGCCGTCCTGGCGAAAAGGCCGGAAGACGCCGCCAAGGCCCTGCTCGGCAAGGCCGCGATCGCCAACGCGAAGCTCGCCTACCAGCACTACAAGAAGCTGTACGGCTCGCCGCGCTTCGCCGCGCTGGCGGCCAAGGGCGCCAAGGTCCAGCGCCTGCTGTGGGCGTCCACCGGCACCAAGAATCCGCTGTACCGCGACGTGCTCTACGTCGAGGAGCTCATCGGCGCCGACACCGTCAACACCATGCCGCCGGCCACCGTGGACGCGTACCGCGACCACGGCGCCGGGCGCTTCAGCCTGGAGGAGAACGTGGACGAGGCCCGCGCGCAGTGGGACGCGCTTCCCAATTTCGGCGTGGACCTGCCGGGAACGATGGCCGCGCTTGAGGACGAAGGCTTGAAGTCCTTCGAGAAGTCGTTCGAGACCTTGATGGGCAAGCTCGCCGCCAAGCGCGCCCTGCTGGAGGCCGAGAACGCCGCCGTGGACCAGGGACTCGCGGAGCTGGAGTCCAAGCGCTTCGCGGAACGGCTGTGGTCCAAGGACGCGAGCGTCTGGAAGGAGGACGCCTCGCACCAGAAGCTGATCAAGCACGCGCTCGGCTGGCTGACGGCGCCGGAGTCGTCGTCGCTGAACCTGGGTTCCGTCAAGGGCTTCGCCGACGAGATCAAGAACGAGGGCTTCCGCCACGTCGTGATCCTGGGCATGGGCGGCTCCAGCCTGTGCGTCGAGACGATCCGCCGCGTCCTGCCCGAGGCGCCCGGACGCCCGCGCCTCCACGTCCTGGATTCCACGCACCCGAACGCCGTACTGGCCCTGGAGAAGGAGCTCGACCTGGAACGCACGCTCTTCATCGTGGCGAGCAAGTCCGGCTCCACGGTGGAGCCCAACTGCCTGTTCGCCTATTTCTGGGACGCCGCGTCGCGGCGCCCCGGCGCCAAGCCCGGCCGCCAGTTCGTGGCGATCACCGACCCCGGCACCTCGCTGGAAAAACTGGCGCGGGAGCGCGGCTTCCGACGGACCTTCCTGAACCCGAACGACGTCGGCGGCCGCTTCTCGGCCTTGACGATGTTCGGCCTGGTGCCCGCCGCCTTGGCCGGGGCCGACGCCGGAGTCCTGCTGGACCGGGCGCGCGCGGCGGCGAAAGCCTGCTCGCCCTCGGTGCCCACGCGCGACAACCCCGGGCTGCGGCTGGGCGCGGCCCTGGGCGCGCACGCGCGCGAAGGCCGCGACAAGCTCACTGTGGTGCTGGATCCGCGCCTGGAGGCGTTCGGGCTGTGGATCGAGCAGTTGGTCGCCGAATCCACCGGCAAGGAAGGCAAGGGCATTTTCCCGGTGGTCGGAGAGGCGCTCGGCGCGCCGTCGGCGTACGGCCGCGACCGGCTGTTCGTGCGCATCGCGCTGAAGGGACATGCCGACGCGGGGCTCGACAAGGCCTTGTCCGCTTTGGAGGCCGCCGGCCACCCCATCGTGCGCCTGGAACTCGCCGACGAGTTGGACCTGGGCGCCCAGTTCTTCATTTGGGAGGTCGCCACGGCGACGGCCGGCTACTTCCTGGGCGTGGATCCGTTCGACCAGCCCGACGTCCAGTCCGCGAAGGACCGGGCCAAGGAACTGCTCGACGGCCTCAACGGCGGCGCGCTGCCGGCCGAGAAGGCCGACTTCCGCGCGGGAGGGCTGGCGGCGTTCGCCGATGCGGCCCTCAAGACCGCGCTCAAGACCGACGGGGGGCAGGACCGGCCCCTGCGCGAGGTCCTGGCCGCGCATCTGGCGCGCGTCCAGCCCGGCGACTACGTCTGCGTGCTGGCCTATCTGGCCGAAACCGACGAAAGCCGCCGCCTCCTCGACGACGTGCGCGCGCTGGCCCGCTCGCGCTCGACCGCCCCGGTGACCGTGTCCTGGGGGCCGCGCTACCTTCACTCCACCGGACAGTTGTATAAGGGCGGCTCCGGGCGCGGCGTGTTCCTGTTCCTGTCGGACGCGGATAAAACGCGCCTGCCGGTGCCGGGCCGGAACTTCACGTTCGGGACTTTGTGCCGGGCCCAGGCGCGCGGAGACGCCGCGGCGACGTTGGCCGCGGGACGCCGGGCCCTGCGGCTGGACCTGGGCGAGAACGCGGCGGAAGGCCTGCGCGCGCTGGCCAACGCGCTGTCCGACGCGGCGGCGGCGGCGCGATGAAGCTGACCCCGGCGGCGCTCCGCACGCGGCTGAAGAAGGTCCGCCTCGTCCTGACCGACGTGGACGGGGTCCTGACGGGCGGGACGATCTATCATTTCGTGGACACGGCCGGGGAATTGGTGGAGTTCAAGGGCATCCACGCCCAGGATTCCATCGCGCTCGCCTGGCTGGCGGAGTCGGGCGTGCCCACGGGGGTCATCAGCGGACGGGTGTCGAAGGGCACCGCCGCGCGCCTGCGCATCCTGAAGGTGAAGCACATCTACCAGCACCGGCTGGACAAGGCCGCGGTCTTCGCCGAAATACTGAAGGCCGAGGGCCTGAACGCGGACCAGGCCCTGTACCTGGGCGACGACATCCCCGACCTGGCCGTGCTCACGCGCGCGGGCCTGGCCGTCGCGCCCGCCAACGCCCGGCCGGAGGTGAAGGCGGCCGCGCATTGGGTCACGAAGGCGCGCGGGGGGGACGGAGCCTTCCGCGAAGCCGCCGAGGCCCTGCTCAAGGCCCGCGGCCTGTGGACCGCGATCCTGGAGAAGTACCGCTAACGCGTTGACGACGCGCCTCCGCCAAGGCTAGAATCCAAGCGTGATCGACCTCTTCGGCATGGGACGTCAGGAATCGCAAGACCCGCAGGCGGACGCGCCCGCGCCGGCGCCCGATCCCGCGGACGAGCCCCGCGTCCCGCGCGGCTCCCACCGACTTTGGGCCTTCCTGCTCATTCTGGATTCCATTTTCGTCATCGTCTTCGGCGGAGCGGTCGCGGCCAAGGTCTACCAGTACTGGAAGGCGCCGTCCGTCGCCGTCGAGGCGCCCCGCCGCCGGCCGGCGGCCAGGCCGCCGGAGCCGGCCAAGCCGCCCGAGGCGCCGGTCGCCGCGGCGCCGGCCAAGCCCGCGGAAGCGCCGAAACCCCGCGAGCCCGAACCCAAACCCGCCGCCCATCGCCCCGAGGCTCCCCGTCCGCCCAAACCGTCCCTCCTGTCGGACGGGCCGAAACCCCACGCCGCGCCCGCTCCGGCGGCCGCTTCGCCCGCGGCGCCGCCCGCCCCGGGTAAAGCCCTTCCGGTGGTCTTCAAGATTCACGCGCCCAAGGCCGGTTCCGTCCAGCTGGTCGGGGCGTTCATCGTGCGCGGGGGACGCAAGGAAATGACCAAGGACTCCTCCGGCGTCTGGTCGGTCAAGCTGTACCTCAACCCCGGCCAGTACCGGTATTTCTTCTCGGTGGACAAGAAGAAGATCCTGGACCCCGAAAACCCGCGCTCCGACCGCGGGGCCTCCCTGCTGCCCGTTCCCTAAAAGAAGGCCGTCTTGATTCTGTAACATCCCTTCGTTACACTCAGCGAATCGGCGGTCGGCGATACCGTCATTAAAAATGCCCCTATTCCCCAAGAACGGCGGACGAGCCCGGATTTTCGCGGCTCTTTTCCTTTTCGCCGCC
>JAGWMT010000455.1 GCA_028871595.1 Elusimicrobiota bacterium
GGTGGCCGCCATGCTGTTCCGGCTGTGCTATTACGTGGTGCCGTCCCTGCTGAGCGTGCTGGTCCTGTGGGGGCTGAAGGTGTCGGAGCCGGCCGTGCTCAAGGACGCCGCGGACCTGGACCTGGGCCTCAGGAAATCAGTAGAATAGCTCCGCGCTATGACGCTTATCGCCGTTATTCTCTCCGCCGTCGTCGCCGTCGCCTTCGCCGGCGTGATGCTCCTGAACCGCTCGCTGTACGTGAGCGCGGTGTGCCTGCTGGTGGTCCTCCTGCAGACGGGTCTGATCTTCGTCCTGCGCGGCGCGCCCTTGCTGGGCTTCCTTCAAGTGATGGTGTACGCCGGCGCCGTGATGGTGCTGGTCGTGATCACGATCATGGCCACCGGCGGGGAGCCCGCGGCGGGCTTCCAGCGCTTCGCCGACTTTTCCTTCCCGCGCTGGCTGGCCGTCCTGGGCCTGGCCGCGGCCGCGTTCGAGATCGGCGCGGTCGTCCTCGGCGGCGGATCCTCCGCGGCGGCCGTGCCGCCCGCCGACCCGGCGCTGGCCGAGGGCTTCTCCCGCGCCTTGTTCTCCTCCTACGCTCCGGCCACCGAGGCCGTCACCTTGCTGATGTTCCTGGCCGCCTTGGCCGTGCTCCCTGAAAAGGAGGGCGCGTGACCTCGGTCATCTGGACGACGACCGCTCTCCTGTTCGCCGCCGGGCTGGCCATGGTGGTCCTGCGCCGCCAGCTGCTGGCCATGCTGCTGGGCGTGGAGCTGATGCTGGCCGCGGTCAACGTGGCCCTGGTCCATTACGCGGGGCTTTTCTCCGACGCGCAGGCCATGGCCGCGGTGGCCGTCATCATCGCCGTGGCCGCGGCGGAGGCGGTCGTGGGCCTGTCCTTGATCCTGCGCGTGCTGCGCGCGGGCCGGGGCGTGGACGCGGGGACCTTGTCGGAGCTGCGCGGATGACCCCGGCCCAAGTCCCCATCGAGGCGTGGCTGCTGTTCGCGGCCCCGGTCGCCGCCATCCTGTTCGGCTTCTTCGCCCTGCGCCCGACCAAGCCCGAGTGGACGCACCTCCCGATTCTGATCTCCTGCGCGATCGTGACGGCGTGCGCCTTCGCGCTGGCCGCGCGCGTGTTCTCCGGCCACAGCTTCGACGTCAACGTCTGGCGCTGGGCCGCCGTGGGCCAGTGGGCGGTGGACTTCGGCCTGCGCGTGGACGGACCGGGCGCGGCGGTGCTGTGCATGGTCACCTTGGTGGGGTCGTTGATCCACGTGTACGCGGCGGGGTACATGAAGGGGGACCCGGGCTTCTCGCGGTTCTTCATCATCTTCCACCTCTTCTTCCTGGCCATGATCGGCCTGCTCACCGCGAACAACTACGTCCAGCTGTACCTGTTCTGGGAGCTGGTGGGCGTGGCGTCCTACCTGCTCATCGGCTTCTGGTTCAATAAAGAGTCGGCGCGCAAGGCGGCGCTGAAGGCGTTCCTGGTCAACCGCGTGGGCGATTTCGGCTTCCTGCTGGCGCTGCTCTACATCCTGGCCAACTTCAAGGTCGGCCACTTCAACCTGATCTACCTGCAGGTCGCCTACTCCCAGCAGCAGGGCGCCCTGCCCGAGGCCCTGCCCGCGATCGGCCTCCTGCTGATCTGGGCCGCGTGCGCGAAATCCGCGCAGTTCCCGCTGTACTTCTGGCTGCCCGAGGCCATGGAAGGCCCCACGCC
>JAGWMT010000113.1 GCA_028871595.1 Elusimicrobiota bacterium
GCCTTGCCTTTCAACATAAGTTCTCCCTCATCCCTTCCAGCGCACCACGACGCGCCGCTCGCAGCACTCCTCCATCGCGCAGCGGACCCCCTCCCGGCCCAATCCGGAGTCCTTGACGCCTCCATACGGAAGGTGATCGGCGCGGTACGTCGGCGCGTCGTTGACGACCAGCCCGCCCACCTCGAGCTCCTCGGCGGCGCGGCGAACGCGGGACTCGCTGTCGGTGAACAACCCCGCCTGAAGCCCGAAGCGCGAGGAGTTGACGGCGGCCAGCGCGTCGTCGAAATCCGCGTATTCACTCAGGAGGGCCACGGGTCCGAAGGCCTCCTCGCGCGACAGCTTCGCCGTCGCCGGCACGCCCGTCAGGACGGTGGGAGCGATCATGTTCCCGGCCCGCGTCCCGCCGGCGAGAACCTTCGCGCCGCCGGCCTTCGCCTCGGCGATCCAGGCCATCACCCGGTCCGCCGCGGCCGCGTCGATCAACGGCCCGGCCAAGACGTCGCGACGGCCCGGATCGCCCGACGCGACTTTCGCCGTCGCCGTCAGGAACAGTTCCGTGAAGCGCGCGGAGATCGACTTCTGGAGCAGGACGCGTTGGACGCTGATGCAGACCTGGCCGGCGTAGGCGAAGGCGCCGAACGCGCAGCGCGCCGCGGCCCGCTCCAAATCCGCGTCCTCGGCCACGATCACCGCCGCGTCGCCGCCCAACTCCAGGACGACCTTCTTGCGGATCGCCTTCTCTTGCAGCAGCCAGCCGACCTTGTCGCTGCCGGTGAAGCTCAGGACGGCGATGCGCGGGTCGGAGACCGCCGTGGCGACCACGTCGTCGGCCGCGCTCAGGACCTGCAGGGCGCCGGACGGGATCGTCTCGCGCGAATCCGAGACGTCCTCCGAGGCGGCCTCGAAGACCTCGGCCAGTAGGCGGGCGGCGCCCGGCGCTTGAGGCGGCGGCTTGACCAGCACGGACGCGCCGACGGCCAGGGCCGGCGCGACCTTGTGCGCGATCAGATTCAGCGGAAAGTTGAACGGGCCGATGGCCAGCACCGGGCCCTTGGGAACCCACGTCGAAACGGCCGGCGCGTACGCGCGGCCCGCGGCGTCGATGTCGACGGGCACGACCTCGCCGCCCAGGCGTCTGGCCTCCTCGGCGGCGAGCGCGAAGACGCCGGCCGCACGCGTGACCTCGGCGTCGGCCAGGGTTCGGGGCTTGCCGGCCTCCGCCACGATGCTTTCGACGAACTCGGCCCGGCGGGATTCGATCCCGCGCGACAGCGCCGACAGCAGGCGGGCGCGCCCGCAGCGGCTGACGCGGCGGAATTCAAGGAACGACGCCGCGGCGCACGAGAGAGCGCGCTCCATCTGTTCCGGTGACGCCTGGTGGGCGGACGCGACCGCCGCTCCGGAGAACGGCGAGCGGATCTCCCGTCGCGTCGCGCCTTCCTCCCACCGGCCGCCGATGAACAGCCGGTGCTGGCTCATGTCCGCCGCTTCCCCCACGTCAGTACCAGCCCAGGGGCGCCTCGTCGAGGTTCACGTTGACCTGCTTCACCTCGAGGTAGGCCTGTATCCCGTAAAGGCCCAGCTCACGGCCGGCGCCGCTCTGCTTGTAGCCGCCCCACGGCATCTCGTTGTACGTGGGATGATAGGTGTTGATCCAGGTGATGCCCGCGCGCAGCTCCTTGATCACGCGCAGGCCGCGGGCGATATTCGTGGTCCACACGCCGGCGGCCAGGCCGTAAGGCGTGTCGTTGGCCAGACGGATCGCCTCCGCTTCGTCCTTAAAGGGGATGACGGACAACACGGGCCCGAAGATCTCCTCGCGCGCGATCCGCATGGACGGGCGCACGTGATCGAAGATCGTGGGCTGGATGAAATGTCCGCCGGCGAACTCGGCGCCTTTCGGGCGCCCCCCGCCGCAGACGAGCTTGGCGCCTTCCTTCCGGCCGATCGCGATGTAGCTTTCCACCTTCTCGCGGTGCGCGGCGGAGACCAGGGGGCCCATTTTCACGCCCGGGGTCAGGCCGTGGCCCAGCTTGATGCGCGGGATCTTCGCCCGCATGGCGTCCACCAGCTTCTTGTGGATCGTCTTCTCCACGAGCAGGCGCGAGCCGGCGGAGCAGACTTCCCCCTGGTTGGCGAACGCGGCGAACAGCGCGCCGTCCACCGCGGCCGCGAAGTCGGCGTCGGCGAACACGACGTTCGGATTCTTGCCGCCGAGCTCAAGCGTGGTTTTCTTGAGATTGCCCGTGGCCGCGATCGCGATCTTGCGGCCGGTGACGGTGCCGCCGGTGAAGGCGACCTTGTCCACCAGCGGGCTCTCCGCCAGCTCCTCGCCGACGCCCGCGCCGGGCCCGGTGACGACGTTCACCACGCCCGCGGGCACGCCCGCCTCGTGCATCAACCCGGCAAGTTTCAGCGCGGTCAGCGGGGTCAATTCGGAGGGCTTCAGGACGACGGTGCAGCCGGCCGCCAGCGCCGGCGCCATCTTCCAAGCCGCCATCAAGAGCGGATAGTTCCAGGGGATGATCTGGCCGCACACCCCGACCGGCTCGCGCAGGACGAAGCTGAGGGAGTTCGCCGGGACGGACATGGTTTCGCCGTGGATCTTGGTGGCCAGGCCGCCGTAAAACTCGAAGCAGTTCGCCGCGTCGGCCACGTCGTACTCGGCCTCCGCCAGCGGCTTGCCCATGTTGCGGACCTCCAGCTCCGCGAACGCCTTCGCGTCGGCGCGGATCAAGTCGCCGATCTTGAGGAGAAGTTTGCCCCGCTCCAACGCGCTGGTCCGCCGCCAGGGTCCGGAGTCGAACGCCTCGCGCGCGGCCAGGATGGCGCGTTTGACGTCGGCGCGCCCGGCCTCGGGCACGAAGCCGATCGACTTCCCGTCGGCGGGGTCCCGGATCTCGCGGACGGCGCCGCTCCGGGCGCCGACCAGCCTTCCGCCGATCAGCATGGGCGTTTTCTTCATCGCGAACCTCTCGCTCCTATAGATGGTACTTGGGTCCGGCGAAACGCGCGCGCGACCAGCCGAACCAGACAACCGCCAGGACGGCGACGACACCCGCCAGCATCTCGCCGGCCTGCTGGTTGGGAGGCATCACGAACACGACGCAGATCGAGACGATCCACAGCACGGCGACGGTCGTCACCGGCCCGCTGAACCGGCCCAAGTTCCACGGCCCGATCTCCCCCTCGCGTCCGCGCAGTCGGGAGTACAGCCGGGCGGCGATGGGCAGGCCGTAGGAGAGGTACAGGGCGATCACGGCGATGGACAGCACCGCGCTGTATTCCTTGACCGACGCGGCGATCAGCAGGGCGAAGGCGAACAGCCCCCAAATGGCGTTGGCCGGCGTGCGGAACCGGGGGCTGATGGCCGCCCACAAGGTGTGACCCGGCAGGCCGCCGTCGCGCGCGAACGCGTACACCATGCGCGAAGCCGAAGTCATCGAGGCCAGGCCGCACAGCCACATGGCGCCGCAGATCAGCCCGACCAGCCCCGTCCCCATCCCCGCGCCGAGCCGGAGCTTCAGGATTCCGGCCAGCGCGTCGTCGCCGAACGCCGTCGCCTGGGCCAGGTCGGGGATGGACAAAGTGATCGCGGCCAGCATCAAGAACCCGAACACCACCGACACCGCCACGGCGATGAAGATGCCCCACGGCGCCGTGCGGCGCGGATCGCGGGTCTCCTCGCTGACGTGGGCGGAGGCGTCGTAGCCGGTCAAGGTCCATTGCGCCAGCAGGAGCCCGATGACGAAGCTGTAGCGGGCGGAATAGGGGTCGGCCTTGGAGAACTTAAAAAGGAAGGACACCGGTTGGGCGAAGCCCTTCGCGCCCAGAACGATCAGGATCAGGAGCACGACCGCCATGTGGTACCACGCGGAGAAGTCGTTGAGCCAGGAGACCACGCGGATTCCCAGGTGGTTCAAGACGGCGTGAGAGAACAGGAGGGCGGCGAATACGCTCAAGGTCAAAGTCCGCGTCGGCTCCCAACCGCACAGCCCGATCAGGAACCCCGCCAAGCCCCAATCGATCCCGGCCAGGATGGCGAATTGGCCGATGGTGTTGAAGCACGCGGTGAACCAGCCCAATTCGCGGCCGCCCAGGAAGCTGGCCCAGTGGTACAGCGCGCCGGCGGTCGGGTAGGCGGAGGCCAGCTCCGCCATGGACAAGGCCACCGCCATGGTGAAGAAAGAGACGACCAGCCAGCCGAGGCTCATCTGCAGGGGTCCGCCGTGCTGAAGCCCGTAGCCGTACAACTGGATGGCTCCGGTCAGGATGGAGATGACCGAGAAGCTCACGGCGAAGCTGGAGAAGCCCCCCATGCCGCGGAGGAGCTCCTGGACGTAACCCATCTTTTCCAGGTCGCGGGCGTCCTGGTCGAGCTGCTCTTCGAGGGCGTTTTTCGGGGGCACGCGGTTCTCCGGTCGAGGAAAGAATAGTTTATCAGATTGACCGCGCGTGGTGATTTTCATAACTTAGAGGGCATGGATCTCTCACGACGCTCCTTCATCCGCTGGGTGATCGCCTCGGGCGCGGCGATGGCCTGCCCCATTCCCGGGATGGGCGAAGGCCCCGCGAAGGCGGGCGACGGCATCCCCCCGGGCGCCCTCAACAGCGAGAACTTCTCGGTCGGTCACGAGGTGCGGGACGGCGTCGAACTCCCGTCCCCGCCGCCGGATCAGTCGGTCGACGTCGTCATCGTCGGCGGCGGTCCCAGCGGCCTGGCGGCGGCCGACGAGCTCAAGTCGGCCGATTTTCTCCTCTTGGAAAAAGAGGAGCACGTGGGCGGGAACTCCCGCGCCGATTCCTGGGAAGGCTGCGCCTACTCGACGGCCGCCGCGTGGGACTCCACCCCGATCCCCGAGTTCGAGGCGCTGGCGAAGCGCTTCAAGTTCGACTGGAAGAAGATCCAAGGCGAGGACTCGGCCTGCTTCGAGGGCAAGTGGATCCGCAATTTCTGGACCGGGCGCGCGGACAACCCCGCCTTCGATCAACTGCCCTACTCCAAGTCCGTCAAGGACGGTTTCCGCCAGTTCCTCTCCGACATCGAGCACATGGATTTCGAGAAGAACGTCGACGAGCTGGACGCCCAGCCCTTCTCGCAGTACCTGAAGGGCCGACCGGCGGAGCTCAAGGCCTTTTGGGACGGCTTCGGCCCGTCCAACTGGGGGGCTCCCACGGAGTTGACCTCCGCCTACGTCGGCCTCTCGGCCGCGCGCGATTGGTTCCGTTTCCCCCATTACACCTGGGAGGGCGGCATCGGCGTGGCCTCCCGGCACATCCTGGAGGCGCTTCCCGAAAGCGCGCGCAGGCGCGTGCGGACCCAGGCCTACGTCTACTCCGTCAAGCGCGCGAACGGGAAGGTCCGCGTTTCCTACTTTCACGACGGGAAGCCCCGCGCGGTGGAGGCCAAGTCCGTGGTCATGGCCACGCCCAAGTTCATCACCAAGATGCTGGTGGACAAGCTGCCCGCCGACCAATACGAGGCGATGTCGAACATGCGCTACGCGCCGTACCTGGTCTACAACCTCTGCTTCGACCGGGTGGTGTACAACCAGGGCTACGACAACTGGCCCGTGGGCGCCAAGAACTTCACCGACTTCATCCCGGCCGACTGGGTCACGCACGCCGAGGGCGGCGACATGTCGCGCAAGCAGGTCATCACCGTCTACGCGCCGCGTCCGGAGATGGACCGGCGCGTGATCCTGAAAGACGAGAACACCTTGGCCATGGCCCACGCCGCCGCCGGCGAGCTGGTGGGGCTGTTCCCCGGCTGGCTGGACCACCTCCAGGAGGTGCGCATCAACCGCCGCGGGCATCCCATGCCCATGTCGGTTCCCGGCTACTACACGAAAATCCAGCCGCTGGCCCGCCGCGACCTAGCGCCGATCTACTTCGGCCACTCCGACGCGATGGGCGAGGTGTCCGACTTTTTGTACGCGGCCTGGAGCGGCATCACGGCCGCGCAGAAAGCGGCCAAGCACATCTGAGCGCCCGGCGCCGCTAGGGCAGGTCCAGCGCCGGGTTCCGGGCGAAGAAGCCCACCGGCACCAGTTGGAAGCCGATGTGGTACGCCGGCATCACCGGCCAGTCCTCGGGACGAGGCACGTGAGTCATCCCGAAGGTGTACCAGAGCACCAGGTCCTTGCCGTCGATGTTCCGGTCGGCCTTCGTCCACGCCGGCAGCCCCTGTCCGGGCGGGCCCTGGTTCGGGTAGGGGCCCGCGGCGTACATCTCGTCGTCGGACTCGCGCGTGACCCAGACGTGGTGATCCACGAAGCGGCCTTTCCGGCGGACCGGCGAGGACGGCAGCAGGTAGGGGACGCTATTCTCCGCGGGAAGCAGGGCGTAGCCCGTCGGCCCGCCCAACTCGTTCTTCGCCGACGCCGACTCGACGATCCATTTGCGCGCCGTCGCCATGTTCAGGTCGCGCTGGGCGGCGAGCTCGTGGGTCAGCGGCCGCGCGGTCATCAGGATCGCGTTGCCCAGGGGATTGTCCTTGCCGGGCGGCGCCGAGCGCGTCTCGACTTCGACCACGCGGTTGTCGGTGCCGTCCACGTCGAAGTCCAGCCGGAAGTTGAAAAAGTGCTGGTGGTGCGGGGCGACGACGCCGGGCGCGACCAGGTGGCCGTAGGCGGCCTTCGGGTCGTGATGCGCTTCCATATGATTCTGCGCGTTCACGCCCTTGGCCAGCATGATGCCCGACAGCGCCGCGTCCATGGCGATAGTGCCGTCCTGGCGGAACACCCAGGAGATCTGGTAGTCGTAGTTGCTGATGGTGGCGATGAAGCACAGCACCAGCTCGCGCGAGCGCCGCGCCTGGTTCTGGTTGCTGACGTAGGTGTCCAGGTGCTTCCACTGGAGCCCGCCGTCGCGTTCGTACAGCGCCATCGCCTTCTCGACCGTGTAGGGCTTCCCCCGGTCGTCGGCGAAATCCGCGTTGATGAACGTGGCGTTGGCGGGGACGTCGGTCTTCGGGTCGATGGGGCCGGCCATGCGGCCGATCCCGTATTCCCCCTCGTCGAAGGCGTTGCGGAAGCTCCAGTTGGAGTCCGCGTCGCCGTACGGCACCAGCATGTCGGACAAGGACGCCCGGTACAGGATGGGGCGCAGCTTCGCGCCGTCCTGATACGAGACCTGGTACAGCACCGGGCCCTCGCGCGGATGGAGCGTGAAATGGAACACCCAGTTCTGCCAGCGCACTTCATGGCCGTTCAAGGTGAAACTGGGGCCCTCGGGCTGGGAGATCACCAGGGGCTTGAGCCCGGCGCGCGCGGGCGGAACCGACGCCGAGTCGAAATCTCCCTTCGCCGCGGCCACGGGGACCACCCCGGTGTCCACCACGTCGATGACCTTGCGGGTGTTCGCGTCCACCAGGGCCACGACGCCCTCGACGGGGTGCGCGTAAGGGTTCTTGTTGCCCTCGGACAGGTACGCCAGGCCGCGCAGCAGCCGATGGCCCAGGGCTTTTTCGCCGGCGCTCATGGGCCCCGCGGCCCACAGGTCCACCCACAGCTTGTCGGGATCCAGGCCGCGCTTGATCATCGCGGCGCGCCACTTCGGGTCCGCGCGCACCACGGCGGGGAATTCGTCGAACTCGCTGAGCATCACGTTGGGCTGCGCGCCGGGACGCGCGGTCCAGGAGACCAGGGACTTCGTCGCCAGGTTCACGACGGCCTCGCTCATCTTGTTGGCGGTCCGGTCGTAAACCACCAACGCGGCCTCGCGGCGGCAGGGCTCGCCGGGCTTCCAGGCGAGCACCTCGGCCTTCGGCGGCTCCTTGAGCACGACCGACGGGAAGAACACATCCTCGGGCAGGGATTCGGCGGACTTGACGGTCGCGACGGCCAGCGCCGTCTCCTCAGGCGTCAGCGGATCCAACGGGTACTCGGCCGCCGCGGGCGCAGCCAAGAGGGCGGACAGGAGCAGAGGGAGTATCATCCGGAGAAATTAGCAATTTTCACATTCACGCAATCCCCTCCGCGCGCGCAGCCCCTACAATCAGCGAATGTTCTCCGAATACCCGATCGAAGCCGACCTACCCCTCGTGCTGGAGCGGCAGGAGCTGCTCCTGGACTACCAGCCGCAGGTGGACGCCCGCACCGGCCGCGTCGTCGCCGTGGAGGCGCTGCTGCGCTGGCGCCACCCGGAGCGCGGCCTGATCTCCCCCGCCGTGTTCATCCCCGCCGCGGAACGCACCGGGCTGATCCTGCCCATCGGCGACTGGGTCCTGCGCGCGGCCTGCCGGCAAAGCCGCCGCTGGCTGGACGCGGGGCTGGCCCCGGTGCGCATGGCGGTCAACCTCTCCGCGCGGCAGTTCTCCGACGAGCGCCTGGCGCGCCGCGTCCAAGACGCGTTGGACGGGGCCGGACTGGAGGCGCGGGACCTGGAGCTTGAGATCACCGAGAGCATGATGGCGTGGGATCCCGACGCGGCGTCCCGCATCGTCTCCGCGCTTCGCGCCTCGGGCGTGCGCCTGATGATCGACGATTTCGGCACGGGGTACTCCTCTTTGGCGTCGCTCAAGCGCTTCCCGGTGGACGGGCTGAAACTGGACCGCGCCTTCGTCTCCCATCTGCCGCACGACCGCTACGACGCCGCCATCACGCGCGCCGTCGTGGAGCTGGCGCAGGACTTGCGGCTGGACCTGGTCGCCGAGGGCGTGGAGACCGACGATCAACGCCTGTTTCTGACCGGTCTGGGCTGCGGGATCCTGCAGGGCTACCTGACCGGCCGGCCGCAGGCCCCGGAGCGCGTCGCCCAGCTTCTGCGCCTCAAAGGGAGGACGCGCGCGAAAACCCCCGTCTAGCCGTCGGTGGGCTCCGCACCTTCTCCCCGATTGGTTCTTTGCTTTTTGGCAATTAATCCCTCATTAACCGCGATTCAAACGCCGGAGCACCGATCAATTTGCTCCTGGGCAAAGAACCAAAAATAAAAGGCGACGACTCAGCGCCATCTCTTTCCGGAAAGCATCCCAGCCAAACGCCGGTCTTTTCGCCGCTGGCTTTCTTCGTCCAGCAGATCGCCGGCTTCGTCGCAGATCTCGAACAACTCCAAATCAATCCTGTAGCCCAACCCCGCGTACAGCTTCAGGAAAGTCGAGAGCTGCGAATCCCTCCCCTCTTCGACGCGACTGACCTGGGACACGTTTACCCCCGCCTCGTCGGCCAGCTGCTTTTGCGAAAGGCGCCGTTCCAAACGCAGCTCCCGCAATCGCGCCCCGTTCTCGGCCACCCGACGAAGCTCCCACCCCGGCTCCAGATCCATCCTATCGTACGGCTTGGCCCCTACGAAAGTTCCATCAAAAACGGCTAAAATAAGGCATGGCCAAGAAAGTGAAGGCGGACCCCGCCGGGCAGCCCTTCCAGTACCCGCTGAAGCGTCAGTTCGTCGAGCCGGACTGGACGCGACTGCCCGGGTATAAGAACGTCAC
>JAGWMT010000456.1 GCA_028871595.1 Elusimicrobiota bacterium
TCCACCATCGACCGCATCATCGACGTGTTCCCCGCGGTCCAGCAGGCGCAGATCCGCCTGCAGGTCTCCTCGGTGCTTCAGGCCGTCGTCTGCCAGCAGCTGCTGCCGCGCAAGGGCGGCGGGCGCGTCTGCGCGCGCGAGTACCTGCGCGTGACCACCGCCGTCGGCAGCCTGATCCGCGAGGGCAAGACCCATCAGATCTACAACGCCATGGAGGCCGGCGCCAAGCACGGCATGATCTCCATGGACCAGTACCTCGCCTTCCTGATCAAGCAGGGACTGGTCGAGCCCGACGAGGCCTGCGGCCTGGCCCACGACCCGGGAACCGTCCGCGCGCTGGCCGGATTGGCGGCCGCGCCTCCGCAGTCATGATCGTCGCGCGCCTCAGAAGCGCCCTCGCCGCCAAGGCCCGCGACTGGGCGAAATCCCAGGGGCTGCCCCTGCCCGACGCCCTGCCGCTCGCGCCCGCCCCCCCGCACGTGAAGGCCGACTTTTCGCTGCCGTGGCCGCTGGCCATGGCAAAGGCCGCGAAAAGAAATCCGTTGGAACTGGCGAAGTCGCTCGCCGCCGTTCTGTCCGAAATCCCCGAAATCGAGGCCGCCGAGGCGTCGCCTCCGGGCTTCGTGAACATCACCGTGCGCAACTCCGCCCTGGTCGCGAACCTGAAGGCGATCACCCTGAGCCCGGCCACGTACGGTCGCGAGGAGAACGGCACCAAGGCCAAGACCTTGATCGAGTTCGTCTCCGCCAATCCCACGGGCCCGCTGCACATGGCCTCGGGCCGGGGCGCCACGCTCGGCGACTCCTTGGTCCGGATCATGCGGCGCCTGGGCCGGACCGTGGCCGCGGAGTACTACGTCAACGACGGCGGCGACCGGGTGATCCTGCTGGGCGAGTCCATCCTGGCGCGCTACAAGCAGTCGAAAGGCGAGGACGCGCAGGTGCCGGAGAAGGGCTATCAAGGCGACTACCTGGTGGACCTGGCCGCCGCCGCCCCCGCGGAGAAAGCCTCATGGGACGCGCCGAAGTGGGGCCGCTACGCGATGGACGCGCTGCTGGCCTCCCACAAGGCCGACATGAAGGTGTTCGACGCGACCTTCGACCGCTGGTACCTGGAAAGCGAGCTGTTCGCCTCCGGCGCGGTGGAGAAGACCTTGGCGTTCCTCAAGGGCCGCGGCATGGTGTTCGAGAAGGACGGAGCGGTGTGGCTGGGGACGATGAACGCCGAGGGCTCCACCGACGACAAGGACCGCGTCCTTGTCAAAAATACCGGGAAACCGACGTATTTCTTGCCCGACATCGCTTACCACAAAGACAAGTACGACCGCGGCTTCGACCGGTTGATCGACATCTTCGGGGCGGACCATCATGGCTACGTTCCGCGCATGAAGGCGGCCATCGCCGCCCTGGGCAAGGACCCCGAGTCCTATCACGCGATCGTCCACCAGCTGATCCACCTGTTCCGCGGAACGGAGTCGGTGAAGATGTCCAAGCGCGCGGGGACCTTCATCTCCCTGCGCGAGATCATGGACGAAGTCGGCAAGGACGCCTGCCGCTTCTTCTTCGCGCTGCGCACCCCGGACAGCCACCTGAACTTCGACCTGGAGCTGGCCAAGAAGAAATCCAGCGAGAACCCGGTCTTCTACGTCCAGTACGTGCACGCGCGCATCGCCTCCATCTTCCGCAA
>JAGWMT010000114.1 GCA_028871595.1 Elusimicrobiota bacterium
CCCGAACGAACCCTCTCCCGCCGCGCGCGCCCGGTTGCTTGCCGCCATCGACGACGTCGTCGGCCGCCAGCAAAAGATTAAGGCGGACTTGGATAAAGGCCAGGGGCTCTTATTCGGCGGCGGCGTCTCGGCCCCCACTCCCGCCCCGGCCGCCGACGCGGCGTTCAAGCCGTTGTCCGAGCACGACACCTTGACCTTCGAACGCGAAGTCCTCGGTTTTTATTTTTCGGGCCACCCGCTGATGGCCGTGAAGGCCCAACTGAAGGCCTCCGCCACGCACGAGGTCTCCCAGTTGAACCCTTCCGTCACGGTGCCCGTGCGCGTGGCGGGCATGATCTCCAAGATGCGCAAAATGGTGTCGAAGAAGACGGGCGAGCCCTGGGTGATCGTGACCTTGGAAGATCTGACGGGTGAGTTGACCCTGTTATGTTTCCCCAAGGTGTATTCGTCCGGTTTGTCCCATTTGGCCAAGATCGGCGCCTTCGTGGCCGCCACCGGCCGCCTGTCCTTCCGCGGCGAGGAGACCGAGGGCGCCACCGGCGAACTCATCGTGGACGAGATGGTGCCGCTGGACATGGCCGTGTCCCGCTTCGCCAAGCGCCTGCGGCTGAAGTGCGACGCGACGGTCGGCACCGAGAAGCTGGAAGCCCTGCGCGACGCGCTGGAGCTTCACCGCGGTCCCTGCGCCGTGGTGCTTGAGCAGGAAACCCCGGAAGGCATCGCCATATTAGAAGTGGACCAGCGTGTGGTGCTCAACCAACCGTTGTTCGAGGCGCTGGAGACCGTGCTGGGGCCCAATTGCTGGCGCATCGACGCGGGCAACTCCCCCGCCGTGATCGCTCCCCGACGTTTCGAGCGCCGCGCGCCCGCGGCCGAGTAACGTGAAGCCCGGCAAAGGGCCCAGGTCCACCGTAGGCTGAGCGACCCTTGTCCGGCGCCGTCCATCGGACAATAATCATATGTGCCGATGCGCCGCCCCATCATCTTCTCCCTTCTTCTTTTTCTTTTGAATAGGGGTTCGGCATAATCCGAATCGGGAAAATCGCGACAGCCCTGAACGTAGTCGCGCAGCGCGCCGACGGATAACAAGAGCTTTTTCGTATCAGCGAAGCGCGACCTCGGCCCGCTCAAAAATAAAACGGCGCGCCCGGACTCGCATATTTTCTCCGCACGCATCTTCTCCGCCAGCATTCTGGCGACGCCGCGGGTGTCGCCGACCTGGAGACGAGCCATGACATGGCACTCCAATTTTTTGAGGTCGTAGGACTTCCGCCGTAGTGCCGGCTTGGCCGCGTCCATCGCGGGCTCCGCCGCGAGGAGCCTCGAGGCGACGATGAGGATTAACGGAATGCCGCTCACGTCGCCAGGGCAACAGGGTTGCGTCCTTCGCGCAAGATGAAAGGCTTGCTGGGATTTCGCAGTCGGGTTACACTGGAGCAACATGGGGTCCCGTGAAAATCCTTCTCCTCGTTTCTCTTTTGTCACTCTGCGCGCATCGCTCGATGGCGGCCCCGACAGGCGCGGAATCTTTCCCGGAAGGCTCCTGGGAACGAGGATGGAACTCCGCAGCCTCCGCTGTTTCCTACCAGGTAATCCTTCGGGTCGACGACATCGAAAAAGGGCTCTCCACTATTGATCGATGCCGGAGGCACCCCGGGAAACCCCTCGTTTCCCGCGTAGTGGATCGGAAGATTGCCTCTATCATGAGGAAGCGGCCTTAATGTGAGAGAATGATTCTATGAGCGCCACCACAAACAAGCGTTTTAAGATACGCGGGATGGACTGCGCCGAGGAGACCTCCGCGCTCAAGCGCACCGTGGGTATGTTGCCCGGCGTGAGCGGCCTGGACTGCAATCTGATCGACGGCACGATGAGCGTCGACTTCGATCCCGCTCAGGTCGACGAGTCCGCCATCCGAAAGGCGGTGCGTGACGCGGGACTGGAGACGGAGGCGAGAGAAGGCGCTTCGAGGCCCGAGAGCTGGTGGACTCGTCACGGCCGCGCGCTCACGTGCGCGGCGTCAGGAGGGCTCGTCATCATCGGTGTGGCGGCCCACGCGGTGCTGCACAGAAACCTCCTCGAAGCGCTGATCGGAGGGGAGGGGATGTCTCACCACGATTTTCCTCTGCCGGCGCTTTTTTCTTATGCGGCGGCCGTCGTGACAGGCGGCTGGTTCATCTTCCCGAAGGCCTGGTTGGCCGCGAGAAAGTTGCGAGCCGACATGAACCTGCTCATGACGATCGCCGTCATCGGAGCCATGCTCATCGGTCAGTGGTTCGAGGCAGGAACGGTGACCTTCCTGTTCGCTCTCTCGCTGCTGCTTGAATCATGGAGCATCGAGCGCGCCCGCCGAGCGATTCGCGATCTCGTCGGCATGACGCCGCCGACGGCCCGCTATCGCCGCTCCGCCGGTGGGCCCATCGAGGAGGGGCCCGCGGCGGATGTCCCGCTCCGGGCCATCGTCTTGGTACGGCCCGGCGAACGGGTCCCGCTCGACGGCATCGTCGTCAAGGGACGCACTTCGGTGAACCAGGCCCCGATCACTGGGGAATCCATTCCAGTCGTCAAACAGGAAGGGGACGAGATCTTCGCCGGAACGATCAACGAAGAGGGCTCCATCGAGTTCAAGGCGACCAAACCCGCCTCGGATACCACCTTAGCTCGCATCATCCGCATGGTGGAGCAAGCCCAAGAGCGACGGGCGCCGGTGGAGCAGTGGGTCGAGAAGTTCGCCCGGTACTACACGCCGGCGATGATCCTCCTGGCGTTTCTGGTCGCGACGTTGCCTCCCTTGTTCGACGGAGATTGGAAGCGGTGGTTCTACGAGTCGCTCGTCGTCCTGGTCATCGCCTGCCCTTGCGCGCTGGTGATCTCGACGCCCGTGAGCATCGTCGCCGCCTTGACGGCCGCGGCAAGGGCGGGCGTCCTGATCAAAGGAGGGACATTTCTAGAAGCCGCGTCTCGGGTCAAGGTCTTTACCCTGGACAAGACCGGCACATTGACGAGGGGGGTGCCTGAAGTGCAGGAAGTCGTCTCATTGAACGGCCACGAGCCTGGCGACATCCTCGCTCGCGCGGCGGCGCTGGAAGAGCACAGCGTGCACCCATTGGCGGCCGCCATTGTTCGGAAGGCGCGAACTGATGGATTGGCGCTTCCGACCGCCGAGAACATCCGAGCGCTTACCGGCCGCGGCGCGGAGGGAACCATCGAAGGGCGAACCTATTGGCTTGGAAGCCACCGTCTCCTGCATGAAAAGGGCGTCGAGGAGTCCGAGATCCACGCTCATGCCCAACGCATGGAAGACGCGGGGCACTCCGTCGTCGTCTTGGGCCGCGAGCACCATGTCTGCGGACTCATCGCCGTAGCGGACTCAATACGGCCGGAGGCGGCGGCAGTCGTGCGGGCGCTCAAGTCCGCCGGAGTGACCCGCGTGGTCATGCTGACCGGAGACAATAAGGGCACGGCCGAAGCCGTGGGCAGTGCCGTAGGCGTCGATGAGGTTCGTGCCGAGCTTCTTCCTGAAGACAAGCTCAACGCGGTCAAGGAGATCGAGGGAGCTCACGGAAGCACGGCGATGGTGGGCGACGGCGTCAACGACGCGCCCGCGCTAGCCACCGCCTCGATCGGAATCGCGATGGGAGCCGCCGGAACGGACGCGGCAATCGAGACCGCGGATATCGCTCTGATGTCCGACGACCTGAAACGGCTGCCATGGCTGGTGCTTCACTCGCGTCGCTCGATGCGCGTTGTGCGGCAAAACATCGTTTTCGCCCTGGCGGTAAAAGCAGCGTTCATGACGCTGGCCCTTCTACAAATGGCGACATTATGGATGGCTATTGCCGCTGATATGGGGGCGTCTTTGCTCGTCGTACTCAACGCCCTTCGGCTACTCAAGGACACTGAGGCACCGCCTTATTGAGATTGAATTTCAATAAAGCGTGTGCTAAAATCTCTCGAACCCCAGTTCGGAACGCGGTTTCTACTCAATGATATTACGGCAAGCGGCTCTCGCACTCACGTTAATCGTCACGGCTCAGGCCGCGACGGCCGGGCAGACCGCGTCCAAGGAATCGGTCAAACGCATCGCGTTCGCGCTCAACATCGCCGCTGGCGAGTACGCCAAGGGCGTGGCCGGCGGACGAGTCACTCAGCCCGACGAGTACGGCGAAGCACGCGAGTTGTTCGCCCGGGCCGGCGACCAATTCCGGCGCGTCGCCCGAGACTCGCGGCTCGACGATTGGACCTTGGAGCCGGTGGAATCGGCACTCAAGGCGCTTTCCGAGAAGATCGGACGGAAGGAGGACCCGCGCGCCGTCAAAGCCGCGGTGGAAAGGACCAATCTCGCCTTATCCGACGCTTTCGGCGTTTCGACTCGGCCGCTTCCGGCCCGACCGCCGTCCATCGAACTGGGGCGCACCGTTTACCAGGCTCGCTGCATGCTTTGCCATGGTCCAGCCGGTGACGGGCGGGGACCCGCAGCGCCGGGCCTCAAGACCCACCCATTCGACTTCACCGACCGGCACGCCATGCGGTCGCTCTCGCCGTCGCAGCTATGGCAGACCATGACCGTCGGGGTGGACGGCACGGCCATGATCTCTTGGGCGGACTATTTGAGCGAGCAGGAGCGTTGGGATGTCGCCAGCTATCTCCGGACCTTCGCGGCTGGGCCCCAGGAAATCGCGAAAGGTCGCGAGCTGAGCGGGAGCTGCCGAGATCGCCTTCCAAGCGAGTTTCGCGATCCGAGTTATTGGATCGAGCATTCTGATGAGGATGCGATCACGAAGGTCGCCAAAGCCTGCGGCTTCAAGACCACCGAATCAACCTCCTTGGTTGCATTCCTTCGCCTAACCGATCAGCCTGCGCCAAGAACCCAAAAGGCGTCGTCGAACGGCGCCGCCTTCGCCGCCGTAAGTCCCCGGGTCCTCCACGCGCTGAAGCTCTATGCAGCGGACTCCCCGGATGCCGCCGACGCGGCGCTCGACGCCTACATCCAATACGAACCCTTAGAGGCTGCCGCCGCGGCCCGTGACACAGCCCTCGCCGCGAAGCTGGAAAAGGCCTTCGGCCGGCTGCGAACCGAAATGGCGGCAAAGACGGCGAAGGCCGACGTCGAAGCGCTGGCCCGCGCGATCATCGAAGATCTCGACCGCTTGACTGAAGGGGATGCCCCGCGGAGCTCCACCTGGATGCTGCTCCTACAGTCGCTGCTGATCATCCTGCGCGAAGGCATCGAAGCCATCCTCATCCTGGCCGCCATCGCGACGGCCCTTCGGCGTGCCGGCCTGACTGACCGGATGAACACCTTGACCGCAGGCGCCGCGGCCGGCGTCCTCGCCTCTTTCGCGACGGCCTGGGCCCTCGATGGGCTGCTCCGGGAATCCGGCCTAAGCCGGGAGGCGCTCGAAGGACTCACGATGCTGGCCGCCGTTGCCGTGCTGTTCTTCGTCTCGAACTGGCTGCTTTCGAAGGTAGGCACGGCGCGCTGGAAAGAATTCATCGACGGCCGTCTGCGCTCGGCACTGGGGGAAGGGGGACTTTTCGCGATCGCGGCCGTCGCTTTTCTCGCCGTCTACCGAGAAGGATTCGAGACGGTTCTCTTCTACCATGCGCTCTTCGATCTCGCCGCGGGAGCTGCCGCTCCCGTATGGGCTGGTCTTGCGCTCGGTCTTGTGCTGCTCGCTTTCGTCTTCATCGGAATCCAACGGTTCGGGTTGAAGATCCCGGTTCGAGGTTTCTTTGCTTCGACTGGGGCCCTTCTATTCATTCTGGCATTCTCCTTCGCGGGACAGGGCATTGCGGCGCTTCAGATGGCCGGCTGGCTGCCCACTACTACGGTCGGCTGGCTGCCGAATATCCCGGCGCTCAACGTGCATCCGACGATCGAGACCTCCGTGGCTCAGGCGATTCTCACCCTCGGCATGACGGCAACGGCGGTTTACACCTTCCTGATCGCGCCTGCGATGGCGCGCCGTCGGATGCGACCTCAGAACAGCCACGCCCCTCATCCCGCGCTTTCTCAGGACCCGGCCGAACGGATTCTCAAATCCTAAGCCCCGCGCGGCAATAGCCCCTATTCCGTAAGTTCGATGGAACTCTTTTGAGAACGGATATCCAATGAATTATTCGCAAAACGGCGCCCCCCATCAGCGCACGCTTCAATACATCCTCAAATACGAAGGGTCGGATGTCGTCGCGAAAAAGCTGTTTGACGTCGGTGATTTACAGTCCTTTAACACGTCCGCCTAAAAGCGGCAAAGGCCGCCTACCAGGCCGGCGCCGCGAAGACGACCGTCATCGTGACTCTCATCGATGCGACGGCCCCCTCCTCCCCGATATTCCGATAGGCGCCCGACCTCGTCCCGGAATCCACCCGTCCCGCTTTGCTTTAATCCCGTCATGATCCCTCTTTTCGCCGCCCTCCTGGCGTTGGCCGCCTCCGCTTCCGCCAAGTACGACCCCTCCGACGCGCGCACGGCCTTGGAGGGACATGCCGCCGCCGCCTACACCGCCGCGGACACGGCGGCGGGCACGCCGCTGGAGGCGGAAAAGGCGGCCTCGATCAAGGCGAATCTTGATCAAGCCCTGTCCGAGGCCGGCTTGGCCGAAAATGGAGCCAAATCTCTGGAAACGGCGGGATCGCTGCGCGCCGGGGAGATGAAGAACGCCCTCAAGGGGAAGGACGAAAGGGCGAAGAGTTTGGCCGATGGTTCACAGACAGCACGGAAGCGGTGGAAGAAATTAACGGCGGACCAAGCCGATTTGAAGGCAAAGGTGGATGCATTACCCGACGAGAAACCCGCCGGGAAGCCCAACGAGGATAAGTCGCGGCTGAAGGGCACGTTGGACCAGGCCGCAACGTGTCTTAACGGCACCGACGCGAATTTGACCCTCTCTGAAAATGGCGCTCAAGCGATGACCTCTTCCGTTGATCAAATGACCTCCCTCCAACATAGATCGATATCTCCCGCCGAGGAGCGCAAAAGCGCGGACGACGACGCCGTCGCCGCCGCCGATGCCCTCCCCCCTCCGGCGGCCGAGGCCAAGGCCGCCGTGGACCGGCTGGGCCATGAACCCCAGGCCGAGAACCGGACCCGGGCCGGAGCCAAGTTGGGGGTTCCGAGGGATATCACCCGGCGCCTTTTATCCGACGCGGACCGCGCCGGGCACCGGGACGAGGACTTCGCCTCCCTGTCGGACGCCTTCGACCGGGCCCTGGCCGCTTTCACCGACGCCGACAAGGCCTCGGATGGCAAAATCCCCGCCGCGAAGGGCTTTTTGGACCAAGGCGAGGCCGCCCAAAACGACGTGCGTTCCCGCCTTGCCCATAATTAAAATCTGCTAGTATTGCTCGACTCTCATTTCGAGGAGACCGAATGGCGGATTCCAAGCGCATTCTCGTCGCGGACGACGACCCCGACCTTCTGGACCTGCTGAAGATGGACCTGGGCTTCCAGGGCTACGAGGTCTTGGTCGCGGCCAACGGCAAGGACGCCCTGCAGATCGCCATGAACGAGCCGTTCGACCTGGTCCTCCTCGACGTGATGATGCCCTACATCGACGGCTACCACGTCGCCTACGAACTGACCAACAAGCTGGGCTCCAAGGCTCCCCGCATCATGATCATGACCAGCCGCGACACCATCAAGGAAAAGGGCATCGCCCTGATGAGCGGCGCGGCCGAAGTCCTGCAGAAACCCTTTGAAATGGCGAAGCTTCACGACCGCATCGCCGCGGTCCTGGCCAAGCCCGCCTGACCCCCGAACCATGAACAACCGAGTCCTCGCCGCCGCGCTGCTCCTGGCCCTCGCTCCCGTCTTCGCCCGCGCCGAGAGCGCGACCGTGGCCTCGCCCCGCATCCGCGCCAAGCGCTCGGCCCCGTCCTCCTCGTCGGACAGCGCGCTGCAGCCCGACACCGAGATCGTGGACGCGCCGACCTCCGGCGTGCTGGACTACCGCGGCTACTCCACGCGCTCGCGCTTCTATTCCCAGGGCGGCCTGCTCGAGTATCTCTCTTTCGGCGTGTATCCCGGCGTCAACATCGGCGCCAGCATGGCCGGCGACGGCCTGATCGGCGACGAGAAGAACGTGCGCATGCGCGCCCCGACGGCCCAGGTCAAATACCGCTTCTACGAGGGCGACCAGGAGCTGCCGTCCCTGGCCATGGGCTACGACGGCCAGGGCTACCGCTACAACGCCGCCGACAAGCGCTTCAACCAGCGCCAGCGCGGCTTCTACGTGGTGGCCACCGAGGAGATCGGCGTCCCCGGCTTCCAGATCCACCCGTCGTTCAACATCTCCGACTTCGACTCCAACGCCATCTTCGGCTGCCTGCCGCTGACCTTGAACATCCGCGACAAGGCCGAGTTTCTGCTGGAGTGGGACAACATCAACAACATGGTGGACAGCCGCGTGAACGCCGGCATCCGCGCCTTCCTGACCCCCAATTTCCACGTGGACTTCGCCGTGCGCGCCATCGGCGCGGCCAGCCGCTACTCCGACGGCGCGCCCCGCGGGCCGGAGCGCATCGTCCAGCTGAAATACAGCAACAGCTTCTAGAAGGAGCCGACTTATGTCCAAGCGCATCGCCATTCTGACCGGCGGCGGAGACTGTCCCGGACTCAATCCCGCCGTCCGCGGCGTCGTGCTCAAGGCCCATAAGCTGGGCTACGAGTGCGTGGGCATCCAGGAAGGCTGGAAGGGCATGATCAACGCCGACGCCAAGCCCCTGACGCCCGATGACGTCCGCGAGATCGTGGGCAAGGGCGGGACCATGCTGGGCACCTCCCGCACGAACCCTTATAAAAAAGAAGGGGGCGTCCCGAAGGTCCTGGAGACGTTCAAGAAGCTGGATCTCCACGCGCTGGTCGCCATGGGCGGCGAGGACACCTTGGGCGTGGCCAACAAGCTGTACAAGGAACACAAGGTCAACGTCGTTGGCGTTCCGAAGACGATGGACAACGACCTCAACGCCACCGATTTCACCTTCGGCTTCGACTCCGCCGCGACCCTGTCCATGGAGGCCGCCGAGCGCCTGGTGGACACCGGGCGGTCGCACCGCCGCATCATGGTCTTGGAAGTGATGGGCCGCCACGCCGGTTGGGTGGCCCTTTACACCGCCATCGGCGCGGGCGCCGACTACCTGTGCCTGCCCGAGCGGCCGGTGGACGTCAAGGACATGGTCGCCAAGCTCAAGGCCGCGCACGCCAAGAAGAAGGTCGCCTTGGTGGTCGCGTCCGAGGCCGTGGACATCCCCGGCGAGAAGAAGGAAGAGGCCCTTGATGAATTCGGCCACATGATCCTGAAGGACCGGGGCGTGGCCGAGCGCCTGTGCAAGATCATCGAGGCCGAGACCAAGATCGAGACCCGCTCCGCCGTGATCGGCCACATGCAGCGCGGCGGCGCGCCGACCTTGTTCGA
>JAGWMT010000457.1 GCA_028871595.1 Elusimicrobiota bacterium
CTACCAATACGCCTATCACCCGTTCTACCTGATGTGCCTCGGCTGCGGAGGCCCCTCCTCTGTCACCAAGACCGCGATCAACCAATACGACTTTCAGGGGAACCTGCTGCGCTCGTTCGCCATGCCCGGCGCGGATTCCTCCCCGGGCACTTGTTATACGCCTTCCGCGAGCGCGGTCGATCCTCAGGGCAATCTGTATATCGCCGATGGACTCTGCCAGCAGGTCCTGAAATTCTCGCCGACGGGAACGCTCACCAGCTCCACGCCCGCGTCGAGCTGGTCCTACAGCTTCAGCCCGCGCGGCATGTGGACGGACTCGGCCTCGAACCTCTACATCAGCGAGGCGGTGTGCGGTCCGACCGGCTGTCCGCAGGGCGTGGTCAAGCTCGGCTCGGACGTCTCCTTCCAGACGAGCTTCGCCGCCGACTCGGCCGTCGGCTGCGCCTGGGATAGCCGCATCCTTTATCTGAGCAGCTCCGGCTCGCAGCCCTTGCGCCGCTTCGTCTTCGACGGCGCGCCCTCGGTCCCGGTCGAGTCCGCCCCCTTCGGCATGGTCGTGCAACATTCTTCCGCCGCCGCGCTGTCGTGGCAGGCGTCGAGCGACCCGGACGGCGATCCCGTGACGTATACGGCTTACCTCGGCAGCAACCCCACCCAGCTCTCCGCGGCGGGGACCGCGAGCCAGACGGAATTCGCCACGCAACCTCTCACTTTCGGGGTCACCTACTACTGGCAAGTCGTCGCGCAGGACTCCTACCTCGGCTTGCCGCTACAGCAGACGCCGGCACCCGTCGAGAGCTTCAACCTCAATCTCACCAACCAGCCGCCGGGCGCCTTCGGCGTCATCAGCGCGACCGGAACGGCCGCCACGCGCGCCACCTCGGTCAACCTGGCCTGGCAGGCCGCTGTCGATCCCGACGGCGACGCCGTGGTCTACGACGTGCTTTGGGGAACGTCCCCGCAGGGCGCGGCCCTCCTCGGCACCACGGCGTCCACGAATTGGCCGGTTTCCGGCCTTGGCTTCGGCACGACCTACTACTGGACCGTCCGGGCGCGCGATGTCTACAACGCGACGACGCAGATCGCCGGCGGCACCCAAAAATACTCCCAGGTCTTCCTGGACTCGCCGCCGCCCGCGCCCGCGATCCTCGCCGGCAGCGGGTCGTTGGGCGAGCACACGCTGACGCCTTCGGCGACGCTCTCCTGGAGCTCCGTCGCCAACGCGCAAGGCGATCCGATCGCTTACCGTCTCTATCTGGGCACGTCGGCCAACGGCCTCGGCCTCGTGCAAGACAGCACGGCCACGACCGACACCCTTGCGGGCCTCCAGTTCGGGACGACCTACTATTGGGCGGTCGCGGCCTACGACCCTTACGGCGGCGCGAGCACGACGCCGGTCCAAGGCATCACGCTCTTCCTTCAGGACATTCCGCCGCAGCCGTTCGACGTCCTGACCGGGACTGGGACGCTCGCCACCCGCGGCACGTCGCAGCTTCTTTCATGGGCGCCGGCCGTCGATCCCGAAGGCGATCCTGTCTCCTACGAGCTCGATCTGTCCACGAGCCCGGTCTGGTTTCCGGCGGTGCAAACTTCGACGGCGACCAGCTTCAACCTGACCTTCCAGCTCGGCACGACCTACTACTGGCAAGTGGCGGCACGCGATTCGTTCGGCGGCGTGACCTAC
>JAGWMT010000458.1 GCA_028871595.1 Elusimicrobiota bacterium
GGTTCTCGCGGGTCACGCGGTTGTGCCCTCCGGGGGTGGCGTAAGCCTTCAGTTTCCCGCTTTCGATCCAGTTGATCACGCTGGAGGGATAAACGTCGCAGACCTTGGCGATGTCGTGAGTCGTGTAGGTTCGTTCGGGCATGATTTCCTTGAATACTTTGTTTGCTTCGTTTGCAGAGTATACACTCTTCGCCTTGGACGGTCAAATGAAAATATCGTAGAATCCGGCGATGAAAAGGACGGGCGCCAAGGGACGCCGGGTATTGGTCGTCGAGGACGACGCGGGCCAGCGCGAGAGCTACCGGCGCTTCTTCGAGCGGCGCCCCGAGGAGTTCTCCGCGTCGATCGTGCCGGACGGCGAGCGCGCTCTGGATATCCTGCGGCGGGAGCCCGTCGATCTGGCGATCCTGGATTGGGCCCTTCCCGGCATTTCCGGCGCCAGCCTGGCCAAGGCGCTGCGCGCCCACGCCGCGACGCGCGCCGTCGGCATCCTGATGGTCACGGGGAACTCATCCCCGGCGGAAACCGTCTTCGCGCTCGAGTCGGGCTCCGACGATTACCTGGTGAAGCCGTTCGACTGGAACGTCCTGCTGGCGCGCCTGCGCAGCCTCGCCCGCCGGTCGGACATGACCTTGGGCGCCCGGTTGACGAAGAGCGACCCCGGGCTGGCTCTGGATTTCGACGCCGACCGGCTGACGCTGGACGGCGTCGCCGTCCACCTGACGCGCAAGGAGATGGGCCTCCTGCGCGTGTTCCTGTCGCGGCCGGGCCTGCTCCATTCGCAGGCGTACCTGTGGGAGGCGGTCTGGGGCTGCGAATCCGACCGTTGGGAACACACCCTCAACGTCACGTTGTCCGCGCTGCGCGGCAAGCTGGGGCCCAAATGGGCGGCGCGGCTGCAGTCGCATAAAGGGAAAGGCTACGTGTTCGAGGGTTGACAAGACGCCCCGTCCGTGCTATATTATTTGTGGACAATAATTATTAACTAGGAGGACGCGATGAACGCCCAAATCGGCCTGAAAGAGTCGTCCCGGACGAAGGTCCTCGCCTTGCTCGACCCCCTCCTGGCCGACGAGTACCTGCTCTACACGAAGACCCGCAATTTCCACTGGAACGTCACGGGGCCCCAGTTCAACGACCTGCACAAGTTCTTCGAGTCGCAGTACGAGATCCTGGACGGCTTCGTGGACGACATCGCGGAGCGCTCCCGCGCGCTCGGCGGCCGCGCGCTGGGTTCCATGAAGGAGTTCCTGCGCGCGGCGCGCCTGGACGAGTCCGCCGGCCGCGCGCCCCAGGCGGACGCCATGCTGGGAGAGCTGCTGCGCGACCATGAGAAGCTGATCCGCCTGCTGCGCGAGGACGTGGATTTCACCGGCAAACTGGGAGACCAAGGCACCGCCGATTTCCTGACCGGGCTACTGGAGGAGCATGAGAAGATGGCCTGGATGCTCCGCAGTTTCCTTTCTTGAGCGCCATGAAGACCCGCGATGAAGTCCGCGCGCTGTTCCGCGCGAAGAAGGTCCCCCTCACCCACCAGCGCCTGGCCGTCTACGAGGAGCTGGCGGACCGCCACGATCATCCCAGCGCCGAGGCGCTGTACGAGTCGCTGCGGAAGGCGTACCCCAGCCTGTCGTTGGCCACGGTCTATAAGACCCTGCAGACGCTCCACGAGATGGGC
>JAGWMT010000115.1 GCA_028871595.1 Elusimicrobiota bacterium
GGCGCCGGAGGCCTTGTTTTCCCCGCATTGGGGGCTTTTGCGCGGCGTCACCTTGCTCGCCGCCGGAGCGCTGGCGTATCTCGCCTGGCGGCTGGCGCGGCGCTTGTCGGGAGGGGCCGCGGGCTGGGCCGCTTTTCTCCTCATCGCCGTGAACCCGACCTTGATCGGCTGGGCGGGCGTGTCTTTGCCCGACATCCCGTTCGCCGCGCTGGCCGCCGGGGCCTTCCTGCTCCTGTCTCTCGACGCGCCGCCGCTGCCCGCGCTGGCGGCGCTGGCCGCGTTGGGCGCGCTGCTGCGCCCGGAGGGAGCGGTCTTGGCGCCGGCCCTGGCGGCCGGACTGGCTTTTCGTTTCGGTCCCAAGCGCGCGGCGGCGTTCCTGGCGGCGGCGCTGACGCCTCTGGCCCTCTGGCTGCTGCGCAACCGCCTGGTCGCGGGAACCGCGACCGCCTACGTGGACCATTGGCGCGAGTTGTCGGCTTACGGGGGCGCGAGCCTGGTCGTCCGTTTCGCGACCTTGATCGCGGGACTGGGCCGCGGAATTTTCGGGGGCCTGCCGGCGCCGGCCGCGTTCGTCGGGCTGCTGGGGGCCGCGGCGGCGGCGGCCGCCGGAGCGCGCCGGATCTGGCGCGGCAGGCTTCCAGGCGCGCGCTCCTTCCTGACGGCCTCCGCCGTCTATCTGGCGGGGTTGACCTTTCTGCATCTCGGCTGGAGCGCCTGGCAGAGCCGCTACGCGGCGGCCTTCTTGGCGCCCCTCGTGCCGTTGTGGGCCGCGGCTTTCGCCGCGCTGTGCGAGCGCCGCCGTCTCCTCGCGGCGCTGATTCTGGCCCTGGCCGTCGCGCCCGGCCTCTGGCGCGCCGCCGATTATGTCCGCGAGGGTTTGACCGAACCCCGCGTCGAACTTTGGCCGCGCACCGCCGCCTGGGTGCGCCAGAACGTGCCCGCCGGCGCCGGGATCATCTCCACCGAGCCCTATCTGGTGTCGTTGACGACCGGTCGCCGCGCCTACTTTCCGCCCGCCTCCGCCTCGCGCGAGGCCTGGGTGGCGGAATTGCGCGCCGCCGGCGTGCGCTTCATTCTGGTCCGCGCCCACGGCGAGCGCGCCTTCCTCTCGGGCGGAGCCCGCTCCCAACTGTCCGACTTCGACGACTGGGCCGTCCCATCCCCGCCCCTGACCTTGGCCTTCTCCGACTTCGATGAAGGCTCCACCGTCCTCCATCTTGAATAGGTGACACCAAAAAGAAGCCCCGCCGCCCGAAAGGGCGGCGGGGCTTTTGAATTTCGACCTACTTGACGAGCTTGGCGGCGCTGGGCAGGCCCGCGCCCTGGCCGATGTCGGGGACGCCGGCCAGCTTCACGGACGCGGCGGACAGGGCCGCGCGCACCTGATCGGGCGCGGCGCCCTTGTGCTTGGAGAGGTAGAGAACGGCCAGGCCCGCGACGTGCGGGGTGGCCATCGAGGTTCCGGACATGGTCTCGTAGCCGCCGTTCTTGGACAGGGAGTAGATGTCCACGCCCGGAGCGATCACCGCGACTTCGGGTCCGCGGCTGGAGAAATCCGCGAGCTGGTCGTTGTTATCGCTGGCGGCCACGGCGATGGCCTCGGGATAGCCGCCCGGGAAGCCCACCGCGCCGCCGGAGTTGCCGGCCGCCGCGACGAGCGTCACGCCGCCTTTTTTCATGGCCTTGACCATGTCGGCCAGGGCCTGGTTGCCCTGGTCCGCGCCCAGGCTCATGCTGGCCACTTCCATGTGGTTGTCCACGGCCCACTGCATGCCGGCGATCACGTCGTCGAACGTGCCCGAGCCGTTGGCGTCCAGCACCTTCACGCCGTACAGGTCGGCCTTCGGGGCGACGCCCACGATGCCGATGTTGTTGTCCAGCGCGGCGATGTTGCCGCCGCAGTGCGTGCCGTGGCCGTGGTCGTCGTTGAAGTCGTTGGTCTTGGTGATGGCGTTCCAGCCGCCCTTGATGTTGCCGGCGAGGTCCGGGTGCGTCATGTCCAGGCCGGTGTCGATGACCGCGACCTTGACGCCGGCGCCGCGGGTTTTGGCCCAGGCGGCGGGCGCTTCGACGCGCTGGACGCCCCACTGGATGACCTGGCTGCCCGCGTTGGGCGCGGGAGCCCCGGCGACTTTCTTGCGCAGGGCCCGCAGCGGCGTCATGATGGCGTCCATGTTCGGAAGGGCGAAATCCGTTCCGGGAGCGTCCACCGAGCGCAGCCAGTTGATCTTCGGATCCTGGTCGATGCGGGCGACCTCGGACATCGCGGAGAGGCGGTTTTCCGCCGTGCTCACGGTGTTCGACGGCGTCTCGATGACGACCGCGTTGATCAGCGGCAGCTCGCGGACGATCTTGGCGCCCGAGGACTGGGCCAGAATCAGGCGGCGCGCGGCCGGGACGCTGGGCGAGAACACGACGATGCGGCGCGTCACGTGCGACTGAGCGCGCGACGGAACGGCGAACGCGAGAAGGCCCAGGGCCAGGAGACCCAGGACGCGAGCGGCTCGAACCATAACCACCTCCGATCCGGCTTCGCCGCGACCCCTCGCGGCGCACGACGAATCCGATATAACATATTTCCAGGCCGCAAGTCCTATTTCATGTCTGGGCCTTTCGGCCCAAGGGCGCGGGCGCCCTTGACGCGACGGGGCCGTTCCATTAGACTGAGGAAATGGAAGACGCCGCGCCTTCGCCGTCCGGCAATCCCGCCGATCGTCTCGTGATGATTGTGGATGACGACGAGGATATGCGCATGCTCACGGAGATGAAGCTTCAGAAGGAGGGATTCAAGACGGTCTGCGGAACCGACGGGCTGGACGCCTTCGCGAAATTCTCCGTCAAGGTCCCTGATCTGATCCTGCTGGACCTCATGATGCCCCGCCAGAGCGGCTACGAATTCCTGCGCCACATCCAGAGCGAAGGCCACGGCGGAATCCCGGTGTTCATCGTGACGGCCCGCGCGCTCGACGCCTCCACGGTGGACATGCTGCGCCAGGAGGCGAACGTCGTGGACTTCTTCACGAAACCGATCAACTGGCCGATGTGCTTCGCCGCGATCCACCGGAAGTTGAACACGCTCGGGAAGTCGCACCGGGCGCGCGATCTCTGACCGTCCTCCGCGCGAGGCGTCGTCCGGCTACTTCGACGTGGCGGTGAAGACGCCGTCCCATTCGGCGGGCGGGGGCTCGGCGCGGAAAGCGGCGAGGCGGTCGGCGTACAGGTCGTAGAGCTTGCCCAGGCGCCAGGGCTCGCCCTGAGCGCGAGCCTCGGCGATCAAGCGTTCGGCCTCGTCCCATTTCTGCCCGCGATACGCGGCCAGCACGGCTTGATGGGTCCGCTCGAAGGCGCGGAAGGGTTCGGAGGCGGCGGTTTCAGGAGTTCCGAGCAGGGCGAAGATGTGGACGGGCTTGGTCTTGCCCTTCACCTTGATCAAGTCCAGTTCGATCGCCGCGAAATCCGAGGATTGTTCGCGCGTGACGGGGCCGATCACGATATTGACGCCGTAGCTCTTCGACTGGCCCTCCAGGCGCGAGGCCAGGTTCACGTCGTCGCCCAGCACCGTGTAGTCCACGCGCAAGGTCGAACCCATGTTGCCGACGACGCAGGGGCCGGTGTTGAGGCCCGTGCCGATGTGGATCTCCGGCAGGGCGATGCCCTTGGCCTTGGCGTCCTCCTGCCACTGGGCGTTGAGCTCCTTCAGGCGTTCGTGCATTTTCAGCGCCGCCGCGCAGGCGCGGCGCGGGTGGTCGGCCACGGTCATCGGCGCGTTCCAGAAGGCCATGATGCAGTCGCCCATGTATTTGTCGATGGTGCCGTCGTGCTCCAGGATGATCTGGGTCATCGGCGTCAGGAAGCGGTTGATGAACTCCGTGAGGCCGTGCGGGTCGAACTTCTCCGAGATGGTGGTGAAGCCGCGGATGTCGCAGAAGTGGAAGGTCATCACGCGCGTCTCGCCGCCGAGCTGGACCTTGCCGGGGTTTTTGGCCAGCTGGGCCACGACCTTCGGCGAAAGATAACGGCCGAAGGTATCGGTGATCTTGCGCTTCTCGCGGTCGCTGCGCACGTAGCCGGTCGCCGCGAAGGACAGGTACACCGCGGCCAGGCTCAAGCACGGAAACACCGGGTCCAGCAGCCAGTGCCAGGCGGTGAACGCGTGCCACGACAGCCAGATCCCGACGGCGAACATGCCCAGGCCGACGGGCGCCGACCACGCCGCGCCCAGTCGCGTCAGCAGCAGGAGGAGGAGCAGGCCGACGGCCAAGGTGCTCAAGACCTCGGCGCCGGTGGCCCAGTCCGGGCGCTCCAGGAAAGTGTGCGTCAAAATCTGCTCGGCGATGTTGGCGTGCACGTTGACGCCCGCCGCGGCGGGGTTCAGCGGCGTGGCGCGCAGGTCGTTGAGACCCGGGGCGCTGGTGCCCACGAAGCAGATCGCGCCGTCCAGCCCTTTCGGCGGGTCCTTCCGGTCGAAGACGCGCCACGCCGGAATCGTCCGCTGGGGGGCCTCCTCCGAATAGTCCACCCAGACGCGCCCCTGATCGTCGGTCGGGATGATGAACTGCCCGACCTTGAGCTTGCTGATTCCGGTGTGGGCGCCGTAGGCGGTCTCGCCGCTGGCTCCGGAGGATTTCACGGAGACGTTGGCGGCGCCCTGCGCGACGCGCAGGGCCTCGAGGGATAATGAAGGGAAGAGCTTGCCGGCCACGTTGAACAGCATCGGAGCCCGGCGCAAAATCCCGTCGTGCTCGCCGAGGAATCCGAAGCTGCCTAGGCCCGCGGCGGCCGCGTCCAGAATGGGAAGGTTGTCGGTCGCGCCGGGGTACTCGTGGAGATAGGAGAGCGGCCCGTCGCCGCCGAAGGCGAAGGTGGTTTTGGCCTGTGGGACGCGCGCGCGAGCCTCGTTGCCGGGCGCGAAGCCCGCGACGACCCGCGCCGAACGGAACGCCTTGGCCAGCCGTTCATCGTGATCGGGCAGGCGCGCGACCCGGGTCTTGATGTCCTTGAGCGCGGGATCGTCGGGCCAGAGCGTGACGATGTGGCGGGGCGACGTCCGGTCCGGTTCCGGGAACGTGATGTCGAACGCGATGACGGCGGCGCCCAGCGCGTTGAGGCGCGTCACCAGCTCGGCGACCTTGGTCCGGGGCCAGGGAAATTGCCCGACTTTCGCCAAGGAGTCTTCGTCGATGTCGATGACGCGCACCGGCACGTCCTGGTAGGGGCGCGGCGCTATATTGAGGAAAGCGTCGAAGGCCCGGTATTGGACGCCTTCCACCCAGCTCCAGCCCGACAGGCGCACGGCCAGGCAGCCAAGCAGGGCGGCGAGGGGGATCAGCCAACGCGTGCCGCGGCCGGCCCGCCGCGCGAGGGATTGGCGCATGAAAACGCATGGTAGAATATTCGACCTTCTCTATGAAAATGGCCATTCTGTCGGTTCTCGCGTTGTTGTGCGCCGCTTCCTCCGCTTTCGCTCAGGGTTCCCCGAATCTGGATCAGCCCAGTCAGAATCCCGACGCCGGGATCCAGGCTGAGCGGAAGGCTTCCGCCGCCGCCGACGCGGCGAAAAAAAAGGAGCCTGCCGCGGACGACGTCACCTTCGAACAGGTGCTTCAGGCGCCCGATGACGTTCCGCTCAACGAGCGTTACGCGCTGGCCGAGATCCGCAAAGGGGATTTGCGCGGCGCGGCCACCACTCTGGAGCGGGTTTTGATGGTGGATCCGGCGCGCTACCGCACGCGCCTGCTGTACGGCGTGGTGCTGACGCGCCTCGACGACGCGGCCGACGCCGCGCGCGAGCTGGACTCCGTCCTGGCCGTGCCCGACCTGCCGCGGGCCGTGCGCGACGAGGCGTTGGAGTATAAGAAGCTGGCGGCGTCGCGCACCCGCGACACGCACTTCGACGCGCGCGTGACCGTGGGCGTCGGCTACGACGACAACCGCAACGCCGCTCCCGACGGCGACATCCGCCTGGTCGGCGGCCTGCCGTTCACGCTGGACAAGCAGTCCCGGCGCAAGGATGACGTGAACCTGCAGATGATCGGCTCGGTGGGCGCGGCCCATGACATCGGCGGTCCGCGCGGGCATTCGGTGTTCGCGCGGATGACCTACTACCGCTCGGAGCAGAAGGTGTACGACCTGCTCAACCTGCAGGTGTACTCGCCCAAGATCGGCGCGACGTTGCGCACGCGCTGGGCGGAGGTCACGCCCACATTGTCGTTCGATCACGTGATGCTGTCCCAGTCCACCTACCTGCGCAGCCGCAACGCGGGCCTGCGCGTGGCGCGGCGCTGGAATCGCCAGTTCGACGGCTGGTTCGAGTTCCAGCACTCCTATCAGGATTTCGTCGACACGCCGCGCGTGAGCAACGCCGAGGACCGGACCGGGGATCAGATGGACTGGAGCGTGGGAACCGGCTGGACCCCCGTTCCCACCGACCGCCTGTCGGTGTCGCTCCTCCACCGGCGGAAATTCGCGCGGGTGGTGTCCGATTCGGCGTACCGGCGCGAGTCCATCGGGGGCGAGTGGCTGCATTTGCTGGGCAAGGGCCGCTTCCTGGTGATGAGCATGACCGGCCAGTTCGACCGCTACGAGGTCCCGGACGCGACCGTCCTGGACAACGTGGTGCGCCACGACGACGCGGTCACCGGTCAACTTCTCTACGGCCAGCCGCTGGATCTGATCTGGGACCGCCTGCAGAATTTCACCGGCTCCATCGGCTATGAGTACTTCATGGAGCATTCGAACGTGGCGAACTACGACTACTCCAACAACAAGCTGACCGCTTTGATCACGTACAAGTGGGGAATCTGACATGAACCGGAACTTCTCTCTGCTCGCCGCGCTGTCGCTCGCGGCCGGCGCGGCCTCGGCGGCGGTCCTGCCGTCGGCCCCGGCGGGTCTGACGAACATCGGCGTCGCCGCCGCGGTGCGCGGCTCGGTCCGGGCCACGGCGCCGGGCCAGACCGTCGGCCGCGACCTTTCCAGCGGCAAGCCGGTGTTTCTGAACGACCATGTGACCACGGGGGCGGGCGCCCGCATGCAGATCATGCTGCTGGACCAGACGGTTTTCACCATCGGTCCGAACAGCGACATGATGCTCGACGAGTTCGTGTACGACCCGAAGACCAACGCGGGCAAGGTCTCCGCGCAGATCACCAAGGGCGTGTTCCGCTTCGTGACCGGTAAGATCGCGCAGCGCGACCCGTCGGACATGAAGGTCAAGCTCCCGGTGGGCACCATCGGCATCCGCGGCACCATGGTCGAAGGCACGGTGGACGGCAAGAACGCCGACATCCTGCTGACCGGCCCCGGGCCGGACAACAACGCCCACGAGCGGCCGGGCGGGATCACGGTCTCCAACGGCGGCGGCTCCACGAACATCGACGCCAGCGGCTACGGCACGTCGATCCACGACGGCGGGCCGCCCAGCCCGGGCTACCGATTCTCTCCCGAGCAGGTGAAGGGGATCCAGGGCCCTCTGTCCGGCCCGGCCGGCGGCGGTTCCGATCACGCGTCCAACGGCGGGTCGCAATCCGGCCCCGGCTCGGACGGCGTCAACGGCTCGGCCACGCAGACCTCCGGCGACGGGACGGCGTCCGGCGGCGTCAATTTCCAGACCACCGCGACGAACCTGGTCGCCTCCGACGGCGACACGGCGAACTTCGCCTCTCAGCAAAATGCGAACGGCGGCGGTTCGGGGGATAATGCGAACTGGGATTCGATTCTGGCCATTCCCAGCGGCACAGGAGAGTACTCAGGAAGCGGAAGTTACGGCGGCGTCACCGGGACGTCGGTGCAAACATCCATCTCGGGGACGTTCAGCGTCGATCTTTTGGCTGATTTCGGCGCGAAGACGATCGGCGGTTCCGGTTCCAGCATCAGCATTTCCGGCAATGTGTCCGATTCTCAGACCATCAACACCATCAACTACTCCGCGTACGCGGGCTCGTTTCCGGCCGGGACCTCCGCGAAATACGTCTTCAACGCCGCGGACCTGGCCACGCCCTCGTCCGGGAATTTCAACGGTAGCTCCGTCCAGTTCAAGACCGTGAACGGGCAGGCGGCCGGCGGGGCCGTGTTCTCGATGGTGTACAACAACAGCTCGAGCGGAACGTCGGCGAGCGGTACGACGGGCGTCATCCCGAAGACCACTCCGACCCCGCGCTGACCTAGAACAACGACAGGAACCTGTCTTCGTACTCGGCGAACAGGCCGTATTCGCGGAGCTTGATTCCCAGCGCCGCGCGCGCCGCGCCGTCCCCGCGCGCCGTTTCCAGGAGCGCCTCCACCTCGCGGCGGCGCCGGTCGCCCTCGCCCCCGTCGGCGGAGAACATCCCGCGCCGTTCCAGGTCCTTCACGTGTCCCGGGAACGAACGCGCGGCCTCGTCGAGCGTGAACTTCATCAGCGCCAGCGACCAGGCGCCGTCCGGGCAGCGGATCACGGCGCGGTCGGTCACGCCGCGCGCGTCGAAGTCGGCCAGCAGGCGCTCGGTCACCAGTTCGGGCTTCTCGCTGATCACGCGCGCCGCCATCCCTTGATTGCGGAAGTTGTACTCCAGCGCGCGCAGCAGGTCGCGGTAGGACGAGGAGACCCAGCGCGCGTACTCGGCGGCCTCGTCGCCGAAACCCTCGAAGCGCTCCTTGAACGCGTCCGGCGTCAGGATCGCGGGGCGGGCGGAGACGACCGTGCCCTCGCGCAGGCGCGTGCGGTCCGGCAGGCCGTCGTCCGCGGAAACGAGGTGATAGTCGATGCGCGTGGCCCCGAACGTCGCCAGGCGGCGCGCGGGCGCGCGGAGGATCTCCGTGCTTGCGAGGAGGCGCGGGATCGGGTCTTCGGGAGCGGCCATGCCTCCATTGTAGCAGGGGTTCCGCCGCGCCGCGCGCGGGGACGAAGGGCCTAGGAACGCCATGGGCCTATGTGGTAATATCTGTAGGTCTTAAGGACCCGGGGGATTCCGCATTTCGAGGTGACCGTAGAGATGAAAACGCCGATGCTCGCCGCACTTCTGTTCGCCGTGTTCGCCGCACCCGTTCTGGCCGCTCCCGACGCGTCGTTCGACTCGGGCGTGGACGTGGCCGCGCTTGCGGCCCAGGCCAAGGACGCGGCCAAGAAGGACAAGACCGTCGTCGCCGCCACCGCCTTGAACGGCATGCGCTACGACACGGATTGCGCCAATATCAGCTTCGGCGCCGCCGACAAGCCCGTGTCCGACCGCGTCTGGCTGCGCAGCCAGGAGTGGGTGACCGAGTGCCAGCCCGTCGGCGATCCCCGCCACGGCGGCGGCCAGACCTGCTGGGACCGCCCCGGCATGAGCTGGAGCCAGGGCGTGCAGGTCACGCTTCAGAACCGGCC
>JAGWMT010000459.1 GCA_028871595.1 Elusimicrobiota bacterium
GGCCTGGTCAAGGGCGCCGCGCAGGGCGAGGGACTGGGGAACAAGTTCCTGGCCAACATCCGCGAGGTGGACGCGATCCTGCACATGGTGCGCCTGTTCAAGGACCCGGACGTGGTCCACACGATGGGCGGCGTGGACCCGAAGCGCGACATCGAGGTCATCGAGACCGAGCTGATGCTGGCCGACCTGGACAGCCTGACCAAGCAGTACGACAAGGTCTCGGGCAAGGCGAAGTCCGGCGACAAGGCCGCGAAGGAAGCCATGGTGATCCTGGACGCGCTCAAAAGCGGCCTGGAGGCGGGCAAGCCCGCGCGCGCGCTGGGCCTGGACCCGAAGGTCCTCAAGGATTTCGCCCTGCTGACGTCCAAGCCCGTCCTGTACGTGGGCAACACCGACGAGACCCCGGACGCGGCCGTCATCGCGGATTTCCAGGCCTTCACGAAGGCGCGCGGCTCGGAGTCGGTCGTGATTTGCGGCAAGCTGGAAAGCGAAATCGCCCAGTTGTCCGGCGAGGATCGCGCCATGTTCATGAAGGACCTGGGCATGGAGACCAGCGGCCTGGAGAAAGTCATCGTCGCCGCTTATAAGACGCTCGGGCTGTGCTCCTACTTCACCGCCGGCGAGACCGAGGTCCGCGCCTGGACCATCCCGGTCGGCGCCAAGGCGCCGCAGGCCGCCGGCGTGATCCACTCCGACTTCGAGAAGGGCTTCATCAAGGCCGACATCTACGGCTTCGCCGACATCGACAAATGGCTGTCCGAGCCCGCGCTCCGCGAGAAGGGCATGATCCGCTCCGAAGGCAAAGAGTACGTCGTCAAAGACGGCGATGTCTGCCACTTCAAGTTCGCCAACTGAGGCGTCGTCCGTCCGCTGCCGCCACTTCGGGACCTGCGGCGGCTGCTCCCTCCAGGACCGCGCCTACGCGGACCAGCTGACCTATAAGAAGGAAAAGGTCGCGAAAGCCTTGGCGGGTCTGGACGGGCTCCCGGCGTTGACCATCCGAGGCGCGCCGTCGGCCTGGAACTACCGCAACAAGATGGAGTTCAGCTTCGGCGACGTGTATCCTCCGGTGCCGGGCCAGCGGCTGAAGCTGGGGATGAAGCCCAAGGGCCGCTGGTACGAGATCCTGGACCTTCAGGAATGCCACCTCCCCAGCCCGGAGGCCGCGCCGCTGCTGGCGGCCGTGCGCGCCTGGGCGCAGCGCGAGAAAGTCCCGCCGTACAACTCCCATAAGAAGGAAGGGCAGCTGCGCCATTTGGTGATTCGCGAAGCGAAAAATCGACCGGAACGCATGGCGGTGTTGGTAAGCACGACGGGCGATGTCCCAAAGGAGTCTTTCGTTGCCGCGGTGAAGTCGGTCTACCCGGCAACGAGTATTTTGATCGGAAGCAATAAGAAATTGTCCGACACGGCGGTGTCCGACACGTTGGAAATACTGACCGGACCGGGCTACATCACCGAACGGCTCAATTTTCCCGAAGGACACGTCGATTACCGGATCTCGCCGTTGTCGTTCTTCCAAACCAATACCCTCGGCACCCAGGTGCTGTACGGCCTTCTGCGGGATTGGTCTCGGGAACTGGGCGCCAAAACGATGTTGGATCTGTACTGCGGCGGCGGCGGCATCGCGCTGTCCTTGGCCGGCGCGTGCGACAAGGTGATCGGGG
>JAGWMT010000116.1 GCA_028871595.1 Elusimicrobiota bacterium
GACCTTGAGCGTGCGCCACGACTGCTCGAGCGCGTCGTACAGCATCAGGCGTCCGACCAGGGGCTTGCCGATGTTTAGGATGAGTTTGATTGTCTCGATGGCTTGCATCGTCCCGACCACGCCGGGAAGGACGCCGAGGACCCCGCCTTCGGCGCACGAAGGCACGAGCCCCGGGGGCGGCGGCTCAGGATACAAGCACCGGTAGCAGGGACCGTCTTTCGCGGCAAAAACGGAGAGCTGGCCCTCGAAACGGAAGATCGAGCCGTATGCATTCGGTTTTCCGGTCAAAACGCAGGCGTCATTCACCAAGTAACGCGTCGGAAAATTGTCCGTCCCATCGGCGACCACGTCGTATTGCTTGAACAGCTCGATGGCGTTCGCGGAACTCAGTTCGATTTCGTGGGTTTCGACGGAGATGTGCGGATTCAGCGCCAAAAGTCGTTTCTTGGCGGACACGAGTTTGGGCGTCCCGATGGCGGCCGTGTCGTGAATGATCTGCCGTTGCAGGTTCGATTCGTCCACGACGTCGAAGTCCACCAATCCGATGCGTCCGACGCCGGCGGCCGCCAGGTACAGCGCCAGCGGGGAGCCGAGCCCGCCGGCGCCGATGCACAACACCGACGAATTCTTGAGCTTCTTCTGACCTTCGGGTCCGACTTCCGGCATGATCAGATGACGGTTGTACCGGAGCAGGTCCTGTTTCGTCAGTTCGGCGTTAGGCGACATGAGTCGCGCCTCCGGCGATGGCCGGCACGATCAGAATGGTGTCTCCGTCCTTCACGGGAGTGGCAAGCCCCTGCTTATCGCGGGCGTCGTCGTCATTCACGTAGACGTTCACGAACGAGCGCAATTTCCCATCGGGAGATAACAATTGCGCCTTCAAGCGGTCGTGCTGCTTGAAAAGGATATCCAGAGCTTCTCCGAGGTTCTTGGCGTCCACCGAAATCTTTTCTTGTTTGTCGGCGAACGCGCGCAACGCCGTCGGAAGCCGTATTTCGATAGCCATATTAAGTCACCCCTCCAAAAAAATCGTTTCTTCCACGAAGGACCGCCCGTCCTCGGTCCGCTGCCAACTGCGCGAGTCGGACATCTTGCCGCCGTCCACGCGCACGATCCAGTAGCTGAGGCAGGGCCACGCCATCATCAGGTCGAACGGAGACGGCCACGCCGGGGCGTTCGGGTGGGAATGAAAGAATCCCACCACGCCGCGGCCCGTGCCGGACAGCTCGGCCTCGACCTTGGCCAGCAGAAGCGGGTCGATCAGGTAGCGGTTCGTCTTGGCCGAGGCGTCCCAGCCGTTGGGCAGGGGCCGCGCCTCGTCCACGGCCACGTCGCGGTTGGGCGCGTCGAAGGCCGCGGGCACCGGGCCGATGAGCAGGCCGCAGCCCTCATCGGGGAAGGCCTTCTCGCAGGTCTCCACGACGATCTGTTCCAGCGCGCGGTTGAAGCGGAGGCTCACGGCGTCCAGAACCTCTCGCCGAGGTAGCGCTCTCCGGCGTCGCAGAACACGGTGGCCACGACCGCCTCGCGCCCCTGCTCGGCCAGGTCGCGGCCCAGGCGCAGGGCCGCGGCCAGGTTCGCGCCGCCGGACGGGCCCAGCAGGATGCCGCCGCGGCGCGCCAGGGCGTGGGCCGCGGCCTGCGCTTCCTCGGTGGACACCTCGATGCGCGAGTCGGCCACGCCGGTGTCGTAGATCGCGGGCACGATGGACGTGTCCATGTGCTTGAGTCCTTCCAGGCCGTGCATGGGGCCGTCCGGCTCCATGGAGACCAGGCGGATCTGGGGATTGAGCTCGCGCAAGCGGCGGCCCGCGCCCACGAAGGTCCCGCTGGTGCCCAGGCCCGCGACGAAGTGGCTGACCTTGCCTCCGGTCTGGGCGAAGATCTCCGGGCCGGTGGTCTCGTAGTGCGCGCGCCAGGTCATGGGGTTTGAGTACTGGTCGGCGTAGAAATAGCGGTCGGGCTCCGCCTTCATCATCAGGCGCACTTCTCGGATGGCGCCGTCGGAGCCCTCCAGGGGATCGGTGAACAGCAGCTCGACCCCGTAGGCCTCCAGGATGGCGCGGCGGTGCTTGGAGATGGAACCGGGGACGGCGAGGCTGACCTTGCGGCCCAGCCGCGCGCCGATCCAGGCGTACGCGATGCCGGTGTTCCCCGACGAGGAATCGAGCAGGATCTTGCCATCGGACAGCTTGCGGGACTGGATCGCGTCGCGGAAGATGAACCAGCCCGCGCGGTCCTTGATGGAGCCGCCCGGGTTGTGCCACTCGGCCTTGCCCATCACGCGGACGGTCTTCCCCAGCTCCGGGAAGGCGAAGGAGACGTCGAGGAGCGGGGTGTCCCCGACCTTCACGTCCGGAAACGCGGCGGGCTGGGCGGTCGGCATCGCGTGATTATACGATACCTGACTTATTTGGTCAAGATTGAGCCAAAAAAAGGGTCAGGCTTTTACTTAATTGACTTATTCTCAGGATTTCTTGGGCGGCTCGCCCGAATCCTGCGGGACCAAGCGCATACCCGCGCCCATCAGGCTGTCCATTTACGCGGACAGCATAGTAGTAGGTGCCGGGGCCCAGGACCTCGCGCCGCGGGCCGTTCTTCCTGGCGGGCTATGGAACAAAATCGAGGGGCAAACCGTATGATAGAGAGGCCTTGACGAGGGAACAATATACGATTATCCTATATTCATAGTAATAAGATAGACATGGCAAAACTCCTCGCCGTCTCTCCCGTCGGCAAGAACGGCCAGACCGTGGTTCCGTCGAAGATCCGCCGGCTGTTCAAGCTGGAGGAAGGCCGGGCCCTCGTCGGATTCTATCTCGATGGCGACCGCGTCGAGCTGGCGCCGATCTCGATTGTGCGCGAGAAGCTCGACTACACTGAAGCCGAGTTGGATCATCTGGAGCGCTTGGGGAAAGCGCGGGGCGGAAAGTCGTTCAAGAATGGTCGGAAAGCGAAAGCCCACCTCCGCACGCTCTAACGGCGTGGTCGTCTCGTTCGCCCCGGCCTTCCTCCGGCAGATCAAGAAGCTCGATCCCCCGGTCAAGACGGCGGTCCGCTCCGTCGTTGAGAAATTCATCGACTTCTATGAATCCGGCCGCCGTACGCCCGGCCTGGCGGTCAAGCGCCTGCGCGGCGAGGTGTGGGAGGCACGTTCGGGCTTGCGGACTCGCATCGTCTATCGCCTGTTCGGCGGGGAACTTCGGTTTATCCTGGCGGGCGATCATGCCGAAGTCCGGCGCTCCTTGGCTGACTGTTAGGGTCCAGAGAGAAAGCCGCCCGCGGAGATAAACCTCCGCGGGCGGCTTTTTAACGCGCCGGCGTTTTTTAAGGCTAAAACTCGTCGGTGAAGGCCACGGCCCCGGTCACGCCGACCTGATAGGCCGACACGCGGCGCTCGAAGAAGTTCGCCAGCTCCTGCACGTCCTGCAGCTCCATGAAGTTGAACGGGTTCTTGGAGTTGAAGACGGGCTTGATGCCCAGGTTGCCCAGGCGCTGGTCGGCCACGCACTGCAGGTACTGGCGCATGCCGTTGGCCGAAAGGCCCGCGATGCCCAGGCCCAGCAGGTCCTCGGCGAAGGCCATCTCGCACTCGATGGCTTCCTTCATCATCGTGATCACGTCCTGCTCCATCTTGGGCGTGAACAACGTGGGATCCTCGGCGCGCGCGGTCTTGATGATCTCCATGGCGGCGGCGATGTGCATGGACTCGTCGCGGAACACCCAATTCGTTCCGCCCGCGAGACCGTTCAGGAGCCCCTTGGAGCGAAGGAAGTAGACGTACGCGAAGGCGGCGAAGAAGAAGAGGCCTTCCACGCAGGAGGCGAAGCAGATCAGGTTCATCAGGAACTGGCGCTTCTGCTCCTGGGTCTCGATCCGGTCGAGCTTGTTGATGGAATCGATCCACTTGAACATGAACTCGCCCTTGCGCTTGATGGAGGGGATGTTCTCGATGGCGGAGAAGGCCTGCTCGCGCTCGGCCTGGTCGGGGATGTAGGTGTCCAGCAAGGTCAGGTAGAACTCGACGTGGACGGCCTCCTCGAACAGCTGGCGCGACAGGTACACGCGCGCCTCGGGGGAGTTCACGTGCTTGTAGAGGTTGAGGACCAGATTGTTGCTGACGATGGAGTCGCCGGTGGCGAAGAACGCGACCAGGCGGTGGATCAGGTGGCGCTCCGCCGGGGTGAGCTTGGTCTTCAGGTCGGTGACGTCGTGGGAGAAGTCCACCTCCTCGACCGTCCACGTGTTCTTGATGGCGGCTTTGTACATCTCGAAGAACACGGGGTACTTCATGGGGCGGAGGGTCAAATTGAAGCCGGGGTCGAGAATCATGGGGAAGTCTCCGTGAGAGTGAGAAGCGAAAAAAGGGAAATCGCCCGCCTGAGGCCTCGAAAATGGCCTCAGGCGGGCACGTGTTATCTTATCTTACTGGCAGGACTCGCAGCTCTCCGGGTTCTCCAGGGAGCAGGCGACCTTCTCCGCGTCCGTCGGCGCGGCGGCGGGAGCCGTCGGAACCGGGGCGGCCGTGACGGTGGCGGTCACGGTCGTCTTCGCGATCTTGGTCGCGGGGCGGGAGCGGAGGTAATACGTGGTCTTGAGCCCCTTCTTCCACGCGTACATGTACATGGAGGAAAGCTTGCCGATGTTCGGGCTCTCCATGAAGAGGTTCAGGGACTGGCTCTGGTCGATGAACGCGCCGCGGTCGGCGGCCATGTCGATCAGCGAGCGCTGGGGGACTTCCCAGACGGTGCGGAAGACGGCCCGCACGTTCTCCGGGATCTCGGCGATGTCCTGGATGGAGCCTTCGGACATCTTGATGCGGTTGCGCATTTCCTCGTTCCAGAGACCCAGCTTCTTGAGCTCCAGGCACAGGTACTTGTTGACCTGCAGGAACTCGCCGGACAAAGTCTCGCGCTTGAAGAGGTTCGAGATCTGCGGCTCGATGGCCTCGTAGGAGCCGACGATGGACGCGATCGTCGCCGTCGGCGCGATGGCCAGCAGCAGGGAGTTGCGCAGGCCCTTCTTGACCATCTCCGCGCGCAGCTTCTCCCACCGGGTCATGTCCGACGGGGTCACGCCCCACAGCTCGAACTGGAACACCCCCTTCGCCGCTTTCGTCTCCGGAAAGGCCAGATGCGGGCCCTTCGCTCCGGAAAGCTCGACCGACGCCGACAGCGCGTGGAAGTAGATTTCCTCGTTGATCTTCTTGGACAGCTCGCGCGCTTCCGGCGCGTCGAACGACAGCCCCATCTGGAAGAACGCGTCCTGCAGGCCCATCACGCCCAAGCCCACCGGCCGCCACTTCTTGTTGGAGTCCGCGGCCGCCTGCGTCGGGTAGAAGTTGATGTCCACCACGCGGTCCAGGTACTTCACCGCGGTGCGGACGTTGGCCGCCAGCTTCACGAAGTCGAAGCGGCCGTCCTCCACGTACTTGCTCAGGTTGATCGAGCCCAGGTTGCAGACGGCGGTCTCGCCCTGGGAGGTGACCTCGATGATCTCCGTGCACAGGTTCGACGAGTGCACGACGTTCGCCGGCGACCCGGTCTGGTTGGACTTCAGGTTGCTGGCGTCCTTGAAGTTCATCCAGCCGTTGCCGGTTTCGGCCAGGGACTTCATCATCTTCGCGTAGAGGTCGCGCGCCTTGACCTGGCGGACGAAGAGCTTCTTCGCCTCGCCTTCCAGGTACGCCTCCTCGAACGCCTTGCCGTACAGGTCGGTCAGCTGCGGCATCGTCTTCGGATCGAACAGCGACCAGAGGGCGTCCTCCTCGACGCGCTGCATGAACAGGTCGGGGATCCAGTGGGCGAGGTGCAGGTTGTGCGCGCGCCGGGCGGCGTCGCCGGTGTTCTCGCGCAGCTCCAGGAACTCCTCGATGTCCGGGTGCCACGTCTCCAGGTACACCGCGCACGCGCCCTTGCGCTTGCCGCCCTGGTTGACCGCGACCACCGAGCTGTCCAGCGTCTTCAGCCACGGGATGATGCCGTTGGACTTCCCGTTCGTCGAGCGGATCAGCGAGCCGCGCGCGCGGATGCGCGAATACGACACGCCGATGCCGCCGGAGAACTTGGAGAGCAGGGCGATGTCGGTGTAGCGGTTGTAGATGGCTTCCAGGTCGTCGATCGGGCTGTCCAGCAGGTAGCACGACGACATCTGCGGGTGCTTCGTGCCCGAGTTGAACAACGTCGGGGAGCTGGGCATGTGCTCGAAGCGGGAGATCAGGTTGTAGAACTCCACGGCCTCCTGCACGTTCTCGGCCAGGCCGCAGGCGACGCGCATGAAGAAATACTGCGGCGCCTCCAGCACCTCGCGCGTCTCCGGGTTCTTGAGGAGGTAGCGGTCGTACACCGTGCGCAGGCCGAAGTACTCGAACAACTCCGAGCGGTTGAAGTCGATCGCGTCGTTGAGCTTGCGCGCGTTGACGGCGACGAACTGCCCGACCTTGTCGGAGATCAGGCCGTGCCGGACGCCGGCGGAGATGGACTGGGAGAACGAATGAATGTCCTGGTTCTCGATTTCCTTCAGGATGTAGGTGGTGAGCAGGCGCGCCGCCAGGCGCGAGTACTCGGGCTCCTCGGCGATGAGCAGCGCGGAGGTCTGGATCGAAAGATTGTCGAGCTCCTTCGTGGTGGCGCCGTCGTACAGGCCGCCGATGGTTTTGGTGGCGATCTTCAGCACGTCCACGTTCTCAAGACCCTGGCCGCAGCGCGCGACGGCGCGCACGATCTTGTTGACGTCGACCGGTTCGAGGGAGCCGCTGCGCTTGCGCACCTGCATGGTGGCGGCCATCGCATCCTCGTTGTTCGTGCTGCTGGGAGTGACAGGCGTGGTTTGAGCAGCCGTGTTCATCCTTTTCTCCGTGAATTTTGTAGCGTTCTTATGCCCGGTTCCGCGGCGCGGCCCGCGCGCGATTCCGAGCAGGGCTCTAGAATAACCGATGGGAATATTTTTGTAAAGACCCAGATGGACACCCGGGATTGATGAGAGGTTTCAAGTGCTGTTGAGTGCTGTTTTCTATATTGCGACTATTGTCATTTCGGGTTGCGCGAAGGCTCCGCCGCCGCTCCGCGCCCTTCCCGACTTTTCGCTCACCGCGGTGACGGTGGACGGAACCTCGCCGCTCGACCTGCGCGCCCTCCGCGGCCGCGTCTGGATCGCCGATTTCGTGTACACGCGCTGCGCCGGTCCGTGCCCGATGCTGAGCGCGAACATGGCCGGATTGCAGAAGCGCCTCCCGAAATCCGTCGGCCTTCTGTCGTTCACCGTGGACCCCGATCATGATTCGCCCGAGGTCCTCACCGAGTACGCGCGCAAGTTCGGCGCGGACCCGCAGCGCTGGTGGTTCGTCGCCGGGGACAAGCCGTCGCTGGTCAAGCTGTTCCGCGACGGCTTCCAGATCGCGGTGGCGGAGAGCGCCGCGGCGCCCGAGGGGCAGAACGTGGCGCACACGACGAAGTTCGTGCTGATCGACGGCGAGGGGCGCATCCGCGGGTACTACGACGGCGACGATGCCGCCTCGTTGGACAAGCTCGCGGCCGACGCGTCGCGGCTTTAAGCGCGCTTCGAGCGCAAGTGGAGCAGGAATGGAGCGAGCAGGATCGCGCCCAGCCAGGTGTGAACGAAGGCGGCTCCGGAACGCGTCGTCTCGCCGACGGCATAGAAAAGAAGGGGGACCGTCGCGAACAGAATTCCGAAGCAAGCGAGCAGGATCACTCCGCTTTTCTTCTTTTTGCGCTGCTTGAGGCCGGGCTCGACGTGCGCGCTCCAAAGGTAGCCGAACAGGATCAGGAAAAATAATCCGGCGACGGAATGCGCGTGCAGGACGGACGGCTTCCAGGGCGACGGCTGCGGACCGTAGCCCTCGTCGGTCGTAAACCACCTGGCCAGCGCCCAGACGGCCAGGCCCGAGGCGTACAGAAGCGCCGAGGTCCAGAGCAGGACGGATTTGAATCGCCGTCCCAGCTTCATCGGGAAGGCGCCCCGTTCAGAACGTGATGCACGGCGAGGACCCGTCTCACGCCGCGGGTCACGGCCTCCGAAGTGATGCTGGCGCCCGTGATGTTGCGCAGCCCGCGGCGGATCAGGAGGTCCTCGGTCAACGTCTTGCCGCGGAATTGGCCGAGCCATTTCTTCGGGGCCATGTATTCGTCGGGCTCGGCGAAGGACAGGATTTCCACGAAGCGCACGGAGGCGTCCGGATCCACCACCACCATGAACGTTTCGTTCATCGTCCGCACTTTATGCGATTCGAAGTAGGCCGTGCCGGCGACTCCTTGGGAGGACGTTCCGACGTAGTAGGTCCAGACGTGGGAGCCGAGCGGGGAGCCGGCGTCCGTCTCGGCCGCGGAGGCCTGGGCGTCCGTCAAGAAAGCGGTCTTCCGTTCGACCTTCGTTCCTTCAGGGAAGGCCAGGGCGAGAGCCTCCTTTTGGGACAGAAGGACCTTCGCCGAGGCGACCGCCGGGAAGGACGCCGTCAGGAACAGCCCTAAAATATATATCCGGCGCCGAAGTTCCACTGGTTGACTCCCGTGCGGGCCTGATTGCGCTTCCACTGCTGGTCCAGCTTGAGGACGACCTGGGTGATCGGCTTGTACGACACGCCGAGCGTGTACTCCACGCGGCTGTTCGCCGGGTCCTTCGCGAAGCCCGCCGGAACCCGCCACTGCGTGTCATACCGTTCGTAGCGGACGAAGGGCGACAGCGACTGTCCCTTGGCGTCGGGGAGCAAAGTGAACGCGTCGAAGGACGCCTCCGCGTAGCCGCCGAATAGGCGGCGGCCGATGGATTGGTTTCCCGTGAAGCCCTGGGCGACGTTGAGGTCGGAGGCGCCGCCGATCGTTCCCTCGGCGTAGAGGGCGCGCGCGGAGGCGCCGCGCCACTGCGCTTGGGCGTGGGCTTCCCACAGCGTCACCGGAACGGTCGCGGCCGAGTTTCCCCGGTCGGCGCGCGCCAGATAGAGTCCCGCGCCGGCCTTGACGCCGGGAGCGAGCGCGGCGTCCAGCCGCGAAGCCCAGGCCAGATCGTCCGACGGGCTGCGGGCGCCCTCGGTGTTCGAGCCCAGGATGCCGTCGGCGGCGCTGAAGCCGTCGGACGCGGGGTCCGTGGTCTTCGCCGCGCTGAGGGACTGAAGCGCGTAGGTTCGGTAGGAGAACGGCCCCGCCTCGCCGAAGAGGCCCGCGCCGTTCTGATGCCAGGTGGAGGGGATGATGTAGGTTTCGACGCTGGGACGGTTGACGCCGTGGAACGCGGTCGGCTCGTGGACCTCGTTGACGATGCCGAGCGGGACGATGACGTGGCCGACGCGGGCGCCGAGC
>JAGWMT010000117.1 GCA_028871595.1 Elusimicrobiota bacterium
TCCGACGTCGAAGCGCTCGGGCGCGCGCTGAAGCGCACGCTCGACTTCTTCAAGATCGGAGCCAAGGCGGGGGTGCACTGAGATGGAAGGCGACGCCGAGCTTCAGGATTTGTACCGCGAGGTTCTCCTCGATTATTTCCGCTCCACGACCCGCAAGGGAAAGCTGGACCCGGCCGACGTGCGCGCGCATGGGATCAATCCGGTCTGCGGCGACGAAATCGAGATCACCGTCCAGCGCGACGGAAACAAGGTCGGGAAGCTTCGCTATGCGGGCCACGGCTGCGTGATCAGCCAGGCTTCGGCGGCGATGATGGGAGAGGCGCTTGAGGGCCGGACCGAGGCCGAGGCGAAGGCGCTGGTGAAGGCCTTCAAGACGATGATGCTGGAGAACGCGCCCGTGTCCTCCCTGCCGGAGGCGCTGGAGCCGCTGTCCGCCCTGGAAGGGGTGCGCAAATTTCCGCTGCGGGTCAAGTGCGCGACCTTGGCCTGGAACACGATCGCGCAGGGCCTCGAGGCCTCGCCGATCAAGGAGTCCTGACATGGCGACCACCGCGACGCTCCCCCCCGTGACGTTCCGTCAGATCGGAGCGGCCCTGCAACCCGTCCAGGATCCCGAAATCCACATGAGCATCGTGGACCTGGGCCTGGTGTACGGGGCCGAAATGGGCCAGAGCGAGAAGGGCCTGTCGGTGAAGGTCAAAATGAGCCTGACCTCCCCGGCGTGCCCGTACGGCCCCATGCTGCTCGCCTCCACTCATTCCGCCATCGCCCGCATTCCGGGGGTCAAGGACGTGGACGTGGACCTGGTGTTCACTCCTTCTTGGGATCCGCGCACGATGGCGACCGAGGACGCGAAGGAGCAGCTCGGGCTGTACTAGGGAGAGGACTCCGCGATGAAGATCACCAGCTCGATCGAGTACGCGACGCGGCTCATGACGACCCTGGCCCGCGCTTACGGCCAGGCGCCGCTTCCGGCGGAGCGTCTGGCCGAGGCCGACAACGTTCCCTCCGACTACGTCAGCCAGATCCTGCTGAAGCTGCGGCGGGCGGGGTTGGTCACCAGTCATCGCGGGAGCGCGGGCGGCTACGCGTTGTCGCGTCCTCCGGCGGAGATCACGCTCGGGCAGGTGGTGCGCGCGGTGGACGGCGACGTCTTCGAGGACGTGTGCGGGAAATACCACGGCGGCGCGAAGGACTGCCGTCATCAGGGCGGGTGCTCCATCTCTCCGGTGTGGTCCCGTCTGGGCGCCTTGGTCACGGGCTACTTCGAAAGCGTGACCTTGGGCGCGATCCTGACGCAGCAGCCGGCGGACTGCGGCGCGACGCCCGCCTGGTTGGAGAAGATCGCGCCGCGCTGAAGGCCGAAATTTGAGTCGAGGTATAACATGACCACTTACGAACGCGTTGAGAAGGTTCTGGACAAGATCCGCCCGTACATCCAGTCCGACGGCGGCAATATCGCCTTGGTCGCGGTGGACGAGGCCAGCGGCATCGTCAAGGTGACCCTCAGCGGCGCCTGCAACTCCTGCCCCAGCTCCACGGCGACGCTGAAAGGCGGCGTCGAGCGGATGATCCGCGCGGAGATTCCCGAGATCAAGGAAGTGGTCGCTGTTTAAAAGCGGCCTCGACCCTTCGGGCTCGGCACAGATGTGCCGAGGAAGGGCGGAGAACATCTAGTGCCCCAACGCCTCGAGCTCCACTGCCACTCGGTCTTTTCGGACGGGGTCCTGACCCCGGCCGAGTTGGTCGCGCGCGCCGTGGCCTCGAAGGTCGATTTGTTCGTGCTGACCGATCACGACAGCGTCTCCGGCGGTCCGGAGCTGTTCGCCGCCGCGGCCGTCGCCGGCCTGCAGGCCCGCCTCGGCATCGAGATCAATTGCGCCGGAGAGGGCGCCGCCGACCGCGTGCACGTCCTCGGCTACGGCTTCGATCCGGCGTCTCCCGGCTTCGCCGAACGCCTGGCGGAGTTCCGCGAGCGGCGCACCGTGCGCGCCCGTCTGATGGTGGACAAGCTGCGCGCGCTGGGCCTGGCGGTGGACTACGAGCACGTGCGCGCCGCCGCTCACGAGACGGTGGGGCGCCCGCACCTGGCCGACGCGCTGCGGCGCATCGGCGTGGTGAAAAGCCGGAAGGAGGCCTTCGAGCGCTTTCTGATCCGGGGCAAGCCCGGCTACGTGGAATCCATGGGTCCCAGCCCGGCCGAAGCCATCGCGCTGATCCGCGACGCCGGCGGCACCGCCTGCCTGGCCCATCCGCAGACGGCGGGCAAGGAGAATGAGCTGGAGGCGCTGCGCGTGCTGGGCCTGGAGGCCATCGAAGTCAACTACGCGGGGCATACGCCGTCGCAGATCCGCGCGTACGGCGACTGGGCGGCGTCGAAGGGGTTGGTGTCGGCCGGAGGCTCCGATTATCATGGACCCGGGACGGGCCGCGAGGCGCGCCTGGGAGTCGAGTACGACGACGCCGCCTGCGCCGCCGTCCTGGAGAGGATCGAACGATGCTCGTGATCGCCCACCGCGGCGCCAGCGGCCACGCGCCCGAGAACACCTTGGCGGCATTCCGCCTGGCGCTCGAGATGGGCGCCAAGGCGATCGAGTTCGACGTCCATCAGACGCTCGACCACGAGCTGATCGTGGCTCACGACGACGATTTCCGGCGCTGCGGAGGCGACAAGCGCAAGGTCAAGAACGTCCATTGGGTGGGGGAGGCGGAGAAGCTCGACGTCGGTTCCTGGTTTGACGCGCGCTTCTCCGGCGAACGTCCCCCGCGCCTGGACGATGTCTTCGACCTGGTGCCTCCGTCGGTGGAGCTGCACCTGGAGATCAAACGCGGCTCGTCCGTCTATCCCGGTATCGAGGAGCGCGTCGTGGATCTCGTCCACCGCCGCGGCGCCCTGCGGCGCACGCTCGTGTCGAGCTTCGACAAGGAGGCGCTGTACTCGGTGCGCTCCCTTGACGAAAAGGTGCGGCTGGGTTATCTTTTGGGCTTGACCACGCTGAAGAGCGCGTTCAAGGAAATGAAGGAGCTGTCCGCCGAGAGCCTCAACTTGAGCGCCCGCCAGACGACGCCGCGCGTCGTCAAGGCCGCGCACGACCGCGGCTTCAAGGTCCTGGTCTACACGGTGAACACGCCGATGGAGCGGGACCGGCTGGCGAAGCTCGGCGTGGACGGCATCTTCTGCAATTACCCGGAGCTTGATATATGGCGTTAGCGATCAAAGAGCGGCGCGCGCCCGAGCCGACCCCCGCCGAGATTTCGGCCGAGGCGGAGCGGCTGGCGGACAAGGGCCTCGCGGATTTGGGCTGGCAGGACGCGGAGTTGGAGCGCGCGGCGCGGCTGACGTGGAAGATCAACAAGCTCAAGAAGGAGCTGCACGCGGTCATTCCGGCGCACGTGTACCAGCGCGCGGAGATCATGGTGGGCGTCGCCGATTTCGTCGGCGATTCCTATAAATTGGCGAAGATGTGCGCGGACTCGGACGCCGAGCGCATCGTCTTCTGCGGCGTCCGCTTCATGGCGGAGACGGCGAAGATCCTCAATCCGGAGAAGGAGGTGCTGTTGCCCGCGCCCGAGGCCGGGTGCTCCCTGTCCGAGTCCATCACCGCCGCCGAGGTCCGCGCGCTGAAGAAAAAGCACCCCGGCGCCCCGGTGGTCACCTACATCAACACGTCGGCGGCGGTGAAGGCCGAATCCGACGTGATCGTCACCTCCGCCAACGCTCCGAAGATCCTGCGCAAACTTTACGCGGAGCATGAAAAGATCGTCTTCATCCCCGACGCCATGATGGGCCGCAATCTGGCCAAGGAGCTGGGCAAGAAGCTGGGGAGCGAGCTGGTGGTCTGGGACGGCTCCTGCATCGTGCACGACAATTTCGACTCGGCGTCGGTGGAGTTCTACCGGAAGATGTACCCGGGCGTGAAGATCCTGGCGCATTTCGAGTGCAGTCCCGGCCTGGTCTCCGTCGTGGATTATATCGGCGGCACCGGCGACATGATGAAGTGGGTGGCCGACAACAAGGCGTCCTCCTACATGCTGATCACCGAATGCGGCCTGGGCGACCTGGCCCGCACGAAGTTCCCGGAAAAGGCCTTCGTGCCGATGTGCCGGCTGTGCCCCTACATGAAGGCGACCGATCTCTCGCGAATTTTGAGGGCGCTCGAGAGGCCCGCCGCGTCCCAGCGCATCGAGGTCTCCGCGGCGGTCCGCGAGCGGGCGCGTCGTCCGATCGAGAGGATGTTCGAGCTGGCCGAGGATAAGGCCGCCTCGTGAGCTTCTGGATTCCCTGGTCGCCGGAGGCGTTCGCCCGGGCTCGCGCCCAGGGCAAGCCCCTGCTGGCGGCGATCGGGCCGCTTCCGCCTCCGGCGCTGGAGGCGGCGGAAGGCGAGATTTCCCGGCGCTTCGTCGCCGTCCTGGCCGACCCTCATTCCCGGCCCGACGCCGCGGCGCGGATCGGGGCCGGCCATGCGGTCGTCCTTGGATCCGACGGAGCCCGCCGCGCCGTGCTCCCGCTGCCCGCTTTGGACGTCTCCGCCGCGCTGACGCGCCTGGCCGACGAGGCCGACGCCGCGGCCGCCGGCGAGGACGCGCCCGCGGGTCCGGTCTGGACCGGGGCGGTGCGGGAGAAGCCCCTCGCCGCGGCTCCGGACGAGAGGTTGGTCGCGAGCGCGCTTTCGGCTCTTGCCGGAGCGCCGCCGACGGAAGCCGTGCTGGAGTCGCTCCTGTACGCCGCGTCGGAGCGCGGCGACAAGGCGGCCGGCGAGGCGCTGGCGCGCGGTCTGGGGGCCTTGCTGGACGAGACGTGGGATCCGGCGCGGCGGGCCTTCCGTCCCGCGGCCGCCGCCCCGCTGACGGTGCACGCGCGCCGCGCGCGCCTGCTGTGGAACGCGCACGCCTTCACCGCCGAGCCGCGTTGGCGCGACGCGGCGGCGGCCGCGACCTCGGTCCTGCTGCGCGACCTGTTCGACGGCGGCGCCGGGGCCTTCCGGGCCTCGCCCGGCCAGGCCGTGTTCCCGGCGGACGGGAACGCGCTGGCGGCGCTGGCCCTCCTGCGCGCGGCGGCCTTCGGCGTTTCCGGCGCGGCGGAATCCGCGGGGAAGGCCCTGGTGTTCCTCCAGTCCCGTCTCTACGACCCGCTCTTGGGCCTGGTGCACGCCCAGGGCGGCGACGGCGAAGGCGTCCACGGCCTGCTCGGCGACGCGGCATGGACCGCGCTGGCGTTCACCGAGTCGTTCCTGGCCTCGGGCGTCAAGCAGAACCGGGAGTTCGCTGACGGACTCCTGCGCTTCCTGTTCCAGGAGCTTTGGGAGAGGGACGGCGGCGGCTTCCTGGACCGCGTCGCCCGTGCCGACGATCCTCTGATCCTGCGCGAGACGCGGGTCGATCCGGAATTGAACGCCGTCGCGTTGGAAGTGTGTTGGCGCCTTCACCATCTCAAAGGAAACGGCAATTACCGGCGCTGGCTGGACTGGGGCCTGCGCGGCGCCTGGACCTCCGGCGGCGACGCTCCGGCCTTGGCCGGTTTGGCGCGCCTGGCGGATATGGCCGCGCGCGGCCGGGCCGACTTCGAGTTGATCGGCCGTCCGGGCGAAACGCGCGCCGCGGCCTTGCTCGCGGCCCTGCGGCGGCGCTTTCTGCCGCGCGCGATCGTCTCGTTCGTCGATCCCGATGATCAGGACTACATTTTGGCCCACCGCTTGGAAGCGGAATCGTATCCGCGCCTGTTCGGCTGCGGCGCGGACCTCCGTCCGCTGGCGAACGCGGGCGAACCGGAAGCCGTCGGCGCCGTGGTCGACGCCGTCCGCGCCGCGGAGGCCGCGTGAGCCCCGGAAAACGCTTCGCCGATGGGATGTCCGTCGAGCCCGACTGGCGCAAGGCCCTGGCCGAGGCCGCGCGCACGGCGCGCGCCAAGCTGGGCCCGGAGCCCTGCGATCTGGCCTTGGTGTTCGTGTCCCAGACCTGGGAGGGTTTCGACCCCGAGGAAATCTCCCCCATCCTGGCCCGTGACCTGGCGCCGCTGCGCCTGATCGGCTGCAACGCGAGCGGCGCCATCGCCGGGCGCCGCGAAGTGGAGATGAAGCCCGCGGTCTCCATTCTGGCCATGCGGCTGCCCGGGGCCCGCGTGCACGGCTTCTCGTTGAGCCCCGGGGAGATGGCGCGCATGGAGTCGGGCTCCTCCCTGGTCGCCGCGCTGGACCTCTATCCCACCGACAAGCCGAAGTTCCTGGCCTTCGGCGATCCGATGACCTGCGATCCCGACCGCCTCACCGGCTTGATCAACCAGGCCTATCCCGGGGCGCCTCTGGTCGGCGGGCTGGCCAGCGGGCCGCAGTTGAAGCGCCCGGCGTGGATGGTCCTGGACCGGGAGGTTCACGAGAGCGGCGCCGTGGTCGCGGCGTTGACGGGCGACGTGGAGTTCGACGTGGTGGTCGCCCAAGGTTGCCGGCCGATCGGCGAGCCGCTGATCGTCACGAAGGCGGAGGGCAACGTCCTCCAGGAACTGGCCGGACGCCCTCCGCTGGAGGTCCTGCGCGAAACGCTGGCGCATTGCCCGCCGGAGGATCAGCGCCTGGCGCGCAGCGCCCTGTTCGCCGGATTGGTCATGAACGAGGGCCGCGCGGGCTACAAGCGCGGCGATTTCTTGATCCGCAACCTTTTGGGTTTCGACCAGGACACGGGCTCGCTGATGATCGGCGCCAGCCTGCGCCGGGGGCAGACTTTGCAGTTCCAGCTGCGCGACGCGGCCACCTCGGACACCGAACTCCAGTCCCTGTTGGGCGTCCTGCCGGAGATCGGTTCCGCCCCGCGCGGGGCTCTTCTGGTCGCCTGCGTGGGCCGCGGCCAGGGCCTCTACGGAGAGCCCGATCACGACGCCGCCTTGGTCCAATCCATGCGCGGGCCGCTGCCCCTGGCCGGCTTCTTCGCCAACGGCGAATTCGGACCGGTGGCCGGGCGCAACTACGTGCACGGCTACACGTCCAGTCTCGTCGTTATCCGCTGAGCGGCGCTCACGCGGCGCTGAAGAGGATGACGGTCGTGCGGGACTCGGCCCGGTAGCGCGGGGTCATGACGCGCGGCGCCTCGTTCCAGCGCGAGATGTCCTCCGGCGACGCCAAGGACGTGTCTAGCCAGCGCCTCCAATGCCGCGGCTGGCCGTCGGCGCGTTCCGGAAGCTCGAATTCGCGCGCCTCCCAATGGGCGTTGAACATCGCGTGCAGGACGAACTTGCCGCCGGGATCGTGGAAGGTCGCGGCCAGGGACCTCGTCTCGGGATCGTCCCAGCGCGGCTCGTGAAGGCGGGTCCCGTGCCACTCGACGCGCGTCTGAAGCAGAAGTTCGTTGAGGGTCCGGAGGTCGCCGCCGTCCGCGGGGCGGAGGTGAAGCCGGGACTCGATCATGAGCTTGGCGAAGCGGCGGACGTCCGCGTGCTTCTCGACCAGCGACCAGTCGAACCAGCTCCGCTCGTTGTCCTGGCAGTAGGCGTTGTTGTTTCCGCCCTGCGTGCGGCGGACCTCGTCTCCCATGAGGAGCATCGGGGTTCCGGTGGCGAACAGAAGGAGGGCGAGGGCGTTCTTGACCTGCCGGTTGCGCAGCGCTTCGACGGCGGGGTCGTCCGTCGGCCCCTCGACGCCGCAGTTCCAGCTCCGGTTGTCGTCGCTGCCGTCGCGATTGCCCTCGCCGTTGGGCTCGTTGTGTTTGGCGTTATACGAAACCGCGTCGTTGAGGGTGAAGCCGTCGTGGCAGGTGAGGAAGTTGATGCTCTCTTCGGGTTCGCGCTGTTCGTGGGAGAATAGGTCGGGACTCCCCAGCAGGCGTTCCGACAGCCGCGGCGCCATTCCCCGGTCTCCTTTCAAGAAGGAGCGAACATCGTCGCGGAACGGCCCGTTCCATTCGAGCCAGCTGTCCCCGACGAAGTTGCCCACCTGGTAGAGGCCTCCCGGATCCCACGCTTCGGCGATGAGGCGCGTCGAGGCCAGCGCCGGGTCGGATTCGATGTCGAGCAGGACCGGCGGGTTCGGTTCCGGGCGCCCGTTTTCGTCGCGTGACAGGATGGACGCCAAGTCGAAGCGGAACCCGTCCACGTGCATCTCGTGGACCCAGTAGCGCAGGCTGTCCAGGATCAGGCGCCGCGAGATGGGATGATTCGAGTTCAGGGTGTTGCCGCAGCCGCTGAAGTTCATATAGGCGGCGCGATCGGGCGCCAGCATGTAATACGCCTCGTTGTCCAAACCGCGGTAGCTCAGCGTCGGGCCGTTCCCGTCGCCCTCGGCGGTGTGGTTGAACACCACGTCCAGGATGACCTCGATGCCGGCGCGGTGCAGAGCCTTGACCATGTCGCGGAACTCCGCGATCGCCCCGAGGGGACCTTCCCGCGAGCTGTAAGCGCCGTGAGGGGAGAAGAACGACACCGGCGAGTAGCCCCAATAGTTCGTCAAACCCGCCGGGGCGTCGGACGGATCGAACTCGAACACGGGCAGAAGTTCGACGGCCGTGACGCCGAGATCTTTCAGGTAGGGGATCTTGTCGATCACGCCGGCGAAGGTTCCGCGCCGTTCCGGGGCGACGCCGGAATTGGGGTTCCGGGTGAAGCCCCCGACGTGCATCTCGTAGATCACCGTGCTTTCGTAAGGGCGGTCGAGCGGGCGGTCTCCCTCCCAATCGTAGCCGCGGGCGTCCGCCACCACGCTTTTCAGCGCCGTCGCGGCGTTGTCTCCGGGCGCGCAGGCCGCCGCGCGCGAATAATTCCGCGGACGCGAGATCGCCCGGCCGTAAGGGTCGAATAGAACCTTGTCGCCGTCGAAGCGAAGCCCCCGGCGCGGGTCGTTGGGTCCGCGCGCCCGGTAGGCGTACACCTGTCCCTCGGCGAGGCCCGCGACGTGGGCATGCCAGTAGTGGTAGGTCCGGTGGTGGGGCGGCTCCAGGGGAATCGTTCGCGACGGCCGTTCCGAGTCGGGTCCGTCGAACAGAAGCAGTTCGATCGCCCGGGCGTTCTTGGAGTACACCGAAAAATTCACGCCCGTCGCGTCCACCCGCGCCCCGAGGGGGAAGCTGGCGCCGAGGTCGACGCCCGGGACCGGGGTCCTCACCGCGGGCCGGTCCCATAGGACATGACGTCCAGGCAGTAAACGAACCGTCCGCCGGAGGACGGAGCGCGGACCGCCACCCAGCCGGCGTCGCCCTGCCGGAACAGGAACGCGTTCAACACGGCGCGCGGCGTGGCTCCGTCCAAGGAGAACGCCTGCGACGTCAAAGCGGGCGCGGGTCCTGGATCGGCGCGGTGCGGGGAGACGCAGAAGCCGGCGGG
>JAGWMT010000118.1 GCA_028871595.1 Elusimicrobiota bacterium
CCACTGAGGCTGATCACTCCCGCCGAGGTCATCGTGTAACCCCAGCCGTTGTAGGGCGCGTAGGCCGAGGCGACGCGCTTCGTCGACGCCACCAAGCCGTTCGCGCACAAAGTGCCTCCCGCGCCGCTGCCCGGGTCGCAGGAGCTGAAGTTGTAGGGCTTCGTGGACCAATCCTGGTCCGCCAGGTACTTGCAGCAGACCAAAATGCAGGCGTTGTTCTGCGCCGAGGAGACCGTGCCCGTGGGGCAGGCGCCGGCCCCGCCGCATGTCCCCGAGCAGGCGCTCGCCGGGAAGACGCCGTTGACGTAGTAGCCGTTGTGATCCAGCGCGAACATCTTGTTCGTGGTCCCGATCATGTTCATGATCGCCACCGCGTCGTCGGCCTTGCCCGACTCCACCGTTCGCAGGTACTGCGGGATGGCGAAGGCGGACAGGACGCCGATGATCAGCATGGTGACCACCAGCTCGATCATGGTGAATCCGCGGCGGTTCCGGAACTTCATCAGTGGCCTCCCATCGTCGACAGCTTGAAGATCGGCATGAACACGGCCAGCACGATCACGCCGACGATCGCGCCGATGCCCACGATCATCAGCGGCTCGATGATCGCGTTGAAGCGGCGGGTGAACTGGTCGATCTGCTCTTTGTAGAAGTTCGACAGCGTCACCAGCATGTCGGGCAGCTTCCCCGACTCCTCGCCCATGAACATCATCTCGGTGACCAGGTTGGGCAGCGCGCCGGTCTTCTTGAAGGACTGGGAGATGGACTTGCCGCTGGCCACGTCGTTCTTCACGTTGGCCAGCACCCGACGGAAGACGATGTTGCCGGAGAACACGCCTTCCAGCACCGAGATCGCGTTCAGGATGCTGACGCCGGACTCGATCAAGGTGGACAGCGTCGTGAGCATCCGCTCCACCAGGATGTTCTTGACGAAATCCCCCACCAACGGGATGCCGAAGATCAGCTTCCACTTGGTCTCCTGCCCCGCCTCGGTGGACACGTAGGCTCCCCAGGTGAACCACAGCGCCACGATGGCGATGATCAGCCCGGCCAGGTGGTGGATCAGCAGGTCGGAGACCAGGATGATGGCCGACGTCAGAGGCGGCAGCTTCACCCCGAAGCTGTGGAAGATGTCGGCGAACACGGGCACGATCTTGATGATGAAGAACAGCAGCACGCCCAGGGAGATCGTCATCAGCACGCCGGGGTAGGCCATCGCCGTGATCAGCTTGCCCTGCAGCTCGGCCTGCGAGGCCATGTACTGCCCGACCTGCTTGAGCACCTTCGGCAGCTGTCCGCCCATCTCGCCGGCCTGCACCAAGGAGACCCAGAGCGTGTCGAACACCTTCGGGTGCTTCTCCAGGGACTTGTACAGCGCGTTGCCGCTGGCCACGTCCTTGGTGACCTGGGCCAGCGCGTACTGCAGGCCCTTGGAGCCGGAGTTCTCCCCCAGCAGGGACAGCGCGCGCACCAGGGGCACGCCGCCGTTGAGCAAGGTGGCCAGCTGCTCGGCGAAGAAGACCAGGTCGCGCAGGTCCACCTTCCCGCCCGCGCCGGAGCCCTTGGCCGCCCCGCCGGCGGCCTTGTCCGCGCTGATGGACAGGATGAAGTAGCCCTTGCCCTGCAGGGCGGTGATCGCCTCGTTCTCGTCCGCGGCCTCGATGGCTCCGCTGGAGGTCTCGCCCTTGCTGTCTTGAACCGTGTAGGAAAATCGCGCCATGTATTTTTGCCGGCCCCCAGTTTACTTATTCCGCGACGGTCACCGACATCACTTCCTCGATCGTGGTCAGCCCGGTCAGCGCCTTGCGCAGCCCGCTGGCGCGCATGTTCCACATGCCCGCCTCCTCGGCCGCGGCCTTCAGGCGGCCGATGTCGCCGCCGTAGCGGTAGATGATCTCCCGCATGGCCCCGTTGAGCTTGTAAACCTCGTAGATCGCCTTCCGGCCGGAGAACCCCGTGCGCGAGCACTTGTCGCAGCCGCGCGCCTCGTAGAAGGTCACCGTCGCGAGGTCCGGCGGGTTCTCCAGGAGCGCCTCTTTGATGACCTTCTCGGCGATGTCCTGGGGCACCTTGGCCGGCTTCTTGCAGTGGGGGCACAGCAGGCGCACCAGGCGCTGGCCGGCGGCCAGCTGCAGGGAGTTGGCCAGCATGAACGGCTCGATGCCCATGTCGATGAGGCGCACGACGCAGGACAGCGCGTCGTTGGTGTGCAAGGTGGAGATCACCAAGTGGCCGGTGAGCGCGGCGCGCAGGCAGGTCTGCGCCGTCTCCTGGTCGCGGACCTCTCCGACCAGAATGACGTCGGGGTCCTGGCGCAGGAAGGACCTCAGCGCCGAGGCGAAGGTCAGCCCGATCTGGGAGCGCACCTGGACCTGGTTGATGCCCTCGATCTTGAGCTCGACCGGGTCCTCGATGGTCATGATGTTGATGTCCACGCTCTTGATCGTGTTGAGGATGGCGCCCAGAGTGGTGGTCTTGCCCGAGCCGGTGGGTCCGGTCATGAAGAACAGCCCGTGCGGCTTGTTGGCCGCCTCGATGATGTCGTCGCGCTGCTTCGGCTCCAGGCCGATCTTGTTGATGTCCAGCTCGACGGCGCCCTTGTCCAGGAGACGCATGACGACCTTCTCGCCGAACACGCACGGGCAGATGGAGACGCGCAGGTCGATGACCCGGTTCTGCACCTTGATGGAGAACTGCCCGTCCTGGGGCAGGCGCCGCTCGGCGATGTCCAGCTTGGACAGGATCTTCAGCCGCGAGATGATGCCGTTGAAGGTGTGCTTGGGCGGCGTGGGCCGCTCGTAGAGCACGCCGTCGATGCGGAAGCGCACGCTGATGCGCTCGTCGAACTTCTCGATGTGGATGTCCGAGCAGCGCTCCTGGATGGCCTGCTTGAGGATGGCGTTGACCAGCGAAACGACCTGGGCGCCCTGCGCGTCGCTCGTGATCTGGTCGAGGTTGAGGCGCTGGTCGTCGTTGTTCCCCGCCTCCTCGACGTCGCTGTCGTCCTGCTTGGCGTTGATCGTCCGGTCGATGGCCGAGCCGCCGGAATAGAACTCGTCGATGGCCTTGATGATCTGGGTCTTCGTCGAGATGAACGGCTGGATTTCCAGGCCCGTCAGCAGCTTCAGGTTCTCCAGCAGCATCACGTTGTCCGGGTCGGACACCGCGACGGCCAGGACGTTGTTGTCCTGGAACAGGGGCAGGAGGCAGTTCTCGCGGGCGAAGTTCTCGGGGACGACCTTCTCCAGGTTCTGCCCTTTCTCGGCCTTGAGGATCTTGTTCTCGCGCGAGGCGAAGGGCACCCCGTACTGCTTGGACAGCGCGATGGCGATGTCGTCTTCCTTGGAGAAGCCCAGCTTGACGACGGCCTCGGAGAATTGGACCTTGCTCTGGACCGCCACCTTCTGGGCCTTGTCGCGCTGGTCCTCGGTGAGCACGCCGCTGCTGACGAGAATGTCGGCCAAAGTGGACATTGGGCGATTTACCTTCCTTTAATCGAAGTATAGCCGCCTGGTCGGGGTTGTCAACCCCCGCCGATCTGTGGAAATCGTGAAGATTCCGGCCTTAGTCGCTGACGATGGTCGGCGTCAGGAAGATCACCAGGTCGGTGTTCTTCCGGTCCGTGAGGTCGCTGGTGAACAGCCAGCCGATGATCGGGATGTACCCCAGGAACGGGACCTTGCGGGTGACCTTGTTCTCGGCGGAGCGCAGCAGGCCGCCCAGGACCAAGGTCTGGCCGTTCTTCACGCGCACCATGGTCATGGCGGTCCGCTTGACCGGGTTGAAGATGCGGTTGGAGGCCTGGGAGATGGCCGCCTCCTGCACGTCGGTGAAGGTGGGCTGGATCAGCATGGTGATGTAGCCCTCCTTGTTGATCTGGGGCGTCACCTTGAGGATCACGCCGGTCTCGTAGCGCTCGGCCGTGGTCGAGGCCTGGGACGTGCCTTGCCCGCCGGTGATGGAACTCTGGATGGCCACCGCCTCGTTCGCGGCGATCTCGATGGTGGCGGTTTTGTTGTTGAGCGTCATGATCTTGGGCTTGCCCAGAAAGCGCGCCTCGGAGCGCTGGACCAGCGCGCGCAAGGTGATCTTCAACTGGGTCAGGTCCAGGACGCTGGTCTTCAGAAAGCTGCCGATGACCGGGCCGGTGGTGCCGGTGGTGCTCCCCGACCCCGAGGTGCTGGCCGAGGCGGACGTCCCCAGGGAGCTGATCACGCCGTTGGGCAGGAGCGGGTCGAAGATCTGGGTATTGGTCAGGTTGTGCGACAGGTTCAGCGGGAAGGACGTGTCGCGCTCGCCGCCGGAGAAGGTGCCCAGTTCGCCGTTGGTGCCGCCCCACTCGAAGCCCAGGTTCCGGGTCCGCTCGGAGTCGATCTCCACGATCTGCGTCTCGATCATGACCTGCGGCGCCTTCTTGTCCAGCTCGGCGATGATCTGCTCGACCTGCGGGAAGACCTCCGGGATGTCGGTGACGATCAGGGCGTTGGTGCGCGGCTCCAGCTCGATGTCGCCGGTTTTCGACAGCACCGTGCAGACGATGCGCGCGATCGAGATCTTCTGGTTCTTCGTCGCGCACGGCTTCAACTGGCCCGCTCCGGTGTTGCCGCCGCCGGTGCCGATGAGCGCGGCGGCCTTGTCGGTGGAGTCGTCGCTTGAGATCGGGATCAGTGGGACGAAGGACAGCGAGTAGATGCGCGTGATCAGGTTCTCCGCCTGCTTGGAGCGCTGGGTCACCACGTAGGTCTTGCTCTTGCCGATCTGCTGGTAGGTGAGGCCCTTGATTTCCAGGAGGACCTGCAGGGCCTCGCGGACGGTGACGTTCTGCAGGAACGCGGTCACGCGTTTCTGCTCCAGTCCCTCCGTGATGATGAAGTTCACCTTGGCCTGCGCCGAGATGGTGTCCAGGAAGGTGGCCAGCGGGGCGCCCTTGACGCGCACGGTCACGCGGGTGTCCAGGGGCGCGGTCTCGGAGACCGACGCCGCGCGCGCGGCCGGCGCGGCGCCGATCTGGACGCTCTGCACCGACCGGGATTCGATGAGCTTCTCCTCGCCGCCCGTGTCGGCGGACGGCTCGGCGGACGACTCGGCGGAGTCGGCCACCGGACCGCCCTCGTTCTTGGGCTTGAGCGCGCTTTGGAAGTCGGGATTGGCCTCGGGCTCGGCCTTGCGGCGCTGCGCGAACGCCGGCGCCCCGTCGAGGACGAGGGACAGGGACACCGCGACGGCGGCCGCCGCGCGTCCGAATCCGAACTTGCGTCCCCGGCTCTGGCGAATCATCATAATGCCTCCAGCCCTATTCCTCGTTGACGCTCTTCTTGAAATGCTTGTTCTTGTACTCGAACGTCACTTCCGACGACGTGATCCGGAGAACCTTGACCTTCGCCGCGTAGCCGTCCACGGAGATCATCTCGCCCGGATTGACGGTGTTGCCGTTGACGATGGCCATGTTGTCCCCGTCGGGCCGGGCGATGATGCCCTGCAGCTCGATCCGCGTATCGATCGGCGGCTCCTTGCGCACGGCCTTGCGGTGGGGCCGGTTCCCCTCCTCGCGCGCGCGGCGGATGGCCTCCTCGTTGCGCTCCCGCTCCAGCTCGGCCTCGCGCTCGCGGACCAAATCCATCGGCGACATCATCGGGTCGCGGGACAAGGTCAGCACCGGCGCGGAGGAGACGGCCACTCCCCCCGGGTTCCGGAAGGCGGAGCTCCCGGCGCCGCCGGGCGCCGCGTTGAGGGCGGCGGGAGCCGTCGGGTTGACCGGCGCGGCCGGGACGGCGGCCATGGGTTGCGGCGCCGGATTGGGGGGCGCGCCGGGGAGTTGTCTTGGGGCGGGGGCGGCCGGCGCGCCGTTCGGGAGCGCCGCCGTCCCGCCGGCCGCGGCCGTCGAGGGCTGGACGACGGCGACGCGCAGGGACGCGGGCTGGGTCTGGAAGACGCTCCCCTCGGCGGCGCGCGAGCGCGCCTTCGCCGCGACGCCCTTCTCGCGGTCGGCCTTCAGGTGCGAATAGAAGTTGTAGAACAGGAAGCCGGGCACGGCCAAGGCCGCGGCCAGGATCAGCCAGCCCAAGCCCGCCCGCCGCCCGCCGTCGCCGGGAGCCATCAGTGGAACCTCTTCTTCGGGATCACGGTCGCGATGTCGCAGGTCGCGGTGTTCACGCCCGGGTTCTCGCGCTTCTTGCCCAGCTCCAGGGTCTGCAGGTGCATCAGCGGGCGGGCGCTTTCCAGGCGCAGAAGCCAGTCGAAGAACTCGGCGAAGCGCAGGCTCAAGGTGACGGAGGAGACCTGGAAGATCAGCCCGTTGAGCTCCTGCTCGCGGACCGGCTTGAAGTCCTCGGTGATCATGCCCGGGACGTTCAGCGAGTCGCGCACGGAGTTGGTCAGCCACTGGTCGCGGTCGGCGATCTGCGGCATGCCGGTGTAGGCCGCGTTGAGCTGGTCGCGCAGATCCTTGAACTGGGCGCCGTAGTTCGCCATGGTCTTGGCGCGGTCGATCTCGGCCTGGAGGCGGGCGCTCTTCTTCTGCGGCGGGAGATAGACCCCGAAATAGGCGGCGACGACGCAGAAGGCGGCGGCGCCGAACGCGCGGCCGAAGCGCTTGGCGCCCTTCTCGCGGATCGTCCCGGAGACGATCTGGAACTCCTGGAGGACCGCGTCCGCGTAAGGCTTCAGGTCTTGGGCGTTCATCAGTGCTTCGACTTCAGTTCGATGGAGAACGAAGTCCTCTCTTCCAGTTTGTCCGCCAGGGCTTTGGGGTCCAGCCCGTTCTGATTGGCGGAATTGTCGTCGCCGCCGGCCATCTTCTGCAGCGACAGGCTGATGTCGAAGGTCTTGCCGAGAATCGGGCTGCGCACCAGGGAGTCCTTGAGCTGGAAGGCCAGCGCCTGCTCGGCCAGCACCGACTCGTCCTGCGCGTGCCCGCGGAGCACGATGTCGAACGGCTGCTTGTCGGCGCCCATCAGCGGGTTGCTGATGGACAGGTGGTCGAGCCAGATCTTGCTGGGCATGTCGTCGATGATCTCCTTGAGGATCACGGAGATCTTCGGGTGGCGCGCGCTCGCGCCGGTCACGGCGCGCATCTGGTCGAGCTGGGCCTGCATGTCGCGGAGGAGGCCGTCGATCGCGAGCGGGTCCAGTCCGGTCAGGGAGGCCTTGACGTCCGGGTCGATCTGGCCCTCGTACTTGTGCAGTTCCTGGGCGCGATAGGTGTAGGTCGCGGATTTCAGCAGGCCGGACGCCGCGAACAGCGCGCCGAGCACCAGCCCGGCGAGGATGATGTCCCGGGCGGTCTGCCGCTCGTCGTCGGTGACGCGCTCGGCGGCCGCCATGTCCACCGTCGAGCCGGCGACCGCGGCCGAGCGCACCGAGGCGCCGAGCGCGGCGTAGCCGCCCCAGTCGCCGCTCTTCACGGACAGCAGCTTCGGGGTGTCCTGAATGACGACGGGCAGGCGGGTGTCCTCGGCGAACGCGGCCTTCATCTCCTCCAGGTTCGCGATGTTGCCGCTGACGCGCACGCGCGAGACCGTCGTCAGGCCCAGCTGCTTCTGGACGAAGGACAGGCAGCCCATCAGATCGATCTTGCGCAGGTCGGCGGGGGTCGGGTCCGCGCTCAGGAACACCTCGCGGAAGAACACCGGCGAGCCGCCGTCCACGACCATCACGCGGACGTTGCCGCCGTCGAGATGCACGTGCAGGAACGGCGCCTTGTCCTTGGGGGCGTCGACGGCCTGCCACAGGCGCAGGACCGAGAGCGGGGCGACCTCCAGACCGTCCAGCTTGAGGCCCAGGGAATCCAGCAGGCCCTGGACGTTCGTGATGTTCTTGCGCTGGGTGACGGCGATCACGATGCCCAGGCGGGGCTTGCCCGCGGCGTCGGGAGGCAGGGGAACGGCCTGGAAATCGTGGGCCAGGACGTCGAAGGGGATCGGGATGTATTTCTTCGCCTCGAGCGGGACGGCGCTCTTCAGGTAGCGGCGGTCCATGGCCGGCATCGTGAAATAGCGCAGGAGGCCCAGATGGTGCGACAAGGTGACCCGCACGGTCTTCGAGTTCCAGCGCAGCTGCGACATGGACTGCTTGATGAGGCTCCCGATCTTGGCGGGGTCCTCGAGAAAATCGGTGTTCATCGTCGCCGTCGCGCCGGCTTTCTTCTTCTCGTCGGCCGGGATCGGGATGCGCACCAGGTGGTCGACGAGCACGCCGTCCTTCCCCATGTGGGTTTCGGACAGGTAGATGATGTCGGGGCTCAAGTACAAGCCCAGGCTGGAGCCGTTCTTGGGGCCCTGTTCCCCGAAGGCGATCTGTTCGACGATCCCGTCGATTTTGCTCATTGATCGTTGCGGGCGAGCACCAGTTCCACGGTGGCCCCCTCGCCGGTCGAGGACTTGACCTGGATTTTGTTGGGCTCGACCTGATAGCGGTTGATCAGCAGGCCGGCGACCATCTTCGCGCGCCGGTCGGCCAGCGCGGTCGCGTCGGTCTCGTCGGACGCGGCGTGTCCGATCACCTGGAGAGTCTCCAAAGGATAGGAGGCGATGTCGGTGGCGGCCTTCGCCAGCGCCTTCTCGGCGGCCGGGGTCATCTGGTGCGTGTTCTTGTTGAAGCCCAGTTCGTAATGCCCGGGGCGCGCGGGTGCCGCGGGTTTTTCCGCGGGGGCGGGGGCCCGCGCGGCCGAAGGCTCCGCGGTCTTGGCTTTGACTTTCCGGCGCGCGGACGCCCGCTTCGCGCGGACCGCGCGCGTGACGACCTTGCGTTTGGCCTTCGCGACGCTCTTCGGGACCGGCTCGATCTCCACGGCGGCGGGCTTGACGCCCTTCACCAGGGGCTTGGCGTCGCCGCCCGAGATATCCTCGCTGGGCGCGGCGCTCGCGGGGATGGACTCGGCCTTGCGGGGAATGGGCGCGACGGCGGACCGCGCGTCCTGGACCGGCTCGGGGCCGGAGGCCAGCAGATTCTCGCTCCCGCCCTCCTCGGGAAGGACCTGGATCCAGCGGTGCAAAGTGCGCTGGCGGTTCTTGGCGTCGAGCGCGGTCAGCACGCACTCGTAGCGGCCCGACGCCAGCGGAATGCCGAAATAGTTCTGCCGTCCGTTCCAGAAGATCTGATGGAATACCGGCCCCCCGCCGACGACCTCCTGCAGGGGCGCCAGCTCGGTGCCGTCTTTCGAGGGCTGGAGCAGCTGGAATTTCCAGGAGACCAGGCCCGCCGGCGGATCGGACACCGAGAACTCGATGATCGCGCCCTGGTTGCGGGACGGGCGGATCTGAGGCGGGAACACGCCCAGGGAGATCGGCGGGCCCAGCTC
>JAGWMT010000119.1 GCA_028871595.1 Elusimicrobiota bacterium
CTTCTCCCGCCGGCGACGGCCGCCTCGAGGACTTCGCGCTGCGTTGGGGCGTCCCTCACGTTCCGGAATTCGAGCTGGGATTATATCGACGTCTATTCGGCGCCGAATTGAGGGCGAAGCTGGCGGGGGCCGGGAAGCCGCGCACGGCCACGCAATTCGCCGTTCGCGGCCGTGTCCGCCGACTATTGGGAGACCCCTGCGCTTCGGAAGATTTTCGCGCCGCACTCGATCTCAATCCCAATTATGCCCGTGCCCACGCCTGGTTAGGCGAAGCCGGTTTGGGGGAAAAGGGGGCTCTCTCGAGTTTAGACAACGCCGTGATGTTAGATCCCAAGGAAGGTTGGACTCGCGTCTACCGTGCCGCCGCCCGTTTATTGAATAACGACCCCACCGGCGCCGCGTCGGACGCCGCCGCCGCCCGCACGCTTCTTCCCAAGGAAGCGTTGCCGTGCTTCCTTGAAGGCCTTGCTCTCGCGAGGTCCAAACGCCGCGAAGCGGCGAACCGTTCCTTCCGTTCCGCCTTGAGGCTTGAGCCGTCGTGCTCCGCCGCCGCGCTCCTTCGTTCCCGTCTTTGGACCGGGACGAAATCCGTTAAGGCCGCGGAGGAGGCGCTCGACGCCGAGCCCGACCACGCGCACGTGGCCCTGTTCACCTGGAAGCCCGGCGCCCCCTGGGGCGCTTGGTTGAGAGGTCACGTGGATTTTTGTCTCCAAGACGAGCGCGTGCTTCCCTTGTGCACCCGCTTCGGCCAGGACGAGACGCGTTTCTCTCCGTATCATTTCGAAGCCGTGGACCTGGCCCGCCGGACCTTGTCGTCCCGCGGACATCGCGCCTGGACCTTAGCCACCTTGGGCCGCGCCTTGGCGCGCGCGCCGGTGGGCGCGAAAGGTCGGACCGAGGCGCGTCAATATTTGGACGCCGCCGTGGCGAAAAATCCGCGCGCGGGCTGGACCTGGGCCTGGCGGGCGCTGTCGCGCGTCTCGTCCGATCCCGACGGCGCCCTGCGCGACCTGAACAAGGCGCTGGCGTTGTCTCCTCACTACTTCCGCGCCTACGGCTGGCGCGGCGCTGTCCTGCGGCGCCAGGGGCGTCTCAAGGAATCCTTGGCCGACCTGGACCGCGCGGTGGCGGGCGAGGAGCGCTATCCGTTCTCCTCTCACGAGCGCTCGCTCGCGCGGCGCCGTTTGGGGGATTTCCTGGGCGCGGCCCACGACCTGGACCGCGCCTACGCCCTGGACCCGCGCTATTCGTGGATCTACGCTCCCGGACGCGAGCCGTCGGCCGGAGAACGCGCCGCGGGCCTGCGCGAGCTGGACGCGGCGGTCGCGCGCCATCCGTCCTGCGTTTCCTTGCGCGCGTGGCGGGGGGAATTGCGCATCCGGACCGGGGAATTGGGCGCGGCCATATTGGATTTGGAGGACGCCGTCGCGCTGGACCCCGCGCACGCCTTGGCCCTGGGCTTCGTGGGCCTGGCCCATCTGGAGGCCGGGCGTCCCGCCCGCGCACTCGAGTCCCTTCGCCGGTCCGTCAAATTGGATGGGCGCCATCTGTCCTTCCGCGCGGGCTGGGCCGAGGCCGCTCGCCGTCTGGGCCGGAAGGCCGAGGCGGAGATCCTGGTGTCGGACGCGCTGACCGAGCGGCCCAAGGCTTGGACCCTGCGCCTGCAGCGCGCGCGCTGGGCGCTGGAAGACGGCGCTTTCGCCCGCGCCTTGACCGAGGCGCGCGCGGCCGGCGCCCTGGAGGGCCGCGACGCCGACGCCTACTTTTTGGAAGCGGCGGCTCTCGCGCGGTTGGGCCGTTGGATGGAGGCGGAGCGCGCCGCGGAGCGGACCTTGACCATCGCGCCGAACCAAGGCCGCGCCTATCTGCTGCGCGCCGAGATCCGCCGCGCGCTGGGCCGCGCCGCCGACTCCGTGGCCGACTTTCGCGTGGTGCACGAGCGCTTCCCTTATTTGTTCAATGACGAGGAGCGCGCGCGCGTGGCCGCGCTCTTGAGGAACTGACATGGATCCGTTCAAGCGCGTCGAAGCCCTGGGGCTTTACGGGAAGATCGAGGACCTGAGCGAGCGCTTCGGCCTGCCCCACGCGCCGGAGTACGAGCTGTCCTATTTCCGGACCTTGTACCGGCCCGAGCTGCGCGCCGCGCTGGACGCGGCCGAGACGGTCCCGGCCAAGCGCCGGAACGCCGTCTTCCACGCCCGCCGCGGCCGCCTGCGCCGCGCCGCCGGCGACCAAGGCGGCGCGCTGGCCGACTATCAGGCGGCGCTGGACCTGGACCCCGAGCGGGCCGACGCCCACGCGGGCCTGGGCGAGGCGGATCTGAGCCGTCCGGAGGCCGAGGAGTCCCTTTCGCGCGCGCTCGTCTTGGAGCCCGACCACGCCTGGGCCCGGCTTGACCGCGGCGCCGCGCGCCTGCTGGCCGATCGCGCGGCCGAGGCGCGGGAGGACTTGGAGCGTTTCGTCGGTCTGGCGCCGGAGTCGGCCTTGGGCTTTCTCCTGCTGGGAATGGCCGAGGAGCGCCTCGGCCGCCGCGAGCGCGCGGCGAAGGCCTACGAACGGGCGTGGGAGAAAGACCGCGTCTGCTCCGCGGCCTGCCTGCTGCGCGCGCGCGCCGCGAAAAGCTTCAAGGACCGCTTGGTCTGGTTTCACCGAGCCTATGACGTCAGCCCGGTGCTGGGCTTCATCACCTTGCAGATCCACCAGACCGTCAAGATCGACGCGCCGGCCTACGTGGACAAAATCCTGCGCTTCTGCTTCGAGCGGCCCGAGCAGGTGGCCGCCTACTACCGCCGCGAGGCCACCCAGTCCCACTTCTCCCATTTTCCGGCCGAGGACTACGACTTCGTGCGCCGCCTCTGCGGCGCGCACCCGGACTTGGGCTGGGCCAACGCCTTCTTCGGACGCGCCTCGTGCTACACCCCGGCGGGCATGCCCGAGGGCATCGCGCACCTGACCCGCGCCATCCGCCAGGTCCCGCACGCCGGCTGGCTGCGCGCCTGGCGCGCCAACGCCAAGCGCGCCGTGGGCGACGCCGCGGGCGCCCTCAAGGATTTCGGCGACGCCGCGCGCCTCCAACCCTTCTACCACCGCTCTTTCGTCTGGCGCGGGGGACTCCTGCGCAAGCTGGGCCGCTTCCCCGAGGCCTTGGCCGACCTGGACCGCGCCTTGGCCATGGACCCGCATTACAGCCTGACGTACTGGGAGCGGAGCCTGGCCCGCCGGGGCCAGGGCGACGTGGTCGGCGCCGCGTTCGACCTGGACCGCGCCTATTTGTTGGACCATCGGTATCACTGGGCCTTCAAGACCGGCGGCGCGCCTGCTCCGGAGGAACTGAAGAAGGGGATCTCTCAGCTCACCGCCGCCATCGCGCGCTTCCCGTCCATGCCCTCCCTGCGCGTGTGGCGCGGCCAACTGCGCCTCCAGCAATGGGACCGTTCCGCCGCCGTCCTGGACTTCGAACGCGCCGCGGAAATCGACCCGCACCACGCCTTGGCCCACGGTTGGGCCGCGCGCGCTTTGCTTGAATCCGGCCGCCCCGCCGCCGCCGCCGAGCGCGCCCGCCGCGCCATTTCGCTGGAGCCTCGTTTCGCCATGGCGCGGATGTGGCTGGCCGAATCGCTGCGGGCCTTGGGGCAAACCAAGGAGGCGAAAGCCGTCCTGGCCGAGGCCCTGCGCCTCAAGAAAACCACCCCGTGGGCGCACTACCTGCTCGGGGTGTTCGCGTACGACGATCGGAACTTCGCCGCGGCCGAGAAGGAATTAAACACCGCTCTTCTTCTGGATGGCAAGTATCCCGAAGCGTACCTCCTTTTGGCCCAGGTGCTCCTAGCCCGCGGCAAAGCCAAGCCCGCTCTGGCCGCCGCCCAGCGCTGCGTGGACGTGGCCGGGAATTTGGGCCGCGCCTATGTGATCCGCGCCGCGGCCAATTTGAATCTAGGCAATGCCAAGGCCGCCGTCGCCGATTATGAGAAGGTCTTGAAGGAATTCCCGTACTTGCTGAATCCCCAGCAAAAGGCGGACGTGGAGAACTTGCTTGCCGTTAAACATTGATCCATTGGATCGGGTGTTCTCCGAAGAATCGTCGCTGCTTCCATCGGTATTATTCCGCGGTTACATCTCCCATTCGCTGTTGTTCTATCGCCAAAACCACCTCCGCGGATTTGCCGAGTTCAAACGCATAGGCCGCGGACTCCAACTCGGCCCCGGCGGCGCTCCCCGCCGTTCAATGCCGTACGTTTCTTCAGGCGGCGGTTGGGAAGACGCCCTCAAAGCCGTGCGGCAATTTGACGAAAAGAAAGCCGTTCGTCTTTTGTCCTCGGCCATCAAGAAGGCGCCCAAAGACCCCGCCTTCTATGTGCTCCGTGGTTTTATGCATGGCGAAAATCACCGGGGCTCCCGCCGTTTATCGGAAGCCGGCATCGCCGACTTCGAAAAGGCCTTGAGCCTGGACCCAAATCAGTTGTGGGCCCGCATGGGCCTGGGCATGGCCCTGGAGATGCGCCGTCGTTTCGTTCGCGCGAAGACGCAGTTCGAGGCCGCATCTTTATTGGCCCCAAATTGGTCCTGGCCCCATATTTTCCGCGGCGTGTGTTTGTGGTATCTGGCGGAACCCGGTGAAGCCGCGCGAGTGTTCTCTCAGGCCGCGAAACTCGACCCTAAGTCGCCGCTGGCGTTATTATTCGCCGCCCGGGCCAAGGCGGATATCCGGGATCGATCCTTGATCCGTGACCTGAACAAGGCGCTCAAACTAGCCCCGAACGACGGCTTCGCCCTCTCCTGGCGCGGCCGCGCCATGTTCATCCTGGGGCGCAGGCCTGAGGCATTGGCCGATCTGAGACGCGCCATCCGTTCTTTGCCTGACTACGACCGAGGCTGGTCCTGGCTGGGCGTTTCCTTGGCGGAGCAGGGAAAGCTGAAGCAGGCCGTTCCGCTTTTGCGCGTCGCCCGGCGCCTCAATCCGTACTACCCCACGACGTTGTACCCCTTGGCCGGCGCCCTGATGCGCCTGAGCCGTTGGACCGAGGGCGCCCGCATCATGCGGGAGTCCGCCGCCGTGGACCGCTCCGGCGTCTGGATCGAGCACCGCATCAGCATGAGCCATCCCAATCCCGCGTGCCTGCGTTCGCGCGCGGATTTGGATCGATTTATCTCTCATAGCCCGAAGTCCGCCTGGGCCTGGGCGTGGCGCGGCCAAACTGAGTTGTTGCTTCAAAACTACCAGAAGGCGCTGGCCGACCTGAATATGGCGCTCGAATTGGATCCCCAAGACGCTTGGGCGAGTCTTTGGCGCGGTGAGACCTATCGCCGTTTAGGCGAGTACCAGGCCGCGAAAAACGATTTCGAACGTTGTCTTCACTTGGATAAGAAGATTTCATGGGCGTACGCCGGCCTGGGCGACGTGCTTCTCGCCGAAAGCCGCCCCCGCGAGGCGTTGATCCAAATCGATCGTTCGCTGACCCTCCAGAATTATTGCGCCCCCGCGCATGCCTTCCGCGGCCGCGCGTTGCTGGCCCTGGGCCGGGCCGCGGCCGCCGCGGAGGCCTTCGGCTCGGCGCTCGAGCTCCATCCCCAGGACCGCTGGGTGAAACGCCTGCGGGCGATCGCCCTGGCGCTGAACGGGGATTGGGACGGCGCGCACGCCGCTTGCGGCGGAAGGGGATATTCCGACGACGACGCCGCGCTGGAGTCCTATCTGCTGGCCCGCCGGGGCCTGCGGCGCGAGGCGCGCGCGGCGGCCGAGGAAGCCCTCAAGCGCAACGACCGCCACCTCCTGGCGCGCGCCGTGCGCGCCGGACGCCTTCCGGACGCAGGCGCGGCCTTGTCCGCCTTGGCGAAGGGCGATCCCGGGACGTCTTACTCTCCGGAGAATCTCCTCCGTGCCGCCGTGAACGCCGGTCTTTCCGGCTGCGCCCGCGCTTTGCGGCGCGGCGATCTGAACGCCGCGCTTGCCGCCTGCCGTGACGCGCGGCAACGTGACGCCGGTCTCTACCGCCTGAGGGCGTGGCTCAAGCTGTCCGGCGGTGATGCCGCCGGCGCCGTCGAGGACTCCAGCCGGGCGCTCGACGCGACCTTGGACCCGTTCGATCCCGCGGCGCTGTGGCTCCGGGCCCGCGCCCAGGCGGCGCGGTCATGAAGACCTGGGACCTGATCGTGGTGGGCGGCGGCCCCGCCGGGAGCACCTTGGCGGGCGTCGTACGCAAGCACGATCCGAAGGCCAAGGTCCTGGTGCTGGAGAAGGATCCGTTCCCGCGCCATCACGTGGGCGAATCCTTGCTGCCCGGCTCCATCCCGGTCCTGAAAGAACTGGGCGTCCATCATAAGATCGACGCCGGCGGCTTCCCGCGCAAGATGGGCGTGGTCTTCGTCTGGGGGGAGAACCGCGACCCGTGGGACGCGGACTTCAATAATCTGAACCTGGAGATGGTGAAGAAATATGGCCGCATGCTGGACGCCGAGTTCTCCTGGCAGGTCCTGCGCTCCACCTACGACAAAATTCTTTTGGATCATGCCGTCGAGCTGGGCGCCGAGGTCCGCTTCGGCTGGCGCGCGGTGGAGGCCGTGGAGGAGAACGGCGTGGTGACCGGCGTGGTGGTGGAGAAGGACGGGAAGAAAGAGATCTTGCGCGCCGGGACCGTGGCCGACTGCTCCGGCCAATCCGGCTTCTTGGCGGCCCAGCGCGGCACGCGGACCTTCAACGACGAACTCAAAAATGTCGCCGGCTACGCCTACTACAAAGGCGCCAAATGGAAATTCGAGTTCCAGGGACATCCGGACAAGACGAAGATCTTCGTTTGTTCTGTCCCCGAAGGGTGGTTCTGGTACATCCCCTTGTCTTCTGACATGGTGTCGGTCGGTCTTGTGTCCAAAGCGAATTACGTGAAGTCGCACAAAAACGGAAGCGATTTCCGAAAGTACTTTTTCGACGCATTGAAGCGCTGCGACGAGATTCAGCCGTTGTTGAAGGACGCCGCGCTCATGAGGGGCGTGGACCCCAAGGAGCCCGCGAAAGAATTTTTCTCCACCGGCGACTGGTCGTATCAAAACGAGAAGGCCTGCGGGCCCGGCTGGCTGGCCGCCGGCGACGCGGCCTTCTTCCTGGATCCGCTGCTGTCATCGGGCGTCATGATGGCGCACCTGTCCGGGCACCGCGCGGCGTACACCTGGCTGAGCGCCCGCCGCGAGGCCGACGCCGCGGTGCGCGCCCTGCTGTGGTCGGACTACGACCGCTTCTGCAAGGAAGTGGCCGGAGCGTTCATGGCCTTGGTCCGCTTCTGGTACCGCCACGACCCCAACGCCCGCGCGTGGTGGTCCGAGGCGCGCCGAGCCATGGGCAAGCGCTCGCCGGTGGACCTGGACGACAAGACCGCGTTCGTGGCCGTGGCGGCGGGCCTGACCTATTACTTCGAGCGCGCGTACACCTCGCAGAGCCTGCTGTTCGGCTCCAGCGGCGCGGAGCACTCCTGGCAGTGGGAAGGCACCAAGCTGGAACTCAAGAACTGGACGCGCCAGATCCTGGCCATCGTGGAGACGGGTTTTCTGAAGGCCCAGCCCGCGCGCGACGCCAAACTGCGCGCCGCCGAGGCCGAGGTGGCCCGCCAGGAAATCCCGGACTCATGGATTCCTCGCGTGGTGAAGACCTTGGAGGAGCAGGTCGCCTTCCTGCCGGTGTCCCAGGACGGACGCCTGCTGCCCGCGCGCCGCTTCCGCGTGGTGAAGTCCGAGGGCCTGGACGCCGGGGACGACGCCGCCAACCCCCGGCGCATTTTGCCGCGGTCCTACGCTTTGGCGTTGTCCTTGACGGATGGCAAACGCTCGGTGGGAGCGATCAAGCGCGAACTGGCGCGCCGCTCCGCCTTGCCGCGCGACGTGCTGGACGCCCAGGTCTTCCGTCTTTTGAAGGACCTTGCGGTCTTGGGGGCCGTTGAGTGGACGGAGGCGCCCGACATGCCCCTTCCGCCCGAATCCGCGCCGAAGGCCGGCGACGCCTGGGGCCACTTCCGCCTGGGCGAGGCCGCCTTGCGCCGCGGCGACCCCGCCGCCGCCGAGGAAGCGCTCACCCGCTGCGTCCTGGCGGGCGCGCCCGGTCCGTGGGCCTACGCCCTGCGCGGCGAGGCGCGCCGCCACCTGGGCCGCGCCGTCGAGGCCGCCCAGGACCTGGACGAAGCCCTGCGCCGCGGCGCGCCGCCGAAAACCGCCCCGGGCTCGCCCCGGTTGGACGCGCTCAGAGACGAGTTCGAATCCGGCGTGGAGCGCGCCATGATCGAGGACCGCGTCCGTCTCCTGCGCGGCAAGCTCCGCCTGGTCTCCGGAGACGCGCGCGGCGCGCGCGAGGACGCCGACGCCGCGCTTAAGGTGAACCCGCGCCAATCCGAGGCATTGGTGATCCGGGCCAAAGCCGCCATGTCCTTGGGCGACATGACCTCCGCCAAGGCCGACCTGCAGGCCGCTTTAGCCATCGAGAACGCAGGCAAACGGGATGAGGGCTGAGCATGGAGCCGCTTGAGGCCCTGAGCCGATTGATCAGCACCGGTCGGTCTCGGACATTTGTAAATAATGAAGGGGTGTCCAATGGAGTACGTCGTGCGTTGGAGTTATTAACGTCGCGACCGCGCTCCGAATACGCGCTGGCGCCCAACGGCATTACACGCGTCGCGAGATCAAATAAATCCGTCGCCGCGGCGAAAATGGCGCTGACGGAAGCGATCTCTTCCGTTGGTTTGAATCCCAATCATCCGTTCGTCGCCGTCGTCGCCGCCCTGGCATGCGAGGATTTAAAGCGTCCGAAGGACGCCATACGTTGGTATACGCATGCCGTTCATTCGGCCCCCAAGGAGGGCTGGATTCTTTTGGCCCGCGCCGATGCCAAACGCCGTTTGGGCGACCTGAACGGTTTCCTCCGTGACGCATCGGCCGCGCATTATCTCGATGAAGGCGCCGGCGTCTTCCGCTCCGCCGTGGTGGATCCCCGCAAGGACTCCGTCCCGAACGCCATCGCGGGGGCGACGAAATATCTCCGCTCCCATCCGAAAGCCGCTTGGGCCCTGGCCCTGCGCGCCGACCTCAAGCGTTTCCCGGAGATCAACGACTTCCCCGGCGCCTTGGCCGATTTCGAGGCCGCCGCGCGCCTGGCCCCGAAGGAAGCGTGGATCCACGCCTATCTTTCCCGCGCGCGGATCACCGGCGGAGACGCCGCGGGGGCGCTGGAGGCGGTGACCCGGGCGGCGGGGCTTCGCCCCGACTGCGGCTGGATCCGGGCCTGGAAGGGGGAAGTCCTGCGCCGCTTCGGCCGCTAC
>JAGWMT010000460.1 GCA_028871595.1 Elusimicrobiota bacterium
TATCAGGTTCTCCGAGTCCTTGGGCACCCACACGCCCTTGATTTTGCCGGCGAAGATGGTCTCGCCGTCCTTCGGCCCGCCCGAAAATTTGCTCTCGACGCTCATGAATCCGTCCGTGGCGACGGTCGCGCGGCAGACCACGGTCTCGCCGGGGCGCACGCTCATCTTGAACATCGCCGGGTCCACCTGGGTGAAGAACGCGTCCTGGGCCGCGGCGGCGCCGCCGTTCTTGAACAGGCCCCAGGCGACGATCGCGGTTTGGGACGACATTTCCAGCATCTTCACGCCCGGCACCACGGGGTTGCCCGGGAAATGCCCCGCGCAGTCCTCCTCCGTCCAGGTGTACTTCGTGACGATGTGCTCCGCGTCCACTTCCAGCACTTCGTCGACGAACCGGGCGGGGCGGCGTTGGGGGAGAAGCGCGATGATTTCGGCGGGAGTCACAGCGCCATTCCTCCATCCACGGAAATCACCGCTCCGGTCAGATATTGATTCTCGATGGCGTGCCATACCGTTTCCGCCACCGCCTCGGGTTCGCCAAATCGACCCAACGAAACGTCTCGCTTGATGCCGGAACGCTGATCCTCAGGGATGCGGGAGGTCATGCTCGTCTCGATGAAGCCCGGAGCGACGGCGACCACGCGGACGCCCTTGCTTCCGAGTTCGAAGGCGAACTGCTGGGTCAACGCCTCGAGAGCGGCCTTGGAGGCGCGGTAGACGGCGGAACCGATGACAGATTTTCTCGCCAGCACGGAGGAGATGTTCACGATGACGCCGCTTTCGTTGCGGGCCATTTCTTTCGCGAAATCGCGCATGAGAAACAGCGGGCCGCGGAGATTGGTATCCATGATCTTCTCGTACGAGCTTTCGTCGATCATGAGGGCGGGTTCGTGCGGTTTGTCGATGCCGGCGTTATTCACCAAACAAAACGGCGAACCTTTGGCGAGCACGGCGTCCAGAAGGGTTTTTCGGCCTTCGGCCGTGGACAAATTGGCCTGAACGACGAACGATCCGGGAATCTCATCGGAAATCGCCTTCGCCGCGGCGGCGTTCCCGTTGTAATGAAGGCAAAGGGTCAGTTGGCCGTCGGATTTGGCGTGTATCATCTTGGCGATGGCGGCTCCAATGCCGCCGGACGCACCCGTCACGACCGCGATATCGGACATCACTGGACCTCCATGTACCCGCCGCCCCAGGCCAGGCCGGCGCCCAGGACCGCGTAGACGATCTTGTCGCCCTTGTGGAGCTTGTCCAGGCGCTGGGCCACGGCCGAGGGCATGCCGCCGGCGGCGACGTTGCCCTGCTCCATCACGTTGTGGATGTGGCGCTCCTCGGGCAGGTGCAGGTGGCCCAGGATGGAGTCCATCATGACCTTGTTGGCCTGGTGCGTGACGGTGTAGACCTCGTCGGCGTACAGCTTCTTGGCCGCGGCGATGGTCTCGAAGGTCTCCACGGTCTTGCGGATGGAGAACTCGCGGACCTTCCCGCCGTCCTGCCAGAAGTGCTTCGTGCCGTCCACGATCACGTCGGTGGCGCCCTCGGAGGCGGACTCGAACACGATCGGTTCGATCTTGATCCGGCCCGGGTGGCGGATCGAGCAGATCTGCGCGGCGGCGCCGTCGCCCCAGATGTAGCCGTCCACGCAGTTCTCGCTGTA
>JAGWMT010000461.1 GCA_028871595.1 Elusimicrobiota bacterium
CGGTATTGGCCATGCGGTCAGAAGTCGTCTTTGGCGGCGGCGGAGCCGGGGGCCGGCTTCGGCTTGAGCGAGTACAGGTACTCGACCAAGGCGTCGATCTCGTCGGGCTTGAGCTGGTCGCCCCACTTCGGCATATGAATCAGCGCCGGAGGCGCCGACGGGTCGTTGGGGAGGGGGATGGAGCCGTTCTGAATCTTGGCGTGCAGCTCGGGCTTGCTGTAGCCGTCGGAGACCAAGGTCAGCGACGGGATCAGTCCGCCGGCCACGTTGTTGTTGGGGTAGCCGCCGCCGCCGAACTGGCCGTGGCAGGCCACGCAGCCGGCCTTGTTGAAAATGAGCTTGCCGCGCTCGATCGCGGGCAGGGCCTTGGCCTCGTCGGTGCGCCACGGGTAGACCGTCCAGGCCTGGCCCTTCTGCGCGGACAGGTAGGCCACCAGGTCGGCGCGGGTCCCATCGGTCAGGGCGAAGTTCGGCATGATGGACTTGGCGTTCCAGTTGTGCGGGTTCTTCAGCCACACGTCCAGCCACTCGGGGGACTTGCGGAAGCCCACCAAGGTCAGGTTCGGGCCCCACTCGTTGCCGTTCTCGCCGATCATGTGGCACTTCACGCAGCCCAGGCCGTTGAAGTCGCGCTCGCCTCGGACCACGGGGTCGATCGACTCCGGCTGGCGCGAGCAGGCCGTCAGGGCGAGAAGGGAAACGAGGGAGAAAATGAGCCGGCGGTTCATGTCAGACGCCTCCGAAGTAGAGCATCCCGAAGATGAGCGGCAGGAAAGCGAGCGATGCGAGGAACAGACGGCGCGCGTCCACGACGGCCATGGTCCAGCTGGCGCGCATGCCCAGGCCCAGGAAGACGACGGCGACGACGAAGGCGGGGATCGCGTAGGACAGCCCGGCCATTCCCAGGAGGACGGGAAGCAGGACGGCCGGGAGCAAAGTAAAGGAATGCATGGCGATCTGCAGGGAGGTGGTGCCGCCGTCGGGATGCACGACGGGCATCACGCGGAAGCCGGCGCGCGCGTACTCCTCGCGGTAGATCCAGAACAGGGCCAGGAAATGCGGGATCTGCCACAGGAACTGGATGCCGAACAGCGACCAGGCCTTGGGCGACAGGCTGCCGGCGAAGGCCGCCCAGCCGATCATGGGCGGGATGGCGCCGGCGGCGGCGCCGACCCAGGTGGCCTGGGGGGTGATCTTTTTGAGGGGAGTGTAAGCGCAAACATACAAAAGGATGGTCGTCAAGGTGAGCCCGGCGGCCAGGAGGTTGCTGGACGCCCAGACCAGGCCGGTGCCGACGACGGAAAGGATCAGCCCGAACGCGAGGGCGCCCGCGGGCGTCACGGCGCCGCGAGGAAGGGCCCGGTTCTTGGTCCGGTTCATCAGGCCGTCTTCGACGATCTCCAGGCGCTGGTTGAGGGTCCCGGCGGCGGCGGAGGACAGGATGACGCCGGCGGTCATGACCCAAAACGAGGTCGTCGCCGTTCCGCCGGCGAGCGCCCAACCCAGGCCGGAGGTGACGGCCATCATGAAGGCGATCCGCGGCTTGGTCAGGGAAATCCAATGCTTCATGCGTCCGCCTTCGCGCGGCGGCGTTCCACGGACCACAGCAGCCAGCCGAGCGCCGCGATCAGCGACATCGTCACGGCCAGG
>JAGWMT010000462.1 GCA_028871595.1 Elusimicrobiota bacterium
CCTGGCCGTGACGATGTCGCTGATCGCGGCGCTCGGCTGGCTGCTGTGGTCCGTGGAACGCCGCCGCGCGAAGGCGGACGCATGAAGCATTGGATTTCCCTGACCAAGCCGCGGATCGCCTTCATGATGGCCGTCACCTCCGGCCTGGGCTGGGCGCTCGCCGGCGGAACGGCGACGGCCGCGTTTTGGGTCATGACCGCCGGCGTCATCCTCTCCTCCGCCGCCGCCGGGACCCTCAACCAGCGCCTGGAGATCGTCGAAGACGGCCTGATGAACCGGACCAAGAACCGGGCCCTGCCGCGCGGCGCCGTGACGCCCGCGGGCGCCCTCGCGTTCGGCCTGGTCCTGTCCCTCATCGGCACGGGGCTGGTGTGGGCGTCCAGCAACCTCCTGGCCGCCGGGCTCACCCTGACGACCATCGTCCTCTACGTGTGCGCGTATACGCCGCTCAAAAAAATCACCCCGCAGGCCACCTGGGTGGGCGCCGCCGCCGGCGCCATCCCGCCCATGATCGGCTGGGCGGCCTTCGCCGGCAGCCTGTCGCCCAAGGCCTGGTCGCTGTTCGGCATCCAGTTCCTGTGGCAGATCCCCCACTTCCTGGCCCTGTTCTGGATCTACCGCGAGGAGTACGCGCGCGCCGGCTTCCGCGTGATGCCCGTCGTGCATCCCGACGGCGGCACCACCTCCCTGCAGATCGCCATGCATTCCTTTACTTTGCTCCCGGCCGTTCTGCTTCCCGTCCTCCTGGGAATGGCCGGGCTGTCCTACGCGATCCCCGCCTTCGCCGTCGCCGTCGTCTTCCTGGGCCTGGGCATGCGCGCCAGCTGGACCATGGCCGTCGTGGACGCGCGCCGCCTGTTCCTCGCATCGCTCGCTTTCCTGCCGCTCATCTTCGGGATGCTCTACTTCGGAGGCGTCTGACATGAACCGTCGGCTCATTTTCTCCCTCGTTTCCCTCCTCGCCCTGACGGCCTGCTCGCGCCAGCCGGAGTCGACCGACCCCGTGGTCCGCGGCGAGCGCGACTTCAACGGCCTGGGCTGCGCGAAGTGCCACATGATCGGGGAGAACGGCAACGAGTGGGGCCCGAACCTGACCTTGGTGGGCTTCCGCAAGTCTCCCGAGTGGCTGGACGTGTGGCTGAAGAACCCGCACAATTGGAACGCGAAGTCCATCATGCCGAACTTCGCCCTGACCGACGGGACGCGCGCCGACCTGGTGGCCTATCTGTCCGCCCAAAAGGGGCAGGCCTGGACGGTCTACCCGTGGCGCACCGACGAGGCCAAGGCCCTGCCCGCGATCGAGCGCGGCAAGCTCATATTCAACAAGGCCGGCTGCGTGGCCTGCCACGGCCAGTTCGGCGGCGGCGGCTACCCCAACAACAACGTCGCCGGCGGGCTGATCCCGTCGCTGACCTTGGTCTCCGACGGCTACAGCAAGCCCGAGCTCCACACGAAGATCCAGAACGGCGCCATCCCCCTGCCCAACGACCCGTCGGCGCCACCGGCGCTGATTCATATGCCGAAGTGGGGCGACCAGCTCAAGCCCGACGAGATCGACGCCTTGGTCGAGTACCTGTACTCGCTCAAGCCGAAGCCGGCCCCCGGCTCCGCCGCCGCCAAAGACGACTTCTGACCGCATGGCCAATACCG
>JAGWMT010000120.1 GCA_028871595.1 Elusimicrobiota bacterium
CGAAATGCCCGCGCTGCTGGCGCTGGCAGGCCGACATCGGCTCGAATACGACGCAACCGGAGCTATGCGGCCGCTGCGCCCGGCAATTGTCCTAGGGCTCGTCGCCCTGGACCGCGCCACGAAGATCTGGGCGATGGGCGACCTCCGCCGGGTCGGCTCCATCCCGCTGTTCCGCTTCTTCGAGCTGACCTACGTGGAGAACACGGGCGCCGCCTTCGGGTTGGGGCGCGGGGCCAACGGCTTCTTCATCGTCGTCTCGGCGGTCCTGATCGCCGCGTTGGCGCGCTTTCTGCGCCGCTGGCCGAAGGACGACCTCTGGCTCCAGGCGGGGGGATTGCTGGTCATCGCGGGCGCCCTGGGCAACCTTTACGACCGCCTGGCCTACAAGTACGTGGTGGATTTCCTGTACGTCCACGGCTGGCCCGTGTTCAACGTGGCCGACTCCTGCATCACGGTGGGCGCCTGCCTGCTCGCCTGGGGCCTCAAGGACGAGAAGACGCCGACCGCCGCGAAAAGCTGAGCCGGCCGCCTACTTGCCGTCCTTGGGCTTGTTGAGGTGTCGGCTGAGCGCGAAGGCCCCGCCGCCCAGGATCGCCGCGCCGGCGAGCATCACCAGCGGTCCGCCGAAGAAGCTGCCCAGGATCAAGCCGAACATGCCGAACGCCATGCCGTTGGCGACGTTCCGGTAGAAATTCGGATCCGGCTTCTTCGCCGCCGGAGTGCAGTCCTTGTCCGTTCCGGCAACAGCGCCGGGATTGGCCACGCCGCCGCCGCAGGCGGTCGCCGGGGGGACGTCGCCCACCACGGACGGCTTCTTCTCGGAGCCCGGAGCGCCGGTGGTGGGATCGGGGTCGGCCCAAAGGACGGCGCAGGCCGATTTCACGGCGGGATCCAGCGCCGGAAGAGCCGGCGCGGCGGGAGCGCTGGACTTGGGAGCCGGGGCGGTTCCGCATTCGGCCGCCACGCGGCTCATGCAGGCCTTGTCCTTGTTGCAGGCCAGCGTTTTCTGGGCGGCCTCCGCCGGATCGCAGGCGCCGGTCGCCACCGACGCGCCGCTTCCGTTGAGAACCGCGTTCTTGTACGGGGCGCAGACGTCCTTGCGCTGATCCGTCGTCAGGCTGTTGAAGGCGTCGATGCTTCTCGGGGCGAGAAGCTTGCGATATTTGGAGTACACGGCCGCCAGCTTCCGCGGGTCTCCCTTGGCGTCGGCGACGTCCTTATCATAAGCCGCCTTCTCCTCGGGAGAGAGCCGCTTTTCCAGTTCGGGGGTGAGCTTGGCTTCCCCGGGCTGCGTCGCGGTCGGACTGGTTCCCGTGTCCCCCGGCTTCGCGGTGTCGGTCGACGTGACGGGGGCGCCGGGGACGGTGATGCCGGCGGCGGTCAGCATCTTTCTGTAGCGTTCCGCGATCTCGTGCGCCTCGAGGTGTTCGGACGGTTTGACCGCCTCGCCGTTGACGATGCGGATATGGGCCATCTCGCGGTTGTAATCGGCTTTGGCGTTGCTCAGTTGGAGCGCGGGGACCTTGTCCTTGGTGACGGCGGCCAGGGCTTCGATCTCGGCCGGGATCAATTGAATCTCGGTCCCGGAATAATGCTTGACGGCCAGGATGGCGGCGTTGATGGCGACCGGATTCTTCTCGGTCGCCGCGGCGTCGTACGCGGCGCGGCCGTCGGGGCGGAGGTTCGTTTTGATCAATCCCCGGTTGTCGTCGTTGAGCTTCAGGCGGTCGGCTTCCTTGGCCCGCGCCTTTTTGGCGGTCGCGTAAGCGGCGCGCTGCTTGGGGAACAACCAGTCCAACTCACCGGCGGTCAAATCCAAGCTGACCTTGGAGGCGTCGCCCCCGGCGGTCCGGGAGCGGCGCGTCGCGCCGCCGGAGCGTCCCGCGAGCATGCCGCGAAAGCGCGCCACTTCCTGCATCGCGCGTTTCCGGTCGCGTCCCGGGAGAGGACGCCCGTCCTTTCCAAGACGAACCGTCGCCATCATCGCCTGGTAGTCCTCGAGGGCGGTCCCGCGCTGGAGATGGGCGCCGACGCCGGCGCCTTTCTTGATCGTGCCGAGCTTCGCCGTGTCCTTCGGGTCGCGGATGGCGATCAGCGCGTCCAGGTAAGAGGAAACCTTCTTCGGGTCGATGGGGAGCTTCGTGAGACGGGCGTAACGCGCCCGCGCGTGGGCCGGAAGCTGCGCCGAAACGGCGTGCCGGGTCTGCGCCTCCAGGGCCTGCAGCTTGTCGTCGGCCGTGCCGGCGGCGGACGCCTTCTCGTAAAACGAGAGTTCGGTGGGGGTCAGCCAATATTTCTCATCGTCCGTCAGGGGGGCTCCCGCGCGGGCCTTCGCCGCCGGAACGGGGGCGGCGGGCCTTGGGGGAGGATTGATCGCGAACGCCGTGTCGGCCAGGAGCAAAGTCCCGGCTAGAATGAGAGAGGGGTGCCTCATTATTGGCCTCACAGTGGGTCGTCCTTGAACCTATTGAGAATAGCCCCGCGGGCGAAATCGCGCAAGCCCCGCCGGGCCCAGCGCGGTCTAGGCCTTAAGACCTATCCAGCAGCGCGACGAGTTCGACGTGGGACGTCTGCGGGAAAAGGTCGACGGGCTGCACCCGCTTCAGGGAGAAGCCGGAGTGAGCCAGGAATTGCGCGTCGCGGGCGAAGGTCGCCGGATCGCAGGACACGTAGACCACGCGGCGGATGCGCTTGTCCGTCAGGAACCGCCGCACCGGCTGGGACAGGCCCACGCGCGGCGGGTCCACGGTCACGGCCACTTCCGCGGTCATTTCATTGGCCAGTTTGGGGAGCACGGCCTCGGCGCGCCCCGCGCGGAAGCGGGCGTTCTTGACCCGGTTGCGCTCCGCGTTGCGGTAGGCGTCCTGCACCGCCTCGCGGTTCTCCTCGACGCCGATGATTTTCGGAAAAGTGTCCGCCATCCACAACGTCAAAGTCCCCACGCCGCAGTAGAGGTCCAGCCCCATCGGGAACTTGCGGCCGCCCTCGCGCATCGCGGACTTGGCCTCGTCGTACAGGATCTCGGCCGAGGGGGTGTTCACCTGCATGAACGCGCCCGGCGACATGGAGAAGCGGAACTTGCCCATCGTCTCCTCGATCTCGCGCGCGCCCCAGAGCCGGCGCCACTGCTCGCCGATGACCACGGACGTCCGCTCCTGCTGGACATTCACGTGCAGTCCGATGACCTCGGGGTGCTGGGCGCGCAGTTCGGCGGCGAAGGCCTCGCGGTCGGAGAACTCGGAGCGGGTGACGACCAGGGCCACGATCGCCTGGCCCTCGACGTTCGTGCGGATGTAGAGGTGGCGCAGCCAGCCCTTGCCGGTCTTCCCGTCGTAGAAGCTCCAGCGGCGGGCGATCGCCATCTTCTTGACCGTCAGCGCCACGCGCAGGGACAGCTCCGGCTGGACCGGGCACTCGCGCATGTCCACGATGGCGCGCGAGCCGGCGGAGTAGAAGCCCATGACCGGGCCGTGCGGCCCTTCGGCGAAAGGGATTTGGACCTTGTTCCGGTAGCCCCACGGCTTGGGTGCGGCCTTCACCGCCGCGACCAGCTTGTCGGCGTCGGCGAACTTCCCGATGCGCTGGATGCAGTCCACCACGATGGAGCGCTTGTGCTTCAGCTGGGATTCGTAGGCCAGGTGCTGCCAGTCGCAGCCGCCGCACGACGGGCCGGGGCGCGAGGGCGCGGCGTGGTGGGGGCAGGGCGGGTCGATGCGCTCGGGGCCGGAGGACAGCACGCGCTTGATGCGCGCGCGGGCGAAATTCGACTTTTCCTCGAAGATCTCCACTTCCAGCGTGTCGCCGGGCGCGGCGTGGGGGATGAACAACACCCGGGAGGAGCCTTCGGCGCGGGCGACGCCGTCGCCTTCCGGCGCCATCGAGTTTACTTTCACCGCCAGGGTTTCGCCCAAGCTCATGACCCCGATGGTACCAATTTTATAGAATCGCCGCATGAGAACGGGCTTGCGCGCGAGCGCCCTGCTGATCGTGGCCGTGCTGGGGGCCTGCGTCCCATACCCGGGCGAGCTTCCCGACGACGGCCGCGGCAATTCGAACTACGGCATCATCGACGGCGCCTACCCGGGTCTGGATGCGGGTTCGTCGCAGCTGGACGGACTACATTTCAAGGTCAAGGCGTACGGGGCCGAGGTCGCCCGCTCGGTCTCCGACATGAGCGAGGCGGCCTACACCCGCGTCATGAACGACACCGGGCTCTATTCGTTCCAGCCCCGCGGCATGTATTCCATCGTCGTTTACGGCTCCCAGGACGAGTACCGCAAGAAGACCGGCCAGCCCGATTGGTCGGCGGGGGTCACGGTCGGCAACGCGATCTACACCTTCTATTCGGACCGCCTCGGAGGGGTGCTCGCGCACGAGATGACGCACCTGATCTGGTTCGAATTCATGAACGGCCGCCTCGCCGACCAGCAGCGCTGGGTCAACGAAGGGCTGGCCGTCTATGAGGAGTCCAAGGCGGGCAACGGCGGCCGGGAGCTGTTCGCGAACCTGCTGCCGACCATGCGCGCCTCGCCGCTGCCCATGGATCAGCTTCAGAACCTGGCGCCGAACTCCGAGCGCGCGTACGACGCCAGCCTGTGGTACGCGCAAGCCGAAAGCATGATCCGCTATATGATCGAGAAAGGCGGGCGCATCGGGTTCGGGCAGTTCCTGTCTTCGATCCGCGACGGCCAGAATTTCGACGCGGCGATCTTCGCGGGCTTCCCCGGGCAGTGGCGCACGCTCGCCGACTTCGAGAACGACTGGAAGCGGAGCCTGCAGTGAGCGCGCGCGCGGCCGCCGGGCCCGGGCGCCGCGTCGTGCTGCCCGTGCGCGGCATGCACTGCGCGTCCTGCGTGTCCAAGGTGGAGGGGGCCTTGACGTCCTTGCGCGGGGTCACCTCGGTGAGCGTGGACCTCCCGTCGCGGACCGTGGCCGTCTCCTTCATGCCCTCGCCGGGCAAGCTCGAGGTCAAGCACCTGCGACGCGCCATCGAGAAGGCCGGCTACGACGTGCTGGGGGAGAGCGAAAGCCGGACCCAGGCGGAGTCCATCAGCCTTCTCTCCCAGCAGGACGAGCAGAGCAAGCTGCTGACGCGGCTGCAGGGCGCGACCATCCTGTCCGTCCCCTTGATGCTCGCGCACTGGCTGAACTTGTCCCCTTATTCGGCGTTGCTGATCGCGATCCCCCTCCAGATCTGGGGCGGATGGCATTTCCATCAAGGGCTCTCGCGCGCGCTGCTTCGCCGGCGCGCGGACATGGACGCGCTGGTTTCGGTGTCCACGTGGGCCGCGTTCCTTTACAGCGCCTATGTGGTGCTCCTGCCGGAGACGTTGCCGCCGGCGGCGCGGATGACGCAATGGGACGCGGTCAGCGGGCTGATCGTGTTCGTGACCTTGGGGCGCTGGCTGGAGTCGAAGACCCGCGGCAAGACGAACGAGGCCGTCGTCAAGCTGATGCGCATGGCGCCGAAGACGGTCCGCGTCCTCCGTGCGGGCCAGGAGCAAACCGTCCCCCTGCGCGAGGTCGTGATCGGAGACGTGGTCCGAGTGCGCCCGGGAGAGCAGATCGGGGCCGACGGCGAGGTGGTCACGGGCCGTTCCACGGTGGACGAGGCCTTGCTCACCGGCGAGAGCCTCCCGGTCGAGAAGGCGCCGGGCTCGCGCGTGTGGGGCGGGACGCTGAATAAGAACGGCGCTCTGGATGTCCGGGTCGCCCGCTCCGGCGATGAGTCCGCGCTGGCGCGCCTGGTCGAGTCGGTGCGCGAGAGCCAGGCCACCAAGCCCAAGATCCAGCGCTACGTGGACAAGATCGCGCGCTGGTTCGTCCCGGGCGTGATCGGCCTGGCGGTTCTCACCGCGGCCGTGTGGCTGCGCTGGGGGCCGGAGCCGCGCTGGCTGCTGGCCATGACGTGCTTCGTCTCCGTGCTGGCTTCCGCCTGCCCGTGCGCGCTGGGGCTGGCCACGCCGCTGGCCGTCGTCGCCGGGATGGGGCGCGCGGCGGAAATGGGAGTCTTTATCCGCAACGCGGAGATTCTGGAGGACGTGGGCAAGCTGGACGTGGTGCTCTTCGACAAGACCGGCACCCTGACGCTCGGCCGCCCGCGCGTGGCCGGCGTCATCGCGGTGAAGGGAACCGAGGACGAGATGCTGGCCTGGGCTGTGGCGTGCGAGGAGCGCTCCGAGCATCCGTTCGCGGCGCCGATCGTGGCGCTGGGGCGCGAGCGCCGGGTGAAGGCGCCGCCCGTGGATTCGTTCGAGGCGCTTCCCGGCCGCGGCGTCATCGTCCGGTCCGGGGCGCGCGTGGTGCGCGCCGGGAGCCTGCCCTGGCTCCGCGAGGAGGGCGTGGCGATCCCGCAGGACGACGCGACGCGCTTTTCCGAGGCCGGTTCTTTGCTGGGCGTGGCCGTGGACGCGGACCTGCTGGGCGCGTACCGGATGGAGGACACGCTTCGCCCCTCGGCCGCCGCCGCCGTCGCCGCCTTGAAGGCGCGCGGATTGGAGGTCTGCCTGGTGTCCGGCGACCGCAACGCCGCGGCTTACCGCGTGGCCGAGCAGGTCGGCATCGGAAAGGTCTTCGCGGAGGTCCGTCCCGAGGAGAAGGCTCAAATCGTGCGCCGTTTCCAGGAGGACGGCAAGAAGGTGGCCATGGTCGGCGAGGGCTTCAACGACGCGCCGGCGCTCTCCCACGCCGACATCGGCATCGCGCTGGCCGACGGGGCGGACGTGGCCATCGAGTCGGCGGACCTCACCCTGATGAATCCGGACCTGACCTATCTGTCGAAGGCCATGGAACTGAGCCAGCGCATCCGCACGGTGATACGCCAGAACCTGGCCTGGGCCTTCGTCTACAACGTGGCGCTGATCCCGATCGCCGCCGGGGCGCTGTACCCGAAGTGGGGGATCCTGCTTCGTCCCGAATACGCCGGCGCGGCCATGGCGCTGAGCTCGATTTCCGTCGCCCTGAACTCGCTGCGCTTGAGGAGAAAAGATGTCTAAGAACCCGAAGGAACCGCTGATCTACGGCTACAACCCCGAACTGTCGTTGTCGGGCGCGGACGCGCCTCTTCCGCCGATCGAGACCTGGCCCAACCAGTACCGCGGCTACGAGATCAAGATCGACGTGCCCGAGTTCACTTCGGTGTGCCCGAAGACGAAGCTTCCCGATTTCGGGACGATCACGGTGCGCTACCTGCCGAGCAAGGAGTGCCTGGAGCTGAAGAGCTTCAAGTACTACATGCTGGGCTACCGGAACATGGGCATCTTCTACGAGAACGCCGTCAACCGGATCCTCGACGACATCGCGAAAGCGACGAAGCCGGTCTGGTGCGAGGTCGTGGGCGTGTTCACGCCCCGCGGCGGCATGCGCTCGACGATCACCGCGCGCTACCCGCGCAAGGCCTTCCCTCCGCGTTGAGGAAATACGTTCCGCCGGCGCTGATCGCGCTGGGGGCCGTCCTCCTTCTGTGGAGCTTGGGCCGCCCCGCTTTGTGGCAGGACGAGGCGGAGACGGCGCTCCGGGCCGAAACCATCCTGGAGACGGGCTTGCCGCGCATGGCGCTGCGCGGCGTGGTCGCCACGGCCCAGCCGTCCATGGTCAAGTCCGAAGGCAACGCCGCCGGAGTCTGGACGTGGGACACGTGGCTTCCCGCCTATCTGACCGCGGCGTCGTTCGCCGTGTTGGGCGCGACCCCGTTCGCGGCGCGGTTGCCGTTCGCCCTGGCCGGGATCCTGACGTTGGCGCTCTGGTGGCGGGTGTGCGCCGACGGCGAGAAGGACGAGCTCGCCGACCGCCGGGCGTGGGCGCCGGAGGCCGGGTTGGCCTTGCTCGCGCTGTCTCCCGCCTTCCTGCTGTTCTGCCGGCAGTCCCGCTACTACGCGCTGGTCGCCTTGGGCACGCCGCTGGTCTTCTGGTCGTGGCGGCGCCTGCTGGAAAAGAAACCCTACGGCGTCCTCGCCGTCGCCCTGACGTTGAATCTCCTTCTGCATGCCTCGTTCGCCTTCTTCGCCACGGCCTGCCTGGCCTTGGCGCTCGACGCGGCGCTGCGGCTGGACGAATGCCCGCGCGCTCCCCGGTTCTGGGCCGCGGCGGCGCTGACCGCGGCCCTGGCGGCTCCGGCGGCCTGGTATTTCCGGGTGTGGGATCGGCCCGGCAACCATCTCTACGGCTGGCTCGAATCCCTCGAATTCCTGAAGACGTTCCTGCTCTGGTCGGCCGCGTTCCTGGTCCCCAGCGCCTTGGTCGGGGCCGCCTTCACGCGGCGCTGGATCGCGCTCGCCGCGGGGTTCGTCCTGTTGTGCGGGCTCGTCGGGGAAGGCCCGTGGTCGTTGACGTGCGCGGTCGCGCTCTGGCTGGGAATTCTGGCCGCCGCGGGGGCCGAACCGGCGCCCTACGGGGTCATGAACCTCAGACGGATGTGCCTTCTTTTGATCGCGGCGACTTTGGGCTTGCTGGCGTTCGGCGCCGCCGAGCCGTATGGGCGCTATCTGGCGGGGATATTGCCCGCCGTCGCGTACCTCGTCGCGCGGGCCCTGTCGTCCTTGGGCCGCGGGCGCCCCGCGGCGATCGCGGGCCTCTGCGTGCTGGCCGTTTCGAGCAATCTCTTCTTCCTGGCGCCGCTCAAGGCCGCTCAAGCCCTCTCGGCCCCGGACGAACCCTCGGCCTCGGTTTCGGGCATGATGCGCCAGCGCCTGCGCGACCTGCCGCTGCGCTCCGACCTGGCGCGTTTCGGCGGCGAGATCCTCGCGGGCCGCGAGGGCTACGTGGAATCCGTCGCGGCGGCGATGAAGGCGGGCGGAGGGAGCACGTTCTTCTCCGACGCGGACGAATTGTCTCTGATGTTCGCCACGCCCCTGCGCCCGATGTATCCCGACGAATTCAAGACCGCCGAGCCGGATTGGATCCTTCCTTCTCCTTGGTTGAGCTTGAGCCCGGAACTGGCGGCGCGGGTCCGGGAACTGGCGCTTTCGGGCCGTTACGAGGCGGTGCTGGTCGCCGCGCCGCGTTTGCTCTGGCAGAACAACCCGGACCCGCTGTTCCGCGACTTCGCGCCGGGCCGGGGGCCGCTGCCCCTGTTCCGGAGGCGGGTTCCGAACCACGGCGGGAGTGCTATCATTTCCCGGTGAGATTCGCTCTTCTGGCCGTCCTGTTGTCCGCCGCTCCGGCGCGCGCCTCCGAGTCCCAAAGCGGCGCGAGCGGGTTCGCGGTCGCCAACGG